>JAHDCG010000053.1 GCA_020629965.1 Saprospiraceae bacterium | reverse complement strand
ACCCGCCGCAAAGACGATTTTCTTGGTTTTCATTTCTTTTCAGGTTGTGTAGCGAGAAAGAAAGTACGTTTGAACGGGGTAAAAGTACGGATTTTCGGAGAGGATTGGAGGATTTTTCGGATTTTTCCGCCTTGTTACAAATCCCCCTCCTGCGGCCGCAAAACAATATCCTCCACCACCGCCGAGCGGCTCATCTTGTGCGCCGACCAAATCGCCTCGGCAATATCGGAGGCTTGCATCAGTCGCTCTTCGGGCAGCTCTACGCCCGCCCACGATGCCGACCAAGTGGCACCGGGCATGACGGAGGTCACGCGGATGCCTTTGCCTTTCAGTTCTTCCCGCAAATTTTTGGAAAAGCCTAACAGGGCGTACTTGCTGATGCTGTACGAACCGCCGCCCGGGTAGGCTTTCAGACTCGCCACGCTGCACATATTGAAAATGTGACCGCCGGATTTTTTTAACATCACCGGCAGCAGGGCGCGGGTAAGATGATACGCGCTGTACAGGTTGGTCTCTATCATGTCCGACAGGCTCCCTTCCTCTTCATCGACAATGTTGCCGGGGATGTATCTGCCGGCGTTGTTGACCAAAATATCGATGTCGCCGAGTTCTTTTTTTACAAAGTCAGCGAAGGCAATGACCTCCGCTTTTTTGCTCATATCGGTCACTTTGGTGATGACTTTCACCTGCGGATATTGGACTGCAAAATCTTTTTTAAAGGCTGTTAAATCGGACTCAGTGCGGGCATTGACGGCGAGGTCGAAGCCTTCCGCGGCAAATTTTTCGGCGACGGCACGCCCGATTCCTTTCGTCGCGCCGGTGATGATGATATTCATGTGGTTGGTTTTTGTTTTATAAGTAGGCGTCTGACAATTTTTTTTGAAAAGAGCAAAAAATTTGATGTTGTTATAAAAATTCAAGCAAACGAATTGTCTGACGCCGGTTTCCGAAGGATAAAAAATAACTACCCAAAAACAGCCGCGAAGATTTCCGTGAACTGTATCAACGGCTCGAAACCCAAGACAATTTGCCACAAAATCGTGAACGCGCCCATGATAATGTAAATCCAAAAACGGACGAATTTGCGCGTCTTTGCGCGGTTGGGTCTGAAGCCGACCTGCTCCAAGAGGAAAGCGTAAAAAGTAAAATCGCCGTCATCGTCGAGGGCATGACCTTCGTTCAT
The DNA here is from genome assembly GCA_020629965.1 of Saprospiraceae bacterium. Classification (GTDB taxonomy): domain Bacteria; phylum Bacteroidota; class Bacteroidia; order Chitinophagales; family Saprospiraceae; genus JAHDCG01. The sequence goes on along the minus strand of JAHDCG010000053.1, from coordinate 36,701 downwards.
CAGGCAGCGTTTGAAGAAAACGAACTGCAAAAGGACGACGGAATAAGCCGTTAAAACCAAGGGCCACCAAAACAGCACGGGGATAAACCAACTCAGTGCCGTCAGAAAAAAATGAAACCAAAACATGAAATTGTACTCCACTTTTTGGGAGAGAACATCTTGTTGTGCCATAGGAAAAATTAGATTTTTTTGAAAAAGTCCGCGAAGATAATACCGTTATTAACGCTTTTTAGGCGGAAAGTGTTTTTTTGCTTATGTTTGTTGTTTGAGGAGATTTTAGACGTTAGATTTTAGATTTTAGACTGCTCTTTTAACTTTCGCCGCTTCTCCGTTCTCACCTTTTTAAATTTTACCGGATGAATATTTCAAAATCTACCGACCTCTCTTTGTTGTTGCTGCGCGTGACTTTCGGCGGCTTAATGCTGCTCAATCACGGCTTGCCGAAACTCGAAAAACTGACGGGCGACGCGCCGATTAAATTTGCGGAAGTAATGGGAATGAATGCGACAATGTCGCTTTCTTTGGCGGTTTTTGCGGAGGTTTTGTGCGCTGCGCTGTTGATTGTCGGTTTGTTTACGCGCTTTGCGGCTTTGCCTTTGACGGTGACGATGTTGGTGGCGGTTTTCGTCATTCATTGGGCCGACCCGCTGACCGATAAGGAGTCTGCGCTGCTGTACCTTATCCCGTTTTTGATTTTGCTGATGAAAGGCGGCGGTTGGTATTCTTTAGACCGTTTGCTCGGCAGAAATTAAAAATTTCTTCATGCCCGTCCTTTATTATTTTTTGCTGAAGCCCTTATCGTTGCTGCCTTTGTCGGTGCTGCATGTGCTGTCCGATTTTTTGTTTTTGGTCATTTATTATCTCGTCGGTTATCGAAAAAAAGTGGTTTTTAAGAATCTGCACAATTCCTTTCCCGAAAAAAACGAGCAAGAAATCAAAAGCATTGCGCGGGGTTATTATCGGCATTTGTGCGACTACATTGTGGAGGGCATTCGCCTGTTTAGTATGCCGAAGACGGAGGCTTTGCGACGTGTAAAAATGCTGAACCCGGAAGTTCCTGACCGCATTGCGGCGCAGGGGCGCGGGGTTATTTTTGTAACGGGGCATTATGCGGATTGGGAAATGGGTTCCGTGGCACTCGACCCGCAGTTGCGACACAAGCTGTGCATCATTGCCGCGCCGATTAAGAATAAGTTTTTGGATAAAAAAATCAACGCTTATCGCAGACGTTGCGGCGCAAAAATCGTCAGTCGGCAAGAGATTGTGAGTTTTATGCGCAAGACGGGAACGGAAGTCAACGCCACGGTTTTTCTCGGCGACCAGGCCCCGCCGAACAATCACGGGAACTACTATTGGACGAATTTTTTAAATCAGGAAACGCCCGTCGTACTCGGCGCGGAAATGTTTGCCAAACGTTATAATTTACCCGTCATTTACATCAAACAAAAGCGGGTGAAGCGCGGATATTACACCATGGAAGCCGTACTTTTGACGGAAAATCCGCAAGAAACGGAACGGTACGAAATTACGGAAATGCACACGCGGCTGCTGGAAGAAATGATACGCGAAGAGCCGCAATATTGGCTGTGGTCGCATCGGCGGTGGAAGCGGGAAAAACCGGAGTAGAATTTTTCTTACCGGAGAGACGCGTTTTCTCGCGCCTGTACACACCCGGCGTTTTCGGATTTCGCAATAAATCAAACAATTCAAATCGACTCAAACCACTCAAACGCTGCAAGCGTTACAAACAATTCTAACAATTTTCAAAATGAAAAAATCAACCAACTTACTGCTTTTATTCCTGCTTACCGTCGGCTTTTTCTCCTGCGGAAACGAAGCGAATAAAACAGCAATGACCGATGACAATCAAGAAATGACGACCGCAGAGGAAACCAAAAAAGACCTGTGGTTCAAATTGTCGCTCGCGCAGTGGTCGCTGCACCGCACCTTAGAAGCGGGCGATATGGACAACCTCGACTTTCCCGCAAAGGCACGTGAATTGGGTTTCGACGGCGTGGAATGGGTGGCGCATTTTTTCAAAAACAGTGTACAAAACGAGGCGTATTTGCAAAAAATGGTGGCGGCTGCAAAAGCGGCAAAAGTCGAAAATCTGCTGATTATGGTGGACGGTTTCGGCGATTTGGCGGCAAATGACAAAGCGGTGCGCGACAAAGCGGTGGAAGACCACAAACAATGGGTAGATGCGGCAAAGTTTATCGGTGCCCACTCTATTCGCGTCAATCTTTTCGGCAAAGGAACGCCGGAAGAATGGCACGCGGCGGCGACGGACGGTCTCGGTCGCCTCGCGGAATACGGCAAGTCACAGGGCATTAATGTCATCGTGGAAAATCACGGCGGTTTGTCTTCCGACAGCGGGAAACTGGTGGCGGTCATGCAGGAAATCGGTGCGGATAACGTGGGTACTTTACCCGATTTCGGCAACTTCTGCATTGCGCGGAAAGGCGGCGATAATTGGGAAGGCGAGTGCATCAACGAGTACGACCGCTACAAGGGAACCGAGGAAATGATGCCCTACGCGAAGGCGGTCAGTGCTAAATCTTATGACTTTAACGCGGCGGGCGAAGAGACAAAAATCGACTACGCAAAGATGCTGGAAATTGTGAAAGACCACAAGTACAACGGCTTTATCGGAGTAGAATACGAAGGAGATAACTTAAGCGAAATCGAAGGAATTAAGGCTACGCGGGATTTGCTTTTGGCGAAGGCGGAGTAGAATTTATCCGTTTAATCGATAATCAAGACAGCCGCTGCAAATTGATTTTGCAGCGGCTGTTTTGATTATATTTTCGTCACCGACATTTTCAATTTATAGGCATCCGGGTCTTTGGTTACCGTGGATTTTGGGTAGGGCATCACCTCTTCGACCGTGATTTTGTAGCCTTCCGTTTCGACGTTGACGGGCTTTTTGTTTTCCTGTACCAAGTTGTGCATTTCGTCGTTTGTCTGCAAAACAAATTTTACTTCGCCGGCGCGGACGCAGTTGACGCCCTCGGGGCAGCGGCTGTCTTGGGTGACATCGGGGAAGGAAACGGTCAGTTTTTTACCTTTCATTTTCATGGTTTGGCGCAGACCGAGTTCGAAGGTTTCACCGTCGTTAAATTCGGGATATTCGCTGCCGCCGCTTGCTTTGTCATTGCAGGCGGTAAAAGCAAATGCGGCAAAGAGCAGGCAAAAAATCGTGTATTTCATAATTTTGTTTTTAGTTGTCAAGAGCATTGACGGAATGAAGAGGGCGACCGCGTCCGATGTCGCGCAGACTTTTTCGGTATGACGAAAAAGAAGTGAATAAGTAACCGCTGCGCAAGGCGGCGAGCGTGAAGTGACGGCGGTAGAAAGCGGAGTTTCTTTGCAGGTCGCGGGAGATAATTTCCGCAAATTCGCCGCAAAACTCTCGGACGCGGGGACTGAACCGGTGCGCGGTTTTGGCTTCTAATTTTGCGACGGCGCGTTGCTGGGTGTGCAAAGCGTTTTTGATTTTTGTCGTATCGAAATTCGTATAAACCTGCCTTTGAGTTTGTGCCGTAAGGTCGCACAGGTCGAGCAATTCTTTAATTTGTGCGATTTCGGCGAAGGTCAGGCTGTGCTGTTGCACACCGAGAAAAGCGGTCATTTCTCCCTGCAACCGCTGAATGCGAAAGACCGTTTCATCCGCGCGCAGCACCGCCCGGATGCGCCGGTAGCGGCGCAGCAGCAGGATACTAAGCAAAAGCAGGCAGAGAAAAATCGGCAGCATTAAAGATGATTTATTTTTCCGGATTTGCGGGTGTATTCAGTTTAAATCCTTCGCGCAGCAAACTCAAAAACATTTCGCGGTAGCTTTTATTTTCGGCAGTCAGGCGGTCGATTTCCTTTTGTTTTTCGTCTAAAGCACGGTCGTATAATTTGTCAAAACGACGGTACAAAAAAAACAGCAAACCGAGCACGAACACCACAAAAAGACCCTGCGTAGGTCCGAATTTGTTGATAAACTCAAGTAATTTATCCGAAAATCCGATTTGCTGTAAAGGAGGCATAGTGTTGTCAGTTTTTTTAAAAATATGTTTACGGGATTGTTTAGGAGGTTTAGGCGTTTAGACGTTTAATTGCTTCATTCTGAACTTTAGTAATGACCTCGAACAACTTCCGGTCAAAATCAAAAACACCGTTCAAAGGTAGGAAAAAAATTCATATTATAAATTCTACTTACGCCTTTTGCCGCAAATGGGTTAGTTGTCGCTTTCAAATTTGCTGTCAGCAGAATAAATATTACCGAATTTCAGCAAACTGTCCGGTGATGATTTGTAATCGACCAATTCCGCTTCAGAAGAAACGATAATACTGAATCGATTATTTTCAAAGCGTCCGATTGCATCTATTCCGCGAGGTGAAACATCTTGTACGGTTATTCCTGCGGGAATTTTAAATACCTTGTCGTCACTCATAAAAACGCCGACTTCTATATCTTCTTTTAGTTTTCCGTAGTTATAGGTCGGAGCGTTAAACCAATTAAAAAAAAGCGAAAACAGAAGAATTACATTAAGCAGAGCCGATAGAGCGAATATCAGATTTTTCATACTGCGTTAATTTTCGATTGACTTGCGTATCAGGTACGCTTTCGCGTGTCAAATACGCAGATATACCTGAAAACTTAATTAGTTACTTTGAAAGAGAAATTAGAGAAACGGTAAAAAGAAAACACAATTTTTGCTGATACCGAAATATTAAAAACAATTTCTACCCTTCCATAAACTACCAACCAACAACCACCAACTAATACGCTCGCTCATCCCGATTCTCCATAAAATTAATAAACGCTCGATTCACCACCCGATTACCGCCCGGCGTCGGATAATTTCCGCTGAAATACCAGTCCCCCGTATTTTCGGGGCAAGCCTTGTGCAAATCCGAAACTGTTTGGTAAATAACCTTTATCTCGGGTTTGATGCCTTTCGGTGTGATAATTTCGGCAATTTTATCGCTGATTTCTTCGTAGCTGAACTCGTCGTACAGCGGTGCCAAATGATTTTTGATGTCATCGACGAGCAGACCTTCCTGTGCCTTGCAGCGTTTGTAGGCTTTTTCGAGCAGCTTGGTTTTTCCGTTTTCTTTTAACAAAGCCACCAATGCTTTGAAAGCCACGAAGTTATTCATGCGCGACATGTCGATGCCGTAGCAGTCCGGGTAGCGAATTTGCGGCGCGGAACTGACCACGATAATTTTTTTCGGACGCAATTTTGAAACCGCCGTAATGATACTGTCGCGCAAAGTCGTACCGCGTACAATGCTGTCATCAACCAAAACGAGGTTGTCTTTTTCGTTTTTGACAATGCCGTAAGTTACATCGTAACCGTGCGAAACCATGTCGCCGCGTGAGTTATCGTCGGCGATGAAGGTACGCAGTTTTTCATCTTTCACGACGATTTTTTCTACCCGCGCCCGCATCGACATCACTTTTTCCAATTTTTTCGCGTCGATACCGCCTTTTTTCTTGCAGAGTTTACTGATTTTATCCGCCTTGACTTCATTCAGCCGCTTTTCTACGCCCTGCACCAAACCGTAAAAAGAGCTTTCCGCCGTATTCGGCACGAAGGAGAAAACGGTATTTTTAAAATCGTAATCCACCTCTTTTAAAACCGTTTCAGCGAGCTGTTCTCCGAGTCTTTTGCGCTCTAAATAAATATCGCGGTCGGTGCCGCGCGAGAAATAAATGCGCTCGAAAGAACAGGCTTTGCGCTCCAACGGCTCGGTAAACGGCTCTTCGGAGACCCGCCCGTCTGCCTTGATAATCAAAGCGTGACCGGGTTTGATTTCTTTTACTTTAGAGAAATGCACCCCGAAAGTCGTCTGTATCGCGGGTCGCTCGGAGGCACAAACCACCACCTCATCGTCTTGATAATAAAAAGCCGGACGAATGCCGGAAGGGTCGCGCATCACGAAGGCATCGCCGTGACCGATGAGACCCGCCATTGCGTAGCCGCCGTCGAATTTCTTGCTCGCCCGCCGCAGCAAACGCTGAACATCCAAGCCTTTTTTGATGCGGTCGTTGATTTCAATGTTGGAGTAACCTTCGGGTTTGTACCAGGTAAAAAGCCGCTGCACCTCGTCGTCGAGAAAATGCCCGATTTTTTCGAGCATCGTGATGGTATCCGATTTTTCTTTCGGGTATTGTCCGAGTTCGACGAGTTCCTGAAAAAGCTCATCGACGTTGGTGAGGTTAAAGTTGCCGGCAAGGACGAGATTTCTGCTTATCCAATTATTTTGGCGGAGCAGCGGGTGTACCGCCTCGATGCTGTTGCCGCCGTGGGTGCCGTAGCGCAGATGACCGAGCAGCAGCTCGCCGGTGTAGGGCAGATTTTCTTTCAGCCACGCGGTGTCCTGCATTTGCTCGGGCGTGAGTTTATTAAAATAGTCGTACACCCCGGTGAAAATTGCCTTGAGCGGGTCGCGGTCGTTGCTGCGTTTGCGGCTGATGTAGCGCGTACCCGGATTGGTGTCGAGTTTAATCGTGGCAATACCCGCGCCGTCTTGCCCGCGGTTGCGCTGCTTTTGCATGAGCAGGTGCAACTTATTCACTCCGTAGAGTGCGGTGCCGTGATTTTCGCGGTAATATTCCAGTGGTTTTCGCAAACGAATTAAGGCAATACCGCATTCGTGTTTGATAGAATCACTCATGGCTGAAAAATTATTGGAGTGGTTGAGTTGTTGTTAGAATTGTTTGAGTCGTTGGAGTGGTTTGAGTTGTGGGCTGACTTCTTAGAATTTCAATTATTTTCAGAGTTTGTTCGTTGGCTTTAAAAGACAGAACTCCTTTCGCAGAACCGAACAAAACGCGGTTGAAAAATGATTTAGTACAAGGCAAATAAGTCTCCTTTACGGATGCTTTTTTTGCTTTTAAAATCAAAGCGCAAAAGTAGAAGGAATAAACGGAACGGCAAGCCGGAAAATTGTTTTTTATTTGTTACCGTGATTTTACGGTACGCGACGTTTGATGCACGGCAATAAGATTACTTTTGTGCTTCCGTTGCCGTTGTTTTTTCTTCTTCCGACCCGAATTTTTATATGTCAATTTTCACAAAAACTAAAAACTCTTTTCGTCTTTGCGTGCGCGTCGTAGTGCTTACGTTTTGCGTTTTATTTTTCGGCGGGACGGAAACGCAGGCGCAGTTAATTGTCTTAGACAGCGTGGTCGTGAAAGGACACCGAAAAACGAAGCGGAAGGTTATTTTGCGGGAAATGGATTTTCGGCGCGGCGATACCATCGACTTGGAAATTTTGACCCTACGCTTCGAGACAAATAAGCTGTATTTGATGAATACCGGGCTGTTCAGCGACGTGAATTTCAATTTGAAAGATTGGAATACGGACACCAATCACGCCTACGTCGAAGTGAATATCGAAGAAACTTTTTTCATTTTGCCGCTGCCGATTTTTGAGTTGGCGGACCGAAATTTCAGCGTCTGGTGGAACGAAATGAATCACAGCCTGTCACGCGTCAATTTCGGGCTGCGCATGTACCACATCAACCTGACGGGGCGCGGCGACCGCATCCGCTTTACGGGGCAGTGGGGCTATACCCGCAAGTTTGAAATGGACTACGAACTGCCGGGCTTAAATCGCAAGAAAACCATCGGGGTAGGTTTGAATATTTTGGCGACTAAGAACAAGGAAATCCCCTACGCGACCATCGGAAACGAGTTGGTTTTTGAAAATTCGGAGGATGTCTATCTTTACAAAAGGCAACGGGTCGAGGGCAGACTTTTTATTCGACCGGGCTTGTTTAGTCGGCAGGTCGTGCAGTTGACTTATCAGCGCAACCGCATTCGCAGCGTAGTCAAGGACGAACTCAACCCCGATTTTTTCGGCGACGACCGCACTAAGTTACGGTGGTTTGCCGTCTCTTACGAGTACGCCGTCGATAAGCGCGACATCAAACCCTACCCGCTGACGGGTTCTTATTTGTCGGGCCGACTCAGCAAAACAGGCTTGGGTATTTTCGGCGAACGCAACGCTTTGGACTTTACGGGGCGGGCAGCAAAATGGTTTAAACTCAACGACAAATTCAGCGTTGAAGCCATCGTGCAGGGGCGTTACGCCTTCATCCGCAGCCGACAGCCGTACTACGATATGCGGGCTTTGGGCTACGAAGACGACTATGTGCGCGGCTACGAATATTACGTTATCGACGGTACGGATTACGTTTACCAAAAATCGACGCTGCGCTACGAGTTGTTCAACAATAGTATCAATTTCGGAAAACTGTCGCCGCTCAAAGCCTTCCGCAAGATGCCGACCCGTGTTTATTTTAACCTAAACAACGACCTCGGCTGGGCGCAGGATAATTTTTACGGCGCAGGCAATCCGCTGAACGACACGCTGCTGTGGGGGCGCGGCGTGGGTTTGGACATCAACGTTTATTACACCGTCGTGGTGCAAATGGAATATACTTTCAACCGATTGAACGAACACGGGTTCTTTTTACACGTGCGCGTGGGGGTGGATTGACTTTGTTTTCATCAAAAAACGTTATTCTAAAACTTATCGTACTATGAGATTGACACGGGAGGTTTGAAATTCTTGTAGATTTGTATAGAGTTATCGAGTTTAAAAGGAAAATCATCCGTCATTAGGAAATTTTTCCGGTCAACTATCAACCACCAACTATCAACATTTTATGAGATTTGCATAAAATTTTGAACAATAAGATTAACTAACCATCTTCGATGCAAGTAGTCGTTTACAGCACTTTTTTAAAAGATACGGACATTCCGCACGTCCAAAATTTCTTCGATGTACTGCACGAAGCGGGAATTAACGCCTATGTTTTTGCGCCGTATTTAGAAGAATTGCAGGGAAAAATACAGTTTAAAGGCAACGTCGGCAGTTTTACGGGCTACGTCGATTTCAGAATCAAGAAATTCGATTACGTCATTACTTTGGGCGGCGACGGTACTATTTTGAACGCCGCGACGGTGGTGCGCGACAGCAACGTACCCATTTTAGGTATCAATCTGGGTCGTTTGGGATTTTTGGCGGGCATTGAAAAAACGAAAATTAAGGAAGCCATCGAGCTTTTACAGCGCGGTATGTACTCAATAGAACGGCGGTCGTTGTTGCAGACGGAAAGCAATATGTCTCTGTTCGGCGAAATTCCTTTTGCGCTCAATGACTTTACCATCTTGAAGCGCGACACCTCGTCCATGATTACCATTCATACTTTCATCGACGGCGCGTATCTGAATTCTTATTGGGCAGACGGGATTATTATCGCTACGCCGACGGGTTCGACGGGATATTCCTTGAGTTGCGGCGGACCGATTATTTTTCCCGGTTCGGGCAATTTTGTGATTACCCCCGTCGCGCCGCATAATTTGAACATCCGCCCGATTGTCATTTCCGATAACTCGGTGATTTCTTTCGAGGTCGAAGGGCGCGCCGAAAATTTTCTGTGTACCCTCGACAGTCGCTTCGAGACGATTACTTCTTCGACGCAATTAGCGGTACGCAAAGGCGATTTTGAAATGCTGTTGGTACAGTTGAACGACACGAGTTTTATGAGTACGATCCGGAATAAGTTGGCTTGGGGGATGGACTCGCGGAATCATTGAGAGGTTTGGAGGTCGAGGGGTTGTGAGGTTGAGGAGCTACGCCCCACGAAAAAAGCGACACTCGATTACTCGAATGTCGCTTTTTTTATTTCCGAAAAGAAAAATTCTATTCTTCTTCGCTGCTTGCCGCTGCTGCCGTAGTAGCTGCTGCCGCAGTTGTAGCTGCCGCTGCGCTGCTCGAACGACGGCGACGACGACGGCGTGAACCGCCCGCTTTTTCTTTGCTGTTGTAAGTTTCGTTGAAATCAACAAACTCAATCATTGCCGTTTCCGCACTGTCACTCATCCGGAAACCGGCTTTGATGATGCGCACGTAACCGCCCGGGCGGTCGCCGATTTTCTCGGCGATGTCACCGAACAAAGTCTTGACGGCTTCCTTGTTTTGCAGGTAAGAGAATACGACACGACGGTTGTGTGTGGTGTTATCTTTTGCTTTAGTCACCAAAGGCTCGATGAACATACGCAATGCGCGTGCTTTCGCCAAAGTGGTGTTAATACGTTTGTGCTCAATCAAAGAGATAGCCATGTTTTTCAACAAAGCCTTACGGTGTCCCTTCTTACGTTTGAGGTGGTTAAATTTCTTTCCGTGTCGCATTTTATGCTTTTTTAAAAATTAATGAACTTCGCAGCACGGACGGGTTGGTTGATAATTGTTGGTTGGTAGTTGATAGACCTCCCTTTACCACTGCCGTTACGTCTGACGTTACTGCTTTTTTTTATTGAGATTTAGACTTTAGATGTTAGACGTTAGACTTCCTGCGTCTTTAAGCAGAGCGGGAAAAATCTAACGTCTAAAATCTAATATCTAAAGTCTTACCCTACTCTTCGTCCAATTTGTACTTAGACAAATCCATTCCGAAAGTCAAACCTTTGTCTTGCAACAATTCTTCGATTTCGACCAATGATTTTTTACCGAAGTTACGGAACTTCAACAACTCGTGGGTATCGTAGCGTACCATTTCACCGAGAGAGTTAATTTTTGCCGCTTTCAGACAGTTGTACGCACGTACCGATAAATCCAAATCTTCGAGATTTGTTTTCAACAGTTTGCGCATGTGCAGGATGTGTTCATCGACAACATCATCTTTGCGACCTACGGGGTCGTCGAAAGTGATGTTTTCGTCGGTAATCAACATCAAGTGCTGAATCATGATGCGGCTTGCCTCGCGCAGTGCTTCCTCGGGGTGAATTGTACCGTCGGTTTTGATTTCGATGGTCAATTTTTCGTAATCCGTCGCCTGACCTACCCGCGTATTTTCAATGCGGTAAGCCACATTTTTAATCGGCGTGTAGATGGCATCGATCGGAATTACGCCGATAGGTGCGTCTTTCGGCAGGTTCTCATCGGAAGGCACGTAACCGCGACCTTTAGTCACGGTCAATTCCATTTCCAAATTCACGAAAGGCTCCATTTGGCAGAGTACCAAGTCCGGGTTCATCACCTTAAAGACGTTGGTGTGCTCTTCGATGTCTTTCGCGCGAAATTCTTCTTTACCGCTGATGGTGAGGTAGATTTTTTCTTCCTCGATGTTATCATCGGTAATGAGTTGTTTCAGACGTATTTGCTTGAGATTCAAGATAATATCCACTACATCCTGTACGACGCCGCGAATAGTCGAAAACTCGTGATCTACACCTGCGATACGCACTGCCGAGATAGCAAAACCATCCAAAGAAGACAAAAGTACGCGACGCAATGAGTTACCTACGGTTTGACCGAAACCCGGCTCTAAGGGTTTGAATTCAAATTCGCCTTCAAAGTCATCAGACTTTTGCATAACGATTTTATCCGGCTTCTGAAAGGTCAGTATGCTCATACGCTGTTTTAAAGTTTGGAAAACAAGTTGCCGGTTGTCGGTTGTCGGTTGTCCGTCATTATCTGACAAAAAACGTCCGCAGACCGTCTTCCTTTATCTTGTTCTATTTATGCTGAAAGCGAAAGGTGAAAATTCACCTTTCGCTGTCTTTTAAATTTAATTATCGTTTGATAACATCATATCTCCCGACAAAGTTGAATTGCAAAAAATAACAATATGTGTCAGCAAAGCGATAGAGAAGTGAACTCGTGAGAGCCGCCCGTCAACCGTCAACCAACAACCGTCAACCGTTATTTAGAGTACAATTCGACAATCAACTGCTCGTTGATGTTTTCCGGAATAGCCTCACGCTCGGGGTATTCCAAGAATTTGCCCTGCATTTGGTCCGGGTTAAACTCTAACCAACCGTAGTTACGGATGTTAGATTTTGCACCTACGGAGTCAACGATAACGTCGATGCCGCGTGACTTGTTACGCACGCTGACGACATCGCCGGCACGCAACTGCGTAGAAGGAACGTTATTCACGACACCGTTGACCATGATGTGTTTGTGAGAAACCAACTGACGCGCACCGCGACGAGTCGGCGCAATGCCCAAACGGAAAACCACGTTATCCAAACGTGCTTCCAAAAACTGGAGCAATACCTCACCGGTTACACCACCTTTACGGCTCGCTGCGCCGAAGAGGTTACGGAATTGTTTTTCCAATACGCCGTAAGTGTACTTTGCCTTTTGCTTCTCGGTCAACTGCTTAGAGTAATCGGAAGCCTGACGGCGACGACGGCTGTTACCGTGCATCCCCGGCTTATATTTTTTCTTCTCGAAAGCCTTGCTGGGGCCGAAAATCGGTTCGCCCAAAGCTCTTGCTTTTTTAGCTCTCGGTCCTGTATATCTTGCCATACTACTTGGACTTTATGTTGAATGCCTCTTAATAAAAGCGGCACAACTGATTTAGATAAAGGTTTCTTTTTGTAAAATCTCGCTCGGAGATTTCAACAAAAAATTCAGATTAAACGCGACGGCGCTTCGGAGGACGACATCCGTTGTGCGGAATCGGCGTCACATCCTGAATACGGGTTACTTTGATGCCTGAATTATCAATGGCACGGATTGCCGCTTCACGTCCGCCACCGGGACCTTTGACGTAAACAATCACCGAGCGCAGACCGTAGTCTTTTGCTTTTTGTGCCGCATCGCTTGCTGCAATCTGTGCAGCGTAAGGCGTATTCTTTTTAGAGCCGCGGAAACCTGCTTTACCCGCAGAGCCCCAAGAGATAACATCTCCTTTCTTATTTGTCAACGAGATAATGATGTTGTTAAAACTCGCTTTGATGTAGGCGTATCCTTCCGGATCGACGCGTACTTTAAGTTTTTTCAACTTATTACCACCGCCTGATTTTTTACCTTTTGCCATTTTAATTGAATATTTTGGAGGTAATCAGTTTGCAAATTTTGCAAAATGCAAACCCAAAAATGGTTGATTAAATGCTTGAATACATCAAGATTACTTAGTTGCCTTTTTCTTATTCGCAACTGTCTTACGCTTACCTTTACGCGTGCGGGCGTTGGTTTGCGTGCGCTGACCTCTGACGGGCAGACCTCTACGGTGGCGTACGCCGCGGTAGCATCCGATGTCCATCAGACGTTTGATGTTCGTTTGAACTTCTGAGCGCAATTCACCTTCCACTTTGTATTCATTCTGAATCATCGTGGTGATGACGCGCACGTTTTCATCCGTCCAGTCGTTGACTTTGACGGAGTGGTCGATACCGGCTTTGTCCAAAATTTCCGCCGCACGGGTGTCCCCGATGCCGAAAATGTATGTCAAACCGATAACGCCGCGCTTGTTACGAGGTAAATCTACCCCGGAAATACGAGCCATATTATTCAATTTTTTAAAACAAGCAATCTAAGGCATTCACCTGAACCGCAAGTTTTATTTAATAAAAAATAACGACAAGATAACTTTAGTAAAACAGTCTCGAAAAACAAGCGTCGTTACCGACAACCGTCAACCGACAACCGTCAACCGTTTTTATCCTTGACGTTGCTTAAATCGCGGGTTTTTCTTATTGATTACATAAACCCGTCCTTTGCGTCTGACGATTTTGCAATCGACGGAACGCTTTTTTACAGATGCTCTTACTTTCATCTTAAAATTTATTTGTGATACATAAAAAATCCGTCCGCAGGAAAAAACCGCATTCGGAAATTTTTAAATATCGAGTATTAAAAAGCAAAATCCGCGAAAAATAAATCTCCCTTTTTTGCTCTAAATGCTAATGAAGTATGCTGAAGCACAAACGACGCTACACCTATTTATAACGATAAGTAATGCGACCGCGAGACAAGTCATAAGGAGACATCTCGACGGCGACTTTATCGCCCGGCAGAATACGAATGTAGTTCATGCGCATCTTGCCCGAAATAGTGGCTACAATTTCGTGGTCATTCTCCAATCTGACGCGAAACATCGCGTTGGAGAGTGCCTCTAAAATTGTTCCGTCCTGCTTTATTAATGGTTGTTTTGCCATGTTTTAATTTTGGGGTGCAAAAGTACAAAATTTTATTTGTTTTATGAAATATTTTTTAAGAAAAATTGATTCCGCGTTTGACCGTCCGTGCACCCGAATTTTGGTTGATAATCAAGCGATTACGCCAAAGGATAGTCTGCATATCAATTTCATCTGCTGAATTCCCACAACCGTACTTTATTCCGGTTTAAAGTTTTCTGCATATATAGGATGCAGAATGTGAGCAAATTCCATGTATTGAATGCGGAAAGCGGGGTCGAGGTTGAGGGTTTAAGGGTTATTTAACGGTGGACGGTTTTACGGTGGACGGGATGAAGTAAATCCCCCCTCCTACCGAACTCCTCTCCCCTTCTGCCGTTTCTACGAAAATTTAATCACGAAATTTTCTAAAACCTATCCGATGGCAGACCGACCGACTATCTCTTATTGGCACGTTTATACCGACGAAAACGGCATCAGCCGCCAACAAAAACGCACCCTTTCCGCTTTTGAAAAAGAAAGCATGGGCGGCGACAGCGGCGAACAGTGGAACCTGAAATTTACCAAACACGCCCAACGCATTATCTTTAGCGAACTGCCCGGCGACTTCGACGGCGATTGGCACGAAAACCCCGAACCGCAGTGGATTATTCCCCTCGAAGGCGGCTGGTGGGTCGAAACGATGGACGGCACCCGCGTCGAAATGCGTAAAGGCGAAATCAGCTTCGGCGCCGACCAAAATACCAAAGACGAAAAAGGACACCGCAGCGGAACCCTCGACGGCAAACCGTGTAAAATGATGATTGTGCAGATAAAGGACAGTGAAAAACTGCGCGGAGGAAAAACAGCCCCGGACGAAATGTGATTTAGTTGCCGGTTGCCGGTTGACCGTTGTCGGACGTACACTCAATCGACCCGGTAAATTTGCAAAATCCCAACCTTCCCCGCCCTTTCCTGTTTCTCTGCTGACAAAGACGTCCTTACTATCAACCATCAACTATCATCCATCAACCAAACAAAATGACAGTACTCATCGGCGGCGGCACCGGACTCGTAGGCATGCACCTCAGTCGTCTTTTGCGCGAAAATAATTACGAAGTCAGGCATTTGAGTCGCACCCGCGATTTGGATGCGGAATTTCCTGCTTACCATTGGGACACTAAGACCGGCGAAATCGACGCGGATGCGATGCGCGATGTCGATTATGTCATCAATCTCGCCGGCGCGGGCATTGCCGATGCGCGATGGACAGATGAACGCAAAAAACTTATTATCGCAAGTCGAACGCAAACGACTGACTTGCTGCGCCAAAATATCGAGAACGGTAACCTAAAAATCAAGGCTTACATCTCGGCCTCGGCCATCGGTTACTACGGCAATCGCGGCGAAGACCTGATGACGGAAGAAAACGCTCCGGGCGACGGTTTTCTCTCGCAGTCGGTCATTTTGTGGGAAGACGCGGTGAAAAAAATCGAAGAAACCGGGCTGCGTACCGTGCGGATGCGGACGGGCATCGTAGTCAGCACACAGGGCGGCGCGATACCCGAATTGACCAAAACGTTCGCGGTCGGGGTCGGCGCGTACTTCGGCAGCGGCAAGGCATTTTACTCTTGGATTCACATCGAAGATATGTCGCGCATGTATCTGTATGCTATTGAAAATGAAAAAATACACGGTGCTATTAACGCCGTATCTCCTAATCCCGTGCGTATGAAGCAAATGGTTTACGACCTCAAAGAGGCTTACGACGGCCCCGTTTTGGTCATGCCTGCGCCCGAGTTCGGTATTAAGTTAGCCTTCGGCGAAATGTCGCATACGGTACTCGACAGCACAAAGGTGTCGAATGAGAAGATTGAAAAAGCGGGTTTTAAATTTGCTTTTCCGGATTTTTTGCCGGCGGCGAAAGATATTTTTGCGCGTGAAGTATAGACAGCACGGGTAGAAAAAAACGAGGACTACGCCCCCTTCAGAACGCAGTCCCCCATAAAGACATCTACCTAAAAATTCTTCGTTCAGTAACTCCGACCTTCAGGTCGTCGGAAAGATTTTCTTTCCTTTCAGACGACTTAAAAGTCGCCGTTACTAAACCTAATATCTTTCCGTACAAACCAACTTTCTTCCCGCCGCAAAATCACCGCTCACCATGCGGTAAAAAATCACGGCATCGGTTTGTAAGCCTAAATCGCTGCGCTGCAACTCGAAAGTCTGCAAGCCGGCGGCGTATATTTCTTTCTTTTCAAATAATTTTTGCCCCGCCGCATTGTAAAAGATGAAGGTGACTTCGCTTTCCTGCGGCACTTGGAAATGCAGCGTCGTCTTTTCCGCAAACGGATTTGGCGCGGCGCCGTCGAGGGTGTATTCCGTGACTACATACGGAGTTTCGCCCTCCTCCGGTTCGGGCGTGATGAACTCTAATTGCACCCCCGCTTCCGACAAGTCTTTGCGATAAGTCAATGCCTCGGTAAAGCGAGAATTAACCGTGATAAATTCGCTTAAATTTCCGTTCGCTAAAGCCGTAAAAGTCAGCGTGAATGCGTCTTGCGTACCCGTTTCGGTTGTTTGACTTTTGTTAATCCATAAAGAAGTCAAAGCCCCTTCCGCCGCCTTTGCGAAGCCGAATTTTGTGTGCGCCCGCAGACCGTCCGCCGTTTCGATTTCAACTGCCGTCGGGTCAAAATCCAAAGTAAATTGGTAAGCAATTACGTCCGTCGTTTCGGTTGCTCGGAAAATCGCCGTGTATCTTTCACCCGCCGTCAGTGTCGTATTCTCCGTTTGCAGAATCAAATCGTCGCCGTCGCGTTCTTCGGCTTCGCCGCTGAAATTTTGCGGATTTGCGCTGCCGTTGAGATCGCCGATTTTGATGCCGATAAAGTTCGCCTGCGTGTCTTCCGTGAGGTTCATCAGCACTTTGCTTTCGGGGAAAGTCTGCGCCCACGGATTTGCCGCGTCGGGAAAAATGTAGGTCGCATCCGTAAATCTCCACGAGGTGTTGTTCGGAAAACCCTCCTCATTGTAGAGAATTAAATCCTCGATTTGTGTCACGTCGTTGTCGTTCAAAAGGTCATTGCGGTCGGCATCGCCGGCGATATATTGGTACGGATTATCCAAACTTTGAATGTCGTCCAAATGGTCGTTCAAAATGTATGCGTCGATTGTCGTCACACCGTTGCCGGGGTTGGTATTTTTCTGCGGTACGACGTGGTAATTGTTCCCGTAAGTCATTTCCGCAAATGCGTAATTGCCGTTTTCACTTGTCATTTCGCTCGCCAAGGTCGTATTTTGCAAAGCAATTTCCGCTACATTGACAGGTTCGCTTTCCCACGTATAGACCGTACCCAAAATGTCGGGTGCAGCGGTCGGCGGCGCGGTTTCACAAAAATTATCCGCGTCATTGACTTGCAAGGCAGTCGTGCAAACCGATTGATTCCCCGCCGCATCGGTCACATAAATTTCGATGTTAAAATTTCCGATTTCATCACAATTCAGCAGCAGCGTTTGGTCGGAGACTTCATCCGAAAATGAGAATATCAAATCGGGAAAAGCCGTGCAGTTATCGCTGCTCGCCGCGTTAAAAGACGCCGCTTCCGTCAGCAATTCCTGACTCGCGGGAATGGTCAAGGTCAAACCCGTCAGACACACCGCATTCGGTGCCGTTTCATCGACAACGGTGATTTGATAACCGTGCGTCGCCGTATTTCCGCAGCCGTCGGTCGCCGTGTAAACGATTGCGTAAACGCCCGGCATCAAGTCATAATCGCCGAAACCTTCCGTCAAATCTCCCGTCAAAATCACCTCCGCCTGTGTGTCGCATTCATTCAACTCGGGCAAAGCAATCGTAACCGCTACCGTGCAATCGCCGGGATTATTCGGCATCAAAGTTTGGTCGGCGGGCGCGTCGATAAAAACGGGGGCTTCGTTGTCTTCCACCGTTATCGTTTGCACTTGCGTAAAATTCGCACCCGGATTACAGACATCGCTCACCGTCCAAGTGCGGTTGATTTGAAAGCAATTCGGCGCGGCAATCATCATCGTTTCGTCCTCGAAAGTCGCCGTGATTTGCGCACATTCGTCTTCGCCCGTCCACGTCGGGAAGTCGCTGCCGCCGGGCAAATCTTCGGGCTGCGTTCCCATGCCGCAGTCGCCCGTGAGCATATAGTCCGCAGGGAAAGTTATCGCGTCGCCGTTCGCATTCCACGGGGTCAGATTTTCAATAAAAATCATTTGACTGCATAAACTCGTGTTATTATTTTCGTCCGTAATCGTCCAAATTCTTTCCACAAAACCCTGACCGCAGCCGTTCAAAGTTTCCGTGGCATTTTCGGTAACGGTGTAGGTGTCCGCATCGCAGCTTTCCGTAACCGTCGGCATTCCGAAAATTGTTAAATCGGTCAAGTCCGTGTTGCAATCTACCGTAATGTCCGCCGGGCAGTTGAGCGTCGGCACCGTGTCGTCGATGACGGTGATAGTGAAACTGTGTTCGGCAATGTTGCCGCAGCCGTCCGTCGCCGTGTAAATGACCTCATAAACGCCGGCGGAAATATCGTTATACTCGCCGAATACCGTTCCCAAATCGCCGCTGACCGTGATTTCTACCGCTTCGTTGCAGTCAGTCACGGCAGGGGTGAAAAGTGTCACATTTGCCGTGCAATTATTTGAACCGTCGAGCGTAATCGTGAGGTCGCTTTGCGCATTTTCAATAGTCGGTGCCGTCGTATCATTTACCGTAATCGTCTGAATATCGGTAAAAAACGTGCCGTCGCCGCACCAATCCATAATCGACCAAGTGCGCAAAATGTAGTAGCAACTCGCACCTTCCTGGTAGAAAATTTCGTCTTCAAAATTGACCGCCGGTTGCTCACAACTTCCGACGTTATTGTAAGTAGGAAAGCCGAATGCCTCCGGCAAATTTTCGGGCGACAAATCCTCATCACAAGTGCTTTCGACGGTATAATCCTGCGGAAAATTTATCGCATTACCGTCCGCATTCCACGGGGTCAAATTTTCCAACGTAATCGTCTGCGTACAGTCGGAAGTATTGCCCGCAGGGTCGGTAATTTCGTACACCCGCACGATTGAACCGACGCCGCAATCGTTGATATTTTCCTGCACAAATTCCGAAATCACAAAGGCACAATTATCCGCCCCCTGCGCCGTCCCGAATGCCGACAAATCGCTCGTGTCCGTACCGCAATCTACGGTCACATTTTCCGGACAAAGGACAGCCGGCGCGTCATTATCTTGTATCGTGACCGCAACCGTGCAAAAATTCGAGTTGCCGTTGCAGTCCGAAACCCGCATATTTACCTGCGCCTCGCCGCCGACGTAGCCGCAGTCGAATTCTATCGTCGGCGCGTAATCCGTATCGGGCGCACCCGCTAATTTCACTTCAAAGTCCAAATTCGCCGCCGCACAACACTCATCATAACTGCCGTCGTCGATGCTTTCCGCAAAAACAATACTCGTACCCGCCGAAGTCACCGCCGCCGCCG
Organism: Saprospiraceae bacterium; assembly: GCA_020629965.1. GTDB lineage: Bacteria > Bacteroidota > Bacteroidia > Chitinophagales > Saprospiraceae > JAHDCG01. The sequence continues at coordinate 17,275 of JAHDCG010000053.1, read as the reverse complement.
TAATTGCATCGCATACTACCGTAGGCGCGACTTGGTCTTCGACGGTGACCGTCAGTGTGCATTCCGCCGTGTTATCGCAGCCGTCGGTCGCGCTCAAAGTCAGCGTATGCGCACCCGGACTGACCTCGTAAACGCTTTGGTTGCTGCCGAAATTCCACGCCGAACCGTAAGTCAAATTTTCGCTGCAAGCGTCCGTCGCCGTAAAAGCGGGTAAAGAAAAAGTCGCGCTGCAAGATGTGAAATCAGTACTCACTGTGACATCCTGCGGACAGGTCAAATCGGGTGCGGTCGTGTCCGTCACGCGTATGACCTGCAGTTGCTCGATGCTGTTTTCGGTGCAGTTGTCGTACACCGTCCAAGTACGTGCTACCGTGTAATTTCCGTCGCAATCGGGGATGGTGACATCGTTATAAAAAACGTCGATTAAGCACTCGTTACCGCCGGTAAAAAATGTTTGGTCGGCGGTAGTATTCAAGTAGCCGTCGGCATCTAAAAACGGGTAGCCTGTGGCGTCGGGTTCGGTAAAGACGGGGTCGTTCATGCCGCTGCATTCGATGACCGGCGCGTCGATGCCGTTAAGGTTTTCGGGAAAATTCACCTCCGCCAAAGTCGCTCTTTCCAAAGTGATGACCTGCGTACAAGTACCGTCATTTCCCTCGACATCGTAGCCCGTCCAAGTGCGGTGAATGACTTTAATCGCCGGCGTGATGAACTGAAAATTCTCAAAAGTCGCCGTCATATTGTCCGCGTTTCCGTTGGAAGTGACTTCAAAAGAAATCCACATTCCCGCAGGTATCAGCCACGAGGTAAACGAACCCTCCGTCACGTCGGGGTAGGTCAACTGCACGCAGGTGTCGCCGATGGTGATAAAGGCGTTTTCGTGGTCGAACGGCGAACCGCCCTCGGTACTCCAATCGAAGGAAATATAACCGTCGGTCGGCAGTTCGATTTTGTATTTGCTGACGTAGGGGCAGTTGTCGCTAATCGGCGAATTGTCCGCGCCTTCCACGGAAATCGACTCGGGTGCGTCGCTGACATCGAAGCCGCCGTCACCGTCCGAACCGAGGATGCACTCTTCCCAATTTTCGGGAGCAAAGTAGCCCGTAAATCCTTGCTCGCCGCAGCCGAAATCTATGACTTCGTCGCTGTGCGTCAGGCTCGTCACGTAGGAGCAGTTGTCAAAAGCAACGGGCGCAGCAAGACTCGCCGCGTCGTAATTTTCCGTGCATTTGAGGCTGATGTTTTCACATTCGATGTCGGGGCCGCGGCGGTCTTTGACGGTGACGGTACCGAAGCATTCGTCGCCCGACCACAGATTTTCGAGTTTATAGACGAGAGTCATGTCTAAATATTCGATGCCGAGAGAGTCGCCGATTTCTTCGCCTGCGGGAGAGAAAAATGTGAGTTTCTTCTGCCCCCAAGTACAGGCTTGTGGATTGACCAAGAGGTGCGCGACGTTACTCGTGCCGATACAGTCGGCGTTCATCGGCAGCTCTTTGTTTTCAAAGCAAGTGAAATCGTAACATTGCGCTTCAGCAAATTGTACGAGTATCACAAGCAAAAAAAGTGTGCTTATTTGTTTGAATGTCTTGTAAGGTAAATGTCTGTTCATACTTTTGTTTTCGGCGAACGGCTGACGGCGGGCGAATGACGGACGCACGACTTGTTCGACTGCTGTATTGGATGACAAAAAACTTTTCGCGGGTCTTTTTCCGAAATAAGTGAAGGATATGCCGGGGCAAATTTATTTCAAAACGCAGCGGGTGTTTTCTTGTCGATGACGACAAAAGGATGTTCTCAGAAATTATTGACAGGAAAATACGCTGTTAGAATCCGTGACGGTCGGGTGAATGACCGTCGTTTGTTGAAGATGTTGTTTTTCCTGTAAAAAATGTGTGGTGTTGAATCGTTGTCGGTTGTCAGTTGACAGTTGCCCGACGGTACTGCAAGGTAGATTTCGGTTATTACCGAAAGCAAAAATCGAGGTAACTGTGTTACCCGATTAGCCGTAAACCTGCCTTGTGATTGAGGAAAAACGTAAAGGGATTCCGCGCGTGCGGAGAGACGTGTAAGTGTTGTTCATGGGATGAAAATTTGATTAAAAATATGTTCATGTTGCATTCGACGAAAGTTTGAAAAAAAGTAACGAATGCTTTGTGTAATACGGGATAAAAAATCGGTGTCTTTGTTCGTAAGACAGGGCAAAATTAGAGGGTACTACCCTGTTGCAACTACCCCAAATTTGGTAATTATCATAATTTTATTTTTAATAAATAAAAATTTTTTCTTTAATTTGAGAAAATAAATATAAACTAAACCCCTGATTATCAAATACTTAAACTTTGACCAAAGCACATATAAACGATGATTATAAACCGGCAAAAGAGTGTTTCTTTGCTGCCGTAAATCACGCACACAATATCTCACAAATGTCAAACAACGGACATTTTTAAATAAAACGGCCATGGATTTCAACGCACTGACGGAGCAAATTTTAACGGAAGCCGCCGCGCTGCCGACCCTCGATATCATCGTGACGGTGACGGCGATTCTATATCTGATTTTGGCGACGCGGGAAAATATTTGGTGTTGGTTTTTCGGTATTATCAGTTGCGCGCTGTGGGGTTATGTGGCGTATTTCGATTACAATTTACAGATAGAAGCCTTGCTGCAAATTTTCTACGTCGGTATGAGTTTTTACGGCATCCATCAATGGAAATACGGCAGTAAAAACAAAGAAGAATTACCGATTACGCGGATGAGTGTGCGCGAACACGGCGGGCTGATTGTCATTGGTTTTTTGGTAACGATTTTGGTAGGCAGTCTGTACGCAAATTACAGCGACACGTCTTTTCCATACGTCGATTCTTTCACCACGATTTTTTCGGTGCTAATTACCTTTTTAGTGATTTATAAGAAGTTGGAAAATTGGCTGTACTGGATTGTCATCGACGCGGTTTACGTGTGGTTGTACTGGCAAAAAGGGGCTTATCTGTTTAGCGTGCTGTTTGTGGTATATGTAGTAATTGCGTTTTTGGGGTGGTTGGAGTGGCGGGGGAAGGTGAGGGCTAAAGGCATTGATATATCGTAGCAAACGAATACCTGAACGCAGCTAAAAAAAATATACGCGTTAATACACTTCCGGCATTTCTCCCGTTAAAATGTATTCGGGAGAAGTGCAGTGCCACTCGCCGTTTTCATCATAAATATCTACTCTGAATAATTTATTACGCAACTCCGGTGTCGTACTTTTAAATAATATATCGACGACTAATGAAATAGCTTCAGAGCAATCCATATCATTTACCCAATCGGCGTTAACCTGTAATATCAAAGGACTATCTATTTTTCCTTTATAGACAGGTATCAAACAAGCGTAAGTTAGCTCTTTGTCCGCGTTTTTCATCGCTCGCAAGAATTCACCCAAGTCCTCTTTTATTGTCGTTAGTTTTGTTCTAACCATGATTTTATTCCATTTTGCTTGTCTGTAACTGCATTCAAGGACTTTTCTGCATTAATTTTAGTACATGTACCACATGAGCAGTATCTTTTCTGTTCCGACCATTCACAAACTAAAGACCAATTATTAAACAATTGAACATTGTCCTTCTTATCGTTTTGCAATTTGCGAACTCGTCCGCTTAGTGTTAACAAATTTTCCAACTTATGAGTTTTGAAACTTTTCAAAACTTCCGGAGTTGCTCCTCCTCCGAAAAGGTCGGGAACATCTAAAAGTTCACATATCTTTGCCTTCAAAAGCAACTCGACAGAGTAACCGGCTAAGTAAATCGACCCGTCGTAAAAACCGTTTTCAAAAAGTAATTCGGCTTCTTTAATGCGTAATTCTGCCAACTCCTTTATTTCTTGTATATTGTTCAAAATCGGTAGTTTATTCTCTAAGTGTCGGCAAGATAGAAAATTTCAGTAACAAAAACAATATTTCAACCCTCATTCACCTGCACATCCACCGCCCGCTCTTCACAGCGAATTTCGTATTTCTTCTCCGGTTTCACATATACATTCACACTTTGATGTGTCGTCGCAAAAGTATTTTGCTCGATAAAATCGAACCGGCCAAGCAGAATTTCTTCCAACTCGCGGCTGTCGTATTTTTGACAATTTCCTTTGATAAAATAGTCGATAATGCTTTGCAAGCGGTTGAGCTGATACAGGTTTTCGGAGTTTTCCGTTTGCGTGTCGGGCAGCAGCAAAATGAGGTAATCGCTCGCCCGACTGATAGCCACGTTGAGAATATTTTTTTTGTTCAAAAACATATTCGGGCTTTTGGAAATGTGCAGCGGCGGATTGAAAAGCGTCAAAATGATTTCGCATTCATCGCCCTGAAAACTGTGAATCGTGCCGCATTGCCACCGCACTTTCGGGTCGGCGAGATTTTGGGCGGACAGCACTTTATCGACCAAAGTTGCCTGCGCTTTGTACGGACAAATAATGCCGATGCGCCACGGTTTTTCCTTCGGCTGCATCTGCGCGGAAATGTTGCGCACCAAGTATTTAACGGTTTCGACGGTCAGCAGGGCGGAGTAAATGTGGTAGTGACTGCGCAGTAAAAGTTGCGGGCGAAAAAGCGTTTCCAACGGATGCACGGGGAAACGAATGACGGTCACATCTTTAAGCGGAAGCTCCGGCAGATGCAGCGGTCGGCGGTCACGCGGGTAGCGATTATGCCGCAATTTTCCGTCGTAAGTCAGGTGACTGTACAGATAACCGATGGTCGAAATCGCGCGGTATTGGGTTTCCAAATTGACGACCTCGAAGGTGTGCGGCGTCAGTTGCTCACGCTGCAGCTCGGGGTCGAAACTCTGCAAATTGACAAAATTGTAAATATTTTCACCCTTCCATTCTTCGGCAAAAACGATGGGTTCAATTTGAAACGGGTCGCCGGCAATGACAAATTCCGCACCCGGTCGCTGATAAATCGTATGCACTATCGCCGCCAAAGTAATCATCGACGCCTCGTCAAAAAGGATGATGTCCCAATCGATATTTTTGAGTTTAAACTCGTCGTAGCCGCGATTAAAACCGTCGTAAGGAAAGCGCGTAATCGTCGTCACGACGCAGCAATGCTCGGTGTCGGAAAAATCGAAACTGCTGTCTTTGAGCAGCCCGGCGGTTTCAACGGCATCGCTCGTCGTCACTCCGAAACGCATCAGCGATTCGGGAATATCGGGCAGCATTTCGAGCAGTTTCAGCACCAAGACATCCGCCGCTTTGTTGGTCGGCGTGAGCACCAAAATTTTGGCGGGTTCGTCGCCTTCGAGTATCGGCATGATTTCTTCGCGGGCGAGATAGGTCGTCTTTCCCGTACCCGGCGGACCGAAGACGAAGCGCAGCGGCTCGGGCAGGCGCGTTTGCAGATTATCGGTCGGCGCGAAGGGCAGTTCGCCGAAACTTTTCACCAATTCTTCCAAAGTAAAAATCGTGTCCTGAATGACGAGGGTCGCACCGCGTATTTTCTTAAAATCGACACCCGCCAAAGCGTCGATGGACTTGAGCTTGGCACGCAGCGTCGTATTGCGAATACTGACGACCTCGACGTCCAAAATTTTGCGCTCGTCGGCTAATTGCAGCCGTAAAGTAATATCGCCCGTTTCTTCGATATTCACGGGCAGATTGCGCGACGGCTGCTTGAGTATCAGCGTTTTATCCGCGCCCGGCTCTTGCTCGACTTTGTCGAAAAAAATGCTGATACTGCGGTCTTTGTCGTTTTGCTCGAAGGCCAAAATGTACTCCAATTCCAAAAGCGCGGTGAACCACGCGTAACTGTATTTTTCGGCGGATTGAATGGTGTTTTTGAGTTGCTCGATTTGCAGCAGGTCATCGATTTTCTCTTCCAATTCGGTCTCCAGTTGTCGGCGCAGTTCGGCTTGTTTCGCCAATAATTCTTCGGAAGACAGGAAAGCAGGATTAAACTCGTCGGCGTCGGGCGCGGGCGGCGGGGTGACTTTCGGCTCGGGTTTGCGCCGTTTTTGTCGCTCCTCACGGTCGGCTTTGCGGGCTTTGTAGGCTTTCAGGCTCTGCAAATCGGACTCCGAAAATCCTTCCTGCAAAAACTTTTTACCGAGTTCGATAGCCAATAACTCTTCCGCATTCAGTCCCGCCAAACGGTCGAAATTTCCGGCTTTTTGAAAAAGAATTTCCGATAAAAAATGCGTCCGGTCTAAGTTATAATCCGAATGCAAATCTTCCTTTCGCAGCGAAAGCGGCGTGTGCAGTACGGCATTTTTATCGTACAAAAAAGGTGTTGTTTGCAGCGTTTGCAGCCACGCGGCGGGGAAATTTATTTGATGCTCCGCCGTGTATTGATAGGTGTAAGTGCCGAATTGTTTGCCGCGCAAATACTCGGTCGGCACGGAATGCAAAACTTCCCACAGCAGCACGGATTGTGCTAAATCGACGGGCTTTTGCAGAAAATTTTCGAGTCCGTCTAAGATGAAATCCGTCGTGGTTTCCCACATCACTATCACGGCGGCGGGCGTTTCTTTTTGTCGCAATTCCTCTTTCTTCTCCTCGCTCAGCACGTCTTCTGCGGTTTGAAAATGCGGGTAAAAACGCACCCCTAACTTGCGCAGAAAATAGGTTTTGCGCTCGTTTTCCGTTTTATCATCGGTAAAAATAAAATCGGCCGGCAGCAACGCAACCGGCGCATTTTGAAAATATTGCTGCAACTGCGGCGTACCGAAATACAGGTCTTGCGGTCGCTTAAAATCCACGCTGCCGTCGGATAGGTCGATGCCTTGTAAAAAAGGAATTTCGCGCAGTTGCTCCAATAATTTCTCCGCTTTTTCCAAATTCGAGTCGCGGTAGTATTGATAAATTTTCTCAAAATCCTGTCCGAAGTCGAAGTTCTCGGCGGGTTTTGCCGCACGGTATTTCGGCAGGATGTTGAGTTGAATTTCATCGTTCGCCGCCGGAGTCGTTAAGCCCAAAGCGCGGAAAAAAGTCAGATTGGTCGGCACTTCGGCGAGGCTGTATTTGACCGTCGGGTAGTCGGTGCCGGTCGGCAAAGGCAGCCACACTAAGGGCTGACGGGTATTCGGGTCGAAGGCTGCCGTCACCGTGCCGTCGTCGCGCGGAAGAACGGGCAGGTAACGCAAAATCGCGGAATCGCCCTGCCACAGCGAGCGGTGACGTTCCGACATTTCGCGGTAAAAGCCGGTCAGCCAAACCTCGTCTTGTGCGGCGATAAAATCGGCGGTCAGGCGGCGCACCAAGTATTCGGCGGTGACGATGCCGCTGCTGAGTTCGCTGAGATTTCTTTGACTGTCAAGTTTTTCGAGCGGGGCGGTGAGGTTATTCTTGACAAAATTCCACAGTTCGGTCGTCGATTTGAGGTTGGGAAAAACCCAACGTGCCGCTGGATTTTTGACTAAGTCCGCTAATAAATTATCGGGAAAAAGGTCGGTCAAAGGGCGACTTTCGGGTAGGTAGGCGCGGGCGACGGAGACGAAATTTTCGTCGCCCGTCGGCAGCAATGCGGACTGTTGCATTTTGCGTAAAAATGCTTCGTAAAAAAGGGAGAAAAGCTCGCGGTTGCGGCGGTTGCCGGTTTGGACTTGATAAGGAAAAGCTAAGAAACTCTCTTCGGTCAGCAGTTTTTCGTCGCGCAATAATTCGACGCTGTCTGCTTGCAACTCAGCGAGCAAAGCGAGTAAATCACGGTTCCATTTTTCGCCCGTCTTGATGCCTTCGCGGCTGTCGGTGAGCAGGAAAGGCGCGTGCAGCAAAAAGGCGAAAGGCGTGCTGACTTTGGTAGAAAAATAGCAGTATAAATCGTGGTGGTCGGCGGTTTGTAGTGCGTTGTTTTCGTCCAAAAGATAGACGAGACTGTACTTTAAATCAGTATCGGCTTCGCGGCGGCTGAATCTAAGGAAGCGGGTTTGTTGCGTTTTTTTACCCGTTTGTGTGCCGGCGGTCAGGCGTTCGATAAGAGTGTCGGCAACGGTTTTTTCGGCTGCGGTTTCCAAAGTAAAATGCCCGAAAGTGCCGTGGATTTGCCACGAAATTTTGCGCAGATGATTGAGAAAGAGGGCGGGATGTTGTAAGTTTTTAATTTTATTTTCGATCTCCGCAAAAGCCGTTTCCGCCGTTTTTTCGGGGCGGTCGAAGGGGAAATAAAAGAGCGTTTCGTCGCTTTCCTGCAAAGGGTGTCGCGTTTCTTCCAAAAGGACGGGAACGATAAAATCGGTGATTTTAAAAGCAACCTCGGGGTCGTAAATGTGCGGCGTGGTCGTGTACCGGAACACGGATTTAAAGCCCACACCAAACTTCCCGATAGTATTGGTCTGCTCCGATTTACTCGAATTTCCGATGGAAGTTATCGCGTTGATGTGCCCGACTGCGGTCTGATTCGGTGCGGTGACATTGAAGCGCACCGTACCGTTGTGCATAAAATACAATCCGTCGGCACGCAAGATAAAACGGACGCGGTCAGCCCGCACGTCGTCGGCATTTTGCAGCAGTTCATAAATAAAGTGAGCGGGTTCGGAATATTTTTCTACGATGCCGTCGCGGATGCCGCGCATGGAGGTTTTTTGGAGGAGGCGGAGGGAGTCGCGGCGGTCGCGGGTGAGGGCGTGGAAGTGGGATTTGTTCATGTGGGTTTTCTCTGATGCTAAAAAAACTCTCAATAAAAATAAGACATAAATTGGGTATAGTTCACTAAATTTTGCAACTTGTTATTATTTAATTTCGGATTTTATAAAATCCGATAGTTTTAAATTTATTCCTAATTCGTTTTATATCCTTTTGGATAATCTTCATTTTACTTTGTCAAATCTATATTCTTCATAAACCAAGTAATTTTGAAATTTTTGCTTCCACTTCTTTAAGGAAGGTATCTGAAACCGCTCCCATTCTATTCAAAATTTGTTCTTCTGAAACAGTTGTCATTTGTCCAACTTTCAACCTTGAGTCAACCTTTAATCCTCCTATCCCCTTTTCTATAAAGATTTCGCTTGGGCTAATTACTTTAATGTATTTTGTAATTGGTATAACTGTATAAGTTCTTGACACTTGCCATAGAATCAAACAAGGTCGAACCTTCTTAATTGTATATTCTCCCGGACGATTTAAGTCCACGTAAAAAACATCGCCCTTCATAGGCGGATTATTAATTATAAACATATTATAGTTTTTAAATTGTTGCGTCATCCCGCAAACCATACCCAATATGTCAAAGAACTTTTGAAGAACTGTTGCTTACATAATAAAACAGCAAAATCCTTTCTATAATAATACTGCAAAGATACGTAATAATACAATATCGCGCACGTAAATTCAAATTTATTTTCATAAAAAATCATTTTTAATTGATTTTTTTGTAATTTTGTTGCAAATATTAAAATTATGATAATAGAATTTAGCTTTGGAAACTTTCGTTCCTTTCGAGATACGAACACCCTTTACTTACAGGCAAGCAAGACAAAATCAAAATATCCGGTTGTCGATGAGCAAAATGTTTTTAGTGCGGAGAAGTATGATTTACTCAAAAGCAAAGTGATTTACGGTGCAAACGCAAGCGGAAAAACGAATATCACGAAAGCATTTGTAGCCATGTTACGTATTATTCAATTATCGTTTAAAGACGATACGATTATAGAAAATATCGTCGAACCGTTTTTACTTAATCGAGAAAATAAAGATCTTCCGGTTTTTTTTCAAATCAGTTTTATTCACCAGAATATTCCGTTTCGATACGGTATGGAATTACTACACGGTAAAGTAAAATCAGAATGGCTGTTCGGGACGCCGGAAGCGCGCGAGGTTTACTACTTTACACGAGAAGGAAATGAGGTAAAATTCAACGAAAATAAATTCAGCGAAGCAAAGCAACTCGTTAATTTAGCAAAAGGTCAGCAGCCGATTTACGGCGATACTTCTTTGTTTTTGACCGTCGCGAGTGCTTCACAGCAGCCGTTGTCAAAGGCACTGACCGGTTATTTTGAAGAAAAAATAAATGTCATTTCGGGTTTGGAAGATAATGAAATGATGAATTTTGCTCTTACAAAATTGGAAGATATTGGTTTTAAAAAGAAACTAAATGAGTTGATGTCGGCTGCGGATATAGGGATTACGGGAGTTGAGAAAGTCGATGTTAATCCGGGCGATTTTCCGGAAGAGCTACAAAAGCAGCTTGAAAAATTGGCGGAGGGAAAAAAATTCGGCTTTGTAGAAGTATCCAAAAAGGTTTTTGATACAAACGGAAAACACATTGAAAACACGAAGTTTAATTTAGCAGCAGATGAATCTGCGGGAACTAAAAAATTGTTTTCATTGGCTCCTTTTGTTTTTTCTGCTTTGGAAGAAGGGAAGGTTTTGGTAATTGATGAATTCGATGCCCGTTTACATCCGCGTTTGACAAAAAAAATAATACAATTATTTAACTCTAAGATTACGAATCCAAACAACGCACAATTAATCGCAATTTCTCACGATACTAATTTAATGAACGCCAAGCTACTGCGACGTGACCAAATCAGCTTTGTAAATAAGGATAAGTACGGAACTTCTAAATTATACACCTTGATTGAGTATAAAGGTATCAGGAACAATGCGTCTTTTGAGAAAGATTATCTTGATGGAAAATACGATGCGGTGCCGTTCTTAAATGAAATGGATAATCTTTTCTTTAATTTGCAAAAAACGGAAAATGTCTAAAAAACCAATAAAGAAAAGTGATAAAAGCAAACCGTGGTATAGACAAAGGGTCAAAGTGCAGCCGTATGACACGGAAAAAAGCGAACGCAATAAAGTCTTTCTCATCATTTGTGAAGGGCAAAATACTGAACCCGAATATTTCAAATCGTTTCCGGTAGTTACTGCTACGGTAGAGTCTTACGGCACGGGCAGTTCGCGTCTTAAATTGGTTGAACAAGTCATAGAAATCAAAAAATCCGAAGAAGGTGAGAAAGAAATATGGGTAGTCTTCGATATGGATATTCAACGCGATAATGCCGCGCAACTCAAAGCAGATTTTGACGCGGCAATCGACCTCGCTCGACAACACAATATTAAAGTCGCTTACGCAAACGACGCCTTCGAACTGTGGTTTTTATTGCACTATATGTACTTCGAAAATCGGTGGACGCGCCGCGAGTATTACCAAAAGTTGAGCGATTTGTGGGATTTGAATTATGAGAAATCGGGTAAAAACCTTGCTTTTTGTAAAGGCATTTACCAACGGCTCGCTAACGACGAAAACGCCGACCAAAATACGGCTATAAGGAACGCACGAATGTTGTTAGACAAGCAGAGTAATCTGAAGTTTTCGGAGCAAAATCCTTGTACGACGATTTTTAAGTTGGTGGAAGAGTTGAATAAATACGTTTAATATTTTTAGCAAAAAGCCATTAGGAATAATCTAACGCACCTTCCACCTCCCCCTGCCAAATCTCCCGCTGCAACAACACTTTTTCACCCCCCAAAGCCGAATAACACCCCCTCTCCTCCGCACTCAAATTCGGTAAATGCACCGCCGTTTCTTTTTTCGACACCACCTGCGACTCATATTTTTCTAAAGTCTGCTCGTCCATCAACAAAGACTGAATTTGCGGAAACACGCCGCGTAAATTACTTAATTTTTGAAACGCCGCCACCGAAATATCTCCCCAGAACACAAGCGATTTAGTCCGCAAAAAAGTTAGTTTATTCAACATACTTACCGAATGCGGCGCAGTGTGCAGCACCATACTTTTACCGGTCAGCGGAAAGGTCAAAAAGCAGTCTTCGTCTTCGACCAAATAAATCGTTTCGGCGAAAATATTTAGTTCATTCAACTGCGCAGGCGGCAGCGCGAAATCAGAAATCGCCGGCGGAAAATCGGGCAAGACACCCGCCCCCGATACCCGCAAACGCAGCAACGGCACAGCGTATTTTAAACCAAAACGCTCCGCAAAAACTTTGCTCTTTTTGTATGCTTGAGGCGGCAAAACGGCGGTCAGTAATTCCGTCAAAATGCTTTCGTGTCGGTCGATGAAGGTCGGCGGCACTTCAATCGGCAGTTCACGCACGTAGTAATTCGGTTGCGGGTTTTCAGCAAAATAACGGCAAACTTTCACCAAATTTCCCCACTCATCCAAATGCTTCAGGGCTTGCAGCGGTTGACTTTGCAGCCACGGCAGCAACACAGGCAGTGCCTTCACCGAAGGCAGTACGGTCTTTTGAAAACGGACAAATTCCGCTTCTTTTTCAATGTATTTGAGATAGTCGAGCGGATTGTCAAAGTAAATATCCTCGGGCACGGAAATCGCACCGGCGTGACGGGTGTTGACGGTTTTCAGACGCACTTCGTAGCCGTAACCGAGTTTGTCTTTGCTGCCTTCGAGCAACAGTTTGAGCGCGGGGAAAAGGACTTCCAAAGGTTGGTTCGCATTGCCTTTTTTGCCGGGTATCGACAGGGGGAAAAAGGCTTGGCGGCTCAGTGCGGCTTTGAGGAAATCGCCGTATTTGCGGAGGGCTTTTTTCTTTATTTGGGCGGGTGTTATCATTTTTAGACAGGATTAACAGGATTTTAAGGACTTTCGGATACCTACGCAAATTACAAATTTGCCGAGGAAAACGCGAGGCATTACAAATGCCCGCAAGCGAAAAAAAGAATCAGCAAAAATCATAAAAATCTTAAAAAATCAGCGTAAAAATTATTCCCCAAAACTCTCCTTCCGCTCCAAATACACCTCCATCGGCAAATCATACACCTCCGAGTTGCGCTTTGCCCGATTTTGCACAAAATGCACCGAACGAATGTACGGCTCCGCCAAGTTGATTTTATCCAACGGTGTGACGACCATCAGTTGCAAATCCAGTTGCTTAAATAACTCCATCGCGTAAATAGAATTTTCGGGGTCCACTTTACTAAACGCCTCATCGACCACCGCAAAACGGAAAGATTTTGCCCGCCGCCCTTCGTTCCGAATGCCGAACTGATACGCAATCGCAGACGCCAAAATCGTGTACGCCAACTTCGCCTTTTCCCCGCCCGACAGCGACTGTGAGTCCACGTAATACTGCCGCTGCGTCTTGTCGTCGCGGTAGCGTTCGTCGGCGGCAAATTCGAGCCAGTTGCGCACGTCCGTTACCTTTTTGCGCCAATTTTCGTTGCTTGCCAGCTCTTCGATGATTTGTTTTATCTTTTTAAAGCTCGCTTCCAGCTCTTTCTCATCGCCCTTGATGAGCTTCGCGGGGTCGGGCATCGCGTCCTTTATCATCTGCTTAAAATCGCGCACGGCAATGTCGCGCGTTTTGTTGATGTCGAGTTGAATGAAGGTCTTCGGCTCGGCGTTAAAGTCGATTTCCAGCAGCGAAGAGTTGATTTCTTCGATACTGTCTTTGATTTGTGACTCCTGATTTTCGAGGGCGGTTTTGAAGTTAGCAATGTCGAAAATCATGCGTTCGTTCAGCCAATCTTTGAAGCGTTTTTGATATTTCGGCAAGTCTTCCTGCGTAATTTTTCGGTGCAGGGCGGCGTACTGTTCGAGGTAATTGACATCGGCGATAAAGTCGATTGTCTCCGCCGTCCAGTCCGGGTATTCGTTGAGCGTTTCCTGACCGGGCGAAATAAATTTTTGCATCGCCAGACTCAATTTACGTTCCGTCGTCGCCAACTCGCGCGCCTTTTTGTCCTTTTGCTGACTTGCCGTTTTCGCCGTTTGTCGCTCGATTGTGTCGATACGACTCGGCGTAAAATTGCGGTCGCTTTCGGGTATCAAAGCCAAAATCACATCTTTCAGTCCTCTCAATTTCGGACTTTTAAACTGCGCGAAAGTCTTTTCCGCATCCTGTAAACCCTCCGTAAAAACCTGCAAACGACTCTGCAAATTTCCGCGCTGCTCGATGAGTCGCTCCTTTTCTTTCTCTTTGTCCGAAATTTCCGACTTCAACTGCTGCAACTGTGCCTCCAAATCCTGCAAGCGATTCGAGCTTTGCAACAGCGTATCTTTTTCCTTTTCAAATGCTTTCATCTGCTTCATTGCGCCCTTCCAATCAATCTCCGCAAACTGCTCAAAACTCGTCAGACTCAACAGTTTATCACGTTTTTCATTCAGCGCATTCCGCCGCGTCCGACTGCTTTTCAATTGCATCCGGATTTTTTCCGCCTGCTCTTCCGCCTCTTTCAACTGCCGCTGCATCAGCACGACCGTTTCCCGATTATCCCAACCCAAGATATAATCCGGCGACTGCCCCGCCTCGCTGCGGTCGTCGCGCTCGTGTCGATTGCCCCTGCGCCACAGCCCGCGTTCGTTCACGGCTTGCGGCGTATCTTTCATGGTTTTATAGCCTTTCACGACCGTTAAATCGTAGTCTTCCGTCAGATAATTTTCCAAAAAAGGCACAAAATCGTTGTTCGGTTTAAATTCGATTTTTTGCAGAATGCTCTTCTCGTTCGCTTGTTTTCCTTTGGCGTTAAAGTTCAATTCCGGAATTTTCAAAAAGGAAATCTTACCGCCCAACTTGCCCAAATGCACATAAGTCAGCACCGCTTCGTAGTATTTCTCTTTCACCAAAAGCGTCATGCCCGCCGGGCGCAGAAGCCGCTCGACGACCGCTTCCCATTCTTTCTCATCCTCTTTTACTTTCATCAATTCGGCGGCAAAAGGCAATTCGTTTTCCGAAATTTCCAACTTCTCCAGCAGCTTCGCCCGAATGTCGATTTGCGCGACGGGAATGCGATTGCGTCGCTGCTGCAAGGACAAAAGTTGCGCTTTCAGGTCGTCCGACTCCGTTTTCACGCGGTCCAGTTGAATGTTTGCCTGCACGTTACTTTCCTCGATTGCCTCGCCTTCGGAGCGCAAATCTTCGATGTCGCGCTGACCCGCCGCCAGATTTTTGTAAAAAGTTTTTTCGTTCGGGTCGGTGTTCAATTCCAAAAAATCGGCGAGTTCGTTGTAGCGTTTCGCGCGGTTTTGTTTGCGCGTTTTGTCCTGTTCGGCTTGCAGTATTTCCTTTTCCAGATTTTGAATTTGCTCGTAAGCCTTGTCCGTGCTGATACTCACCTGCAGGTCGTTGCGCCGCGCATCGAGGCTCGTCAGTTCCGCTTTAATACTCTCGATGCGGCTGTTCTTTTTCTGCACGTCGCTTTCCGCCGTCCGCATATTGCGTTGGTACAGGTCGATTTTTTCCTGCGCAAAATACGGCGTTACCGCGTCCTCTACCCGTTCCAAGTCGCGCACCTCGTCGGTCAGCGTTGTGTATTGTGCGCCGCCTTCGGCAATCGGTTCGAGCAGCCGCGCCTGTTCCCGCGCTTTTTCAATCGACTTATGCGCACTCAACAGACTTTCGTAATGCTCGTACAGCTTCTGAAATTCCGACTCCGCATCGTACTCTTCCAGCATATTTTGGCGGATAAAGTCATTCAAATTCCCCAAAACTTTAATGCCCACCGTTTGCGCAAACAGCGTCAAAGCCTTATCCGATTTTAGCCCAAATAACTTTCCAAACCGCTGACTGTACTTCGTAAAGCTCGAAAATTCCTCCGCGCCGTGCTGCTTTTTCAAGCGTTTTTTCCATACTCCGCCCGTGTCCATCGGCTGAAAATGCTCGGAAATCGTCACCGCCGAGGGCAGTATCAGATAGCTGCGTTTCAGGTCGTTGTTGGCAAACCAGCGCACCTGCGCCAGCGTCACGTATTCCTTGATATCGGCATTGTAAAACGTGCCCAACAAAATCGAAAAAGCATCCCGCGTCCGCAAATATTTCGTTTTTGCCGACAGTCCGCTGTCACTTTGCACCGTCGTATAAGCCCCGCGCGTATAGGTTTTTTCGTCCCGCTCGCGCCGACTCTCGCTGCCCGACGATTGATTATAATGCCGACTCGTCGGCGGCACCAACAGCGTAATTACGGCATCCACCAAGGTCGTTTTCCCCGAGCCGTTCGCGCCCGTGAGCAAAGAATTATCGCCTTTAGGGTCGAGCCGCCATATCATTTCGTCAAAAGTACCCCAGTTAAATATTTCGATATATTGAAGGCGAAAACCTTTTTGGTGTTTCGTTTTGCTCATATTGATTTTTCTTTTACGCTGATTTATATGATTTTTTATGATTTGCGCTGATTTTTCCGCCTCAACGGTTTGCTTGGATTTACTTGAAATTCATCTTATCGAGCAAATGCGTTTTTACCCACGGCGGTATTTCCGTATTCTCCAAAATGACTTCTTCTCCTTTGTAAATTTCCAAAACGAACTCATGTTTTTCTGCTGAATTATCGAAAATGAAAGTTCGATATGTGCTTTTTACCGCTTCACGTAATAAATCGAGTGACCTGTGATAACGACCGACAATTTTATCTTCGGGAACGGGATGACCGCCTTTCCTTACACGGTTTTTCACTCTATCCACATTTATTTCGGGAAAATTAGTGCAGATAAAATACAGGTAAGTTTGATAATCTTGCTTCTGTGCGTCCGCCAAAATCTCACACTTTGAAGGGTGCGACATAACCGTTTCAAAAGAAAAAGACTGCTTATTTTCAATCAGTTTTGCACGCACAAATGCGGTCAGTAAAGCTGCCTCGTAAGAGTGTACTTTGTCTGCTTTTGTGACAACAATATTATTTTTCGCTTCTAAAAAGACATTGAGTCCGTTTTCTCTTGTTTTTGCAACCAAAGACGATTTACTCACGAAATTTTGCAGCTCTTCATCAGAAATCAGAACGCCGAAATCATGCAGATTAACGAAGCCCGTGCTTCTCAAACGTACCTCTATGTCGTCGGCATTAACGTAGTGTCCGATGCTGAACTGCCGATTAATGTTATGAAAAACGGTACTTTTTCCCGACCCGTTCGGTCCGGCAAACATCCGTAATCTTTTAATTTTCGTCTTTGACATAAAGTTTTTGCCCGATTTTATACCCTTTTGAATTTGCCTCAACCTTACCTAAAATTTCGATAGTTCCGTCCGCATGTTCTCTGATTATCTCCGTCCCGCGTTGATAAGTAATCGGCAAGCCCAAAGCCTTCGACTCCGCGATTGCAATTTCCGCAGAGTCTTTTATAGCTTTTCTGATTTGTTTTTTACTGTCATTAAATTCTTCTTTCATCGCTTTATATTTTGATTGTGTAGCAAACAGAGAGAAAGGTGCTTTACCTGTTCGTAGCATCGACTTTAGTCGATGAGCTATTTTGACATTCAAAAAAATAGCAGGTCGATTAAAATCGACGCTACGAGGAGCGCAATCGCCCCTAAGTTACCGTATACTTTTTTGTTTTCAATTAAACGCAGAAAAGATACCGATTATTTAACCCGAAAGCAAGTCAAAACGGCA
>JAHDCG010000204.1 GCA_020629965.1 Saprospiraceae bacterium | reverse complement strand
AAATCCTCAAAACTCTCCTGAATATCCGCCTCCTTTGCCAACTGCGTCACGCGTTCGGGCGTCAAATTCTTCTTACGCTGTTCCTCTAAAATTTTTTCTAAGTCTATCTTTTGCCCTGCCAAAACAGAATGTTTCGCCGTCACTTCGTTCAGCAATTCAAAAGACGCTTTTAACCTCTCCTCTTCGGTCTGAACAACCTCCTTCTTTGGTTTTTCCGGCTGCGGCTCGACCTGCGTTTCGCTGATTAGAGCCTGAATAATCGATAGTTGTTCTTTCAGCGAAAAACTTCGATAAAAATTGAGAATACTTGTAAATCGCTTATCTTCGTAAATCATAATCAGTAGTTTTTTTGTAAAGTTACAAATCTCGCCTAATTTTACCAAGCCGGCATTTTTCGCGCTAAAAAATAAATCGAATGAACCCACTCCTAAAAAATGACCTCTTCCGAAAAATTTGCAAACCTCTCCGCAAGAATATTTCAGTAGAAAATCTGAAGGAAAAACAAAATTATCAGGTATCAATCGGAAGGAATTTGATGCTTTAGTTGCAGAGACTTCGGGACTCACAACTTCATCTCACCCGGTTGTTTACGCGCCGACCGCTTCGTATAAATATTCCGCGCAGACTGCATGTACACGGCAGCCGAAGCCCCCGGCTTTTGTCCCTTTATCTGTATGGATATTCTTTCCCTTTTTTGCCTTTCTCACCCGGCACTCTATTTGTATTATTTCAAATATGAATTAAATTTCATGTGTAAATCAAGCACTATGAAACCCAAATACATGATAATATAATCCAACTTAATATGAAACACAGCCTCTTTACCCTTCTTTACCTGTTTAGTTTTTCTTTGCTGCACGCCCAATATTTGGAAGTCGGCACCTTCGCGGGTACTTCCAATTACAAAGGCGACCTTAGCGACGGCAAGGTCAATCATTCCGAACACAACGTGGCTTTGGGGCTTTTTGCCCGCTATAATATGGCTCCGAAATTCGCGCTGCGGGCACACTTGCTGCGCGGCGAAATCACGGGCAGCGACTACTCTGCCGCCGATGCGAGCGACCGTCGTTTGCGCAATCTGAATTTCCGCTCGGAGATTTTAGAATTCGGCGTGACGGGCGAGTTTAATTTGATGAATTTTCATATCCCGAATAAAGAAATCAGTACGCCTTACATTTTTGCGGGCGTTTCCGCTTTTCATTTCAATCCGCAGGCAGAATATCGCGGGCGTTGGATTGACTTGCAGCCCCTCGGCACCGAAGGACAAAATATGGACAGCGAAATCTACGGCGCACCTTACAAGCGTCTGCAAGTCGCGATTCCGTTTGGTCTGGGCTTTAAATTTAACCTGACTCCGCGCGCCAACATCGGCGTAGAGTTTGGTTTTCGCAAAATTTTTACGGATTATTTGGACGATGTCAGCACGACATATCCGGACATTGCGGGGCTGAAAGACAGCGACCCTTTGGCAGCGGCACTCTCCTACCGCGCCCCCGAATATGCGGGCAGACCGCTCGATAATCCCGTCGGCGAGACGCGCGGCGATAACCGCAGCACGGACTCTTATATGTTCGTCGGCATCACCGCTTCGGTCAATTTGACGGATAAATACGGTTTAGATTTTGACGAAAAATACGATGTGTTTAAAGAAGAATATCAGGAGTACGTCGAGTCGCAAAAACCCATAAATCAGGATGAAACGCGACTGCGCAAACGTAAATTTAAAAAGCGCAAACAAGAACTGAGAAAGCAACGAAAAGAGCGCGTAAAAGAACTCAACAGAAAGAAAAAAGCGGCGTGGAAACAGCGTAAAGAACGCGAAGAAAAACTGAAAGAAAATGCGGAGGCGGCGCGCAAGAAAAAAGCATAGATACACGGCTGAATTCACTTAGATTAACACGGCTGAATTTTAGAACGGTGATAAGAACTTCGGTTTTTTATTGCCGTTTTTTTTTGTTTTAAAAATAAGCCGAAAATGACCCGAAAGAACCATTTTAAAACAAATTATCAAACAAAATATACTTCCATAATTACCTGTCAATCAACATCTTACCATTTAAAATAAACAAAATGTTATTTTTAATTTGAATCATAAAACATTTTATTGTAAATTTGCCGTACAGCAGCAGAGAACAACCGAAGAGAACGACTTTTTACAAGCGTTCGCACGATTTAAATTAAGCAGTTTTAGGTCGTGATTTTATTCGTTAGTTTTCAAAATACAATGTTATGAAATTCAGTCGAGAATACAATATTAAACTACCCTCTTTACCGATTAAAAAAGCAGTGAAATTGATTAGCGATAATTGGTTTCAGTGCGTCCTCATTTTCTTTGTGATGCAGATATTTTTCAACAATAATATCAGCATACAAGTTAAAATGCACGCCGTGGAAATGGGCGAACCCGTCATCACCGATAAGGGACTCGCACAGCCCGTCGCGCTGAAAAACGAAGCGGAAGCACCCGTCGCCCTCGCGGGTTTCGGCAGTGCCGCCAAAACCAACGTCAAGCCCGACGCGAAGGTGTGGAAGCCTTCCGATTTTGCGAATTTGAGTTTTGTTCTCAACCCCGGTTTGCAGGACAAAAGCAATGTGCCGCAGGTCATCGTCGATGCCAAAAACGACATCTGTCGCAGTTACGTCGAGCGTTTTGCGCGGGTCGCCATCAGCGAAGCCGAGAAGTTCAACATTCCCGCAAGTATTACCTTAGCACAGGGCCTGTTGGAAAGCAACGCGGGCAGCAGTAAATTAGCTTTGGAAAGCCAAAACCATTTCGGTCTGAAATGCAAACCCAAATGTCTCGGCTGTACCTGCCGCAATTACCGCGACGACGAAATTTACGACATGTTCCGCGTCTTCGATACAGCCTGGGAAAGCTACCGCGAGCATTCCGATTTACTGTCGGGCGACCGTTACGCGCATTTGAAAAATCTGGGTCGGAGAGACTATAAAGGTTGGGCGCACGGTCTGAAAAAAGCCGGCTATGCCACCGACGCTAAGTATGCGGAGAAGTTGATAATGATTATCGAGGTGTTGGATTTGTATCAGTTTGATGTGTGAGTGAGATTTTAGATTTTAGACGTTAGATTTTAGACTTCCGTTTTAACTTGAACACGTCTTTTGAATTTCTTTTCTTCTCGTTTAAAATTAAAACAGCCTTTCTTTCGTTACCGAGAGAAAGGCTGTTTCGTTTTTTGCTTAGCCTATCGACTGAAGTCGATGCTACGGTGCGGGTGCGGCTTCCTCGCGGTGCGGAAATCCGTCCACCGTCCACCGTGCTACCGTGCTACCGTCCGCCGTCTTACCTACTCCCAAACAGCAAACTCCCGATGCGCACCATCGTACTCCCCTCTTCTATCGCAATTTTATAATCACCCGACATGCCCATTGAGATTTCTTTAAAGGCAGCATCATCCGCAAAAAAATCACTCTGCAAGCGGTCGAAATATTGCTTTAATTTTTGAAATTCCGTACGCACCTTTTCTTTATCGCTTGTAAAAGTTGCCATACCCATCACACCGCAGACCTGTACATTTTGTAGTGCGGAAAAATCATCGCTGCGCAAAAATTCTAAGACCGTTTCCGCATTTTGCCAACCGTATTTACTCTCCTCTTCGGCAATGTGAAATTGCAATAATATGTCGATAACCCTGTCATTTTCCGCCGCCCGTTTATCTATTTCCGCAATCAAACGCGCCGAGTCCGCCGAATGAATCATCGCCGCGAAAGGTGCAATTTCCTTCACTTTATTGCGTTGCAAATGACCGATGAGGTGCCATTCGATGTCTTTCGGAAGTTTTTCGTATTTCTCGGCGGCTTCCTGCGCCCGGTTTTCGCCGAACAATCGCTGCCCCTTCGCGTACATTTTTTCAATCGCCTCGACGGGCTTTGTTTTACTGACGGCAATGAGTTTGGTCTGCGTGGCGGCGAGTTGTTCGCGGATGATTTCTAACATAAAACTTAAATTTCGTTTGATTTTTAACGGACATTTACAAGAGGCAAAGTTACGGGGTTAAGCGGATTAAAGGTATCTTTGAGGAGGGTTTAAAAGTCGGAGAGGTTGGAAAGGTTAAAGTGAGTTTGAGTTGTTGGAGTTGTCGGTCGCCGAAATCAATTTTAAAAACAAATGAAAATCTAAAACGCATTTTGTATAATTGCGGGAAAACGCGCCTCTTGCGGCAGATAAATTTCTATTCCGGCGGCATCCGGATTTTATAGAGAGAAAAAAATATATGGCAGTTCCGAGTAAAAATACCGAAAACGGTAAATTCAAATATAAAGACCTCAAAGTCTATTCGAGTACCGAATGGCTGGCGGACAATAAGAAAAAATACCGACAGGTTTTTGACCGTTACGAGACGGGTTATGTCTATGCGGAGTTGTCTTTTCTCAACAAATTATTCGACAAAGAAGATTGGACGGTCAGCGTGGAACTGAAATGCTGGGCGGTCAAAAAGAACACCAAACGCGAAATGTGTCATCTGACTTTCGCGCGGGAAGTCAAAAAATACAACAGTCTCGTCCATGTGCGCGAAGGCTGGGGCAATAAAAACGCCGGTGCATTTTGGAAAAAAGGAACGTACTACTGGGAGGCCTACATCGACGGCATTTTAGTCAGTACCAAATATTTTTACATTGAAGACTCGGGCAAGTATTTCATTCCGAAAAAACAGCAAAATCCCTACCTCGATATTCAATCCTTGCGCCTTTACGAAGGGCCTTACGACGACGAAACTACCGAAGAAAAACGCACGTACCTCAGCAAATTTTCCGCCGAAGAAACCCGTTACGTCTTTGCGGAAGTGATACTGAAAAATGTTTTCCCCGGCAAGACCTGGCAGTGCGAGCTGTTTACCAAATTTTACAACGATGCCCGCGAACTCAAAGGTCAGGTCGTGCGTCTGCAAAAAGTCGAAGCCAAAGACGAATACCTGACCATCACCGCCGGCTGGGGTTCGAATACCGAAGGCTCCTGGCGCAAAGACAAATACACCTGCGAGATTGTTTTTATGAACAAATTGCTGGCGGTCATCCCCTTTCAAGTCGGCAAAAAAAATGAAGAAGGCGTCAATCCCGTTTATATGCCGGGCAAAAGCGCGCCGATGATTTTTCTGCCCGAAGAAGATATCAACACCACTTTTGATGAGGTGATGCTGCGGATGGACGACCTCACGGGACTCACGCAGGTTAAGCAGCAAATCAAAGACCACGCAAGCTACATCAACTTTATCAAACTGCGCAAAGAAAAAGGTTTTGAGGAAAAAGAACCGCTGAACGTACACGCCGTTTTCACCGGAAATCCGGGCACGGGCAAGACGACCGTCGCGCAAATGATGGGCAGATTGTACCAAAAAATGGGCTTGCTGTCACGCGGTCACGTGCACGAAGTCGATCGCACCGACCTCGTCGGAGAGTACATCGGACAGACCGCGCCGAAGGTTAAAGCCGCCATCAACAAAGCGCGCGGCGGTGTACTTTTTATCGACGAGGCTTACAGTTTGGCACGCGAAAAAACGGATAATAAGGACTTCGGGCGCGAAGTCGTCGAGATTTTGGTACGCGAAATGAGCAACGGTAAAGGCGACCTCGCGGTCATCGCGGCGGGCTACCCGAAGGAAATGAAAAACTTTTTGGAGAGTAATCCCGGTCTGAAATCCCGCTTCAAAAACATCTTTGAATTTGAAGATTATCTCCCGCAGGAATTGATTGAAATCGCCGCCTACGCCTGCACCAAAAACGAAGTTAAACTGTCGGAATCCGCAAAATCCCGCCTGCGCGAAATCATCACCGAGGCCTACCGCAACCGCGATAAAACCTTCGGCAACGCCCGCTTTGTTTTCGACTTAATCGAAAAAGCAAAAATTCAACTCGGTCTCCGCGTCATGTCGGAAAAGGAACCCGAAAAACGCGAAAAAGACTACCTCGAAACCATCGAAGTCGCCGACGTAAACGCCATCGAAATCACACGCAGTAAGGTCACGCCGCACATTCCGATTGACGAAGACCTGCTGACCGCCGCCATGAATGAGCTGAATAACCTCATCGGCATGCGCAAAATCAAAGACCAAATCAACGAGTTGGTACGCCTGGTACGCTTTTACCGCGAGACGGAAAAAGACGTGCTGAACGCCTTCTTCCTACATACCGTTTTTGTCGGAAATCCCGGCACGGGCAAGACGACCGTGGCGCGTATTCTCACCAAAATCTACAAAGCCCTCGGCATGCTGGAGCGCGGACACATGGTCGAGACCGACCGCCAGGGCTTGGTTGCCGGCTACGTCGGACAAACCGCCACCAAAACCACCGAAAGAATCGAAGAAGCCGTCGGCGGCGTCCTCTTCATCGACGAGGCCTACGCCCTGACCCAAAGCGGCAAGAGTCAGCGCGGTGATTTCGGAGACGAGGCCATCCAAACCCTGCTCAAACGCATGGAAGACCAACGCGGCGAGTTCTTCGTCTTCGTGGCAGGCTATCCGGATAATATGGACTCGTTCCTCAAAGCCAATCCGGGTCTGAATTCGCGTTTCGACAAAATTCTGCACTTTGAAGACTACCTGCCGAGCGACTTATTGGAGATTGCTATGCTGATGTTGCAGGAAAAAGGATTGGTCGCCACGCCCGAAGCCGAAGAACGTCTAAAGGATTACCTGATTTACACCTACGACCGCCGCGACAAGTTTTTCGGCAACGCCCGTACCGTCCGCAGCATCGTCGATGAGGCGGCACGTAACCAAAATCTACGCCTGTCCGCCATGCCGATTGAAGAACGCAACGAACTGAATATCAATGTATTAACCGCAGAAGATGTAACGACTTTCAGAAGAGAGGAAGACGAGAAGGTGTTTAATAAGAAGACGATTGGGTTTAGGGGGAGACGAGCGAGAGGGTAACGAATTACGAATTACGAATTACGAATTACGAATTACGAATTACGAATTACGAA
>JAHDCG010000203.1 GCA_020629965.1 Saprospiraceae bacterium | reverse complement strand
CGGAAAGAAGAGCTGTTTTAAATCTGTGACAGTTGCCCTTTTCGGTAAAAAAACTGCGTTTTTTAGTCGACTTGAAAGTCGCCGTTACTTAGCTTTTTATCGAATTTCTGCGTCTTTAGTAACTGCCGGCATTAGCCGGTCGGAAAGAAAATCCGCTTCAAATCTACGATAGTTGCCATCTTCGGTAAAAAACTGCGTTTTTTGGTCGACTTGAAAGTCGCCGTTACTAAGTTTTCGCCGGCTTGGGTTTGTAGTCTTTGTTGATGAGCGGTAAAAAGATTAAGCCGATTAAGCCGAAAAGGACGTTGGAACCGAGATTGAGCGCAAAAAACAGGATAATCGAAAAGGAAAAGGCGTCGTTTCCGTTGATGCCGTAGAAAAGAACCAGAGCATTCGTTACCAAAAAATTATAAGAACCCAAACCGCCGGGCGTCGGAATAACAATGCCTAACGCGCCCGTGACAAAAATGATGAGACCCGCTAAGGGCGTTAATTCCGCCGTCGGTGCGAAGGCGAAAAAACCGAGGTAGGTCATCAGAAAATACATGAACCAGATGTTGACGGTGTGGAAGAGGAAGAGACCGGGTTTTTCGAGTTTTCTGACCGTCATTACGCCCTCCCACAGTCCTTTTATCAGGTCGATAATTTTGACGGCGAAAGGTTTTTTAGAGAGATTTTCCCAATTTTTCCATACGTAAAATGCGAGAGCGATGCCGATAATTGCGGCGGCAATAGTGAGTTTGAGCAACAACGGCATTCCGGCGGCGGTGTCGGTTTCGGCGTTTTGAAATTCGAGAATGAAATTCCACAGTTTATCAAATTCCAAAGCAAAAGCCAAAGTCATCACAACCAACAAAGCCAAAACATCCGCAATGCGCTCCGTGACGATGGTGCCGAGGACTTTTTCGACGGGCATTTTTTCGTAGCCGGCAAAGAAAGTCGGGCGCAAAATTTCGCCGATGCGCGGAAAACCCAGATTGGCAAAATAACCAATCATCAAAGTAAAAAAAGCATTGACGGGGCGCGGGCTGTAACCCAAAGGCTTGAGCAGCAACAACCACCGCGCGGCACGACTGACATTGCTGATAAAATAAGCCGCCAAAACCGCCGCTATCCAGCCCCATTCCACTCGCCCGAAATCACGAATTATTTTCTCCAAAAACGTACCGCACTCCGCCTCGGACAGCCCTTTTTCGGCGCAGTCTTTTATCCAATTGGCATTTTGCCCGCGATAGACGAGGTACAAAATGCCGAGACCGAGACCGAAAAAAAGGACGATTTTGAGGACGTTGATGAGTGTTTTGTTCAAGATGCGTGTTTTGCAGGTTTGAGTATTTTTGAAAAACTTGCCGAACATTTTTCCTCACAGGGTGACTCAAAGTCACCTTTTGAGTAAAAATATTCGGCAGACTCCAAACAAAAAGGCGAACCATACGCGGCTCGCCTTTTCGCGCGGCAAAGATAAAACCTCTGCCCGCATTAACTCCGTAACGAATGATAAATCTTCACGAACGCTTTTCGCCGGGCTTTACGTTGATGCGTTCGGCGGGTTTTTCTTCCTCATTTTCGCCGCCGAAGATAAACTCGGTGCTGCTGAAAGTCGTCCCGAAAGTATCGGCGAGACGCACGACCTGTTTAACCGCGTCGGTGACTTGAAACTCCGTCAACTCCTTCAGCGGATGCGTGTAAACGCTGATTATCACGCCTTCCCAAATACTGTATTTGGCATCCAAAGCCGAATGAAAATTAGCTTCCAGCATTTTTATCAACGCCTTTTCGTTGACCTCTTCGCTCGCCGCTATCGGCGTAAAAATACGCATTCGATTGGCTTTTTCGTCAGTGACGACCATGACGGGGTGTTCTAAATATTCGAGTGTCCAAATGCCGTCTTTGCCTTCGGTGATTTTAGCTTCTTTTTTCAGAATTTTTCCCAATTCTTTGACGGTCATATCTTGCGCCACAAGATTTAAGGAAAAAGCGAGTAACAAAACGGCGAAAAGGTTTTTCATAATCGAATATTTTAGCAGAAACGGAAATTCATCAAAATCGCAATTTATTTTAGAAATCAAACAATATTTTTTCTACATTAGTGCCTTCAAAACGAACTATAACTCAATACGAACGCAGGAAAGTCCGCTCCGTGTCAATCTGTTGCGAAAACAGAAAAATGCGGCGGTTTGTTGTGTGACAAATCCAACTCCGATGAAATCAATCTTTGTTTTTACCCTTTCTCTGTTTTTTCCTCTCTTACTTTTTTCACAATTTAAAATGAAATTCGGCAAAATACCCGCCGAAGATTTACAAATGACCGCCTATGCTGCCGCCCCGGATGCGGATGCGGTCGTGTTGGGAGAAAAAGCCGCGCTCGGCTTCGAGTTTAGCGGCGAAGAAACCCAAACGCGCTTATGATGAGCAAAACGCCGAATCGAATAAGCATTAAACCGCGTAATTAGACGTTAGATTTTAGACGTTAGACAAGCTGTTCTTAATTCTTAAAGACAAAAATGCCGGACGGAAAATTTAAATTCCGCCCGGCATTTTCCCAACCGCCCAACCTTACAACCTCTCAACCCCTACAACTTTTCCCTAATACGCCCACTTCAAATAAACCGCCCCCCAGGTAAAGCCGCCGCCGAAAGCGGTCAAAATAATATTATCGCCCTTTTTCAGTTTATCTTCGTAATCCCACAAGCATAAGGGTAAAGTTCCTGCCGTAGTATTTCCGTATTTTTGGATGTTGACCATGACCTTTTCCATCGGAAAATCCGCCATGCGCGACACCGCCTCGATGATGCGGATATTCGCCTGATGCGGCACCAGCCACGCCATATTTTCGGCGGTCAGGGCGTTGCGTTCCATGACCTGCGTCACCACGTCCGACATCCCGCTGACTGCCGCTTTGAAGACCGGGCGGCCGTTTTGAAAGACGTAATGTTCTTTTGCCGCCACAGTTTCCTGCGTCGCCGGATGAAGCGAGCCGCCGGCTTTTTGGTGCAGGTAATGTCTGCCCATGCCGTCGCTGCGCAACATACTGTCTTGGATGCCGACGGCCTCTTCCGTCGGTTCTAAAAGTACCGCGCCGCAGCCGTCCCCGAAAATGATACAGGTCGAGCGGTCTTCGTAGTCGATGATGGAAGACATCATATCCGCGCCGACGACTACGACTTTTTTATGCGAGCCGCTTTCCACAAATTTTGCCGCCGTCGTCAAAGCAAACAAAAAGCCCGAACAGGCCGCATTGATGTCGTAACAAAAAGCATTTTTGATGCCCAATTTATCACAAATCACATTTGCCGTATCCGGAAACGGAAAATCGGGCGTCACCGTTGCGCAGATGAGCATATCGACCTCATCGAGCGTCGTTCCCGTTTTTTCGAGCAATCCTTTTACGGCTTCCACGCCCATATCGGAGGTCGCTTTACCGGGTTCTTTCAGTATTCTGCGCTCCTCGACGCCGGTGCGCGAACGTATCCATTCGTCGTTGGTATCGACCATGGTTTCCAGCTCCTTATTGGTCAAAATATAGTCGGGTACATAGCCCTGAACCCCCGTAATTGCTGCGAATGTCTTAGCCATAATTCAATTTTGCGAGATAATTTTCATTTGTCGTTTTTGTAAGAAGATGCAAGGTAAGAAAAAAGACTAAAATTGTCTTTGTCGAGATGCGAGGGAAAGGAGCGTTTTACGATTTCTAAGAACGATGGACGGTGGACGGATGGACGGTAGACGGGCGCGTGATTTGCCGTCCTTTTCTTTTATGTGTCATTTTTTAAAATTTTTGACCTTGTTTTCAAAAATTTCAACCTCGTTTCCGCAAAAAAATCTATCTTTCAGCGAAAATTCGCTAAACTGCAGAAGAAGATACGAGGTACTTACTTTTTGCAAAAAACCGGAAGAAAAACACAATGTTCCGGCTCGTGAATTAAGGCAAGTACCCCGTACCTCAAAAATATTCGCAATACCAAAGAAAACGCGGCAGCCAACCAATCCCGACTGAAGTACGGGATTTCACTATCGTTCAACATCCACCAACCATCAACCACCATGCATCCTTATCCAAAATTATTCGAACCGCTCGATTTAGGCTTTACCACACTCAAAAACCGCGTGCTGATGGGTTCCATGCACACGGGCTTGGAAGAAACCAAAAACGGTTTTGAAAAGCAGGCCGTTTACTTTGCCGAACGAGCGCGGGGCGGGGTTGCCCTCATCGTAACCGGCGGCATTGCGCCCAATCGGGAAGGTTGGGTCGGGCCTTTCGGGGCAAAAATGAGCAACAAAAAGGAAGCGCGACAACACAAAATAATCACCGATGCGGTACACGCCGAGGGCGGCAAAATCTGTATGCAAATCCTGCACACGGGTCGCTACGGCTATCACCCGCTGTGCGTCGCGCCCTCACCGATTAAGTCGCCGATTAGTCCTTTCAAGCCGTGGACTTTGTCAAAACGCGGCATCAATCGCACAGTAAAAGCATTCGTCAAAAGTGCGGTACTGGCGCAGGAAGCGGGTTACGACGGTGTGGAAATTATGGGTTCGGAAGGCTATTTATTGAACCAGTTTATCGCCAAAAAAACCAACAAACGCACGGACGAATACGGCGGCAGTTTTGAAAATCGCATTCGTTTTCCCCTTGAAATCATTCGCAAAACCCGGGAAGCCGTCGGCGAAAATTTCATCATTATTTATCGCCTTTCCATGCTCGATTTGGTGGATGAGGGCAGCACTTGGGAGGAAGTCGTACAACTCGCACAGGAAGTCGAAAAAGCGGGTACAACGCTCATCAACACGGGCATCGGCTGGCACGAGGCGCGCGTACCGACGATAGCGACGATGGTGCCGCGCGCGGGTTTTGCCTGGATTACCAAGCGGCTGATGGGCAAAGTCAACATTCCGCTCATCACCGTTAACCGCATCAACAGTCCGGAGGTCGGCGAGCAGGTACTCACCGAGGGCTGCGCGGATATGGTCAGCATGGCGCGTCCTTTTTTGGCGGATGCGGAGTTTGTGAATAAAGCGCGACAAAATCGGGCGGACGAAATCAACACCTGCATCGCCTGCAATCAAGCCTGCCTCGACCACGTTTTTAAGCGCAAAACGGCGAGCTGTCTCGTCAATCCGCGTGCTTGTCACGAAACGGAATTGAACTACGAAAAAACCGAAACCAAGAAAAAAATTGCCGTCGTCGGCGCGGGTCCGGCGGGTCTTGCCGCTTCGACTATTTTGGCGGGGCGCGGTCATGAGGTGCATCTTTTTGAAGCATCCGGCGAAATCGGCGGGCAGTTCAACATGGCAAAAACCATCCCCGGCAAAGAAGAATTTCATGAGACGCTGCGCTACTTCCGTCGGCAAATCGACCTGACCGGAGTAAAGCTGCATTTGAATAAAAAAGTAAGCGCGGACGACCTTTCACAACAGGATTTTTCCGAAATTATCGTCGCTACCGGCGTTAATCCGCGCGTGCCGAAAATCGAAGGTATCGGTCATCCGAAAGTCCTTTCTTACATCGACGTGCTGCGCGGCAAAAAGCCGGTCGGCAAGGTCGTGGCGGTCATCGGCGCGGGCGGCATCGGCTTCGATGTGTCGTCTTATCTGACGGAAGAAGGCGGCTCGTCTTCGCTGAATATTCCCGCATTTATGGAAGAATGGGGCGTGGATATGGACTACGAAAATCGCGGCGCGGTCATGCAGCCCGAACCCGAAGAAAGCCCGCGCGAGATTCACCTTTTCAAGCGCAGCACCGGCAAACACGGCGAAGGCTTGGGCAAAACGACAGGCTGGATACACCGCGCACATTTGAAAAAGAAAAAAGTACAAATGGTCGGCGGCGTGCAATACGAAAAAATCGACGACGCGGGTCTGCATTTCCGTATCGACGACAAAAACCACGTACTCGCGGCGGACAATGTCATCATCTGCGCGGGTCAGGTACCGCTGCGCGATTTGGTCGAACCGCTGCAATCAAAAGGACTGAACGTACACGTGGTCGGCGGTGCTTTAGAGGCGGGAGAGTTGGATGCGAAGCGGGCGATACGGCAGGCGGCGGAGTTGGCGGCGAAGTTGTAGGTGGTGGGTGGTCGGTGGTAGCGGGCAACCTCATAGCATCGAAAATTTTTCGGCACAAGTTTCTTTTCAGAAATAAAAGTTACTTCTAAAACGAAAACCGCCTTTTTACGCTTTGACGTAAAAAGGCGGTTTTTCTTTACAAAATGCTTATAAAAGTTGAGCAAAAAACTGCTTCCAAGGATGTCTCATAACTATGAAATTATATTTTACCGTCTATCAACCACCAACCACCAACCAACTAATAATTTGCCACAATTTCCTCAATCTCCGCCAAATGCGCCCGCTTTTTCGGTTGTCGGTGCGCCTTATTATATGAAGTAAAAAAGCCGTGCCCTTTGAGGAAAGAAATTTGAATGCGATTCCAGTCTTCTTCGGTTTTTACTACGCCAAAGTGTTTTAATTCCGTAAAAAGCGTATTGCCGATGCGGTAAAAGTCGTCGCGCCCGAGGTAGTCCAAATCGGCGTCGGCGAGGATGTCTTCCAAATGATTTTGCGGTGATTGCGGAATTTTTGTCGCCATTATCATTCCGCAGATTTTCTCGATTTGTGCTTCCGAATAATTAAAATCGGGCAGATGCTCGCGCACGATTTCGCAGCCGTGTTGTTCGTGATTTTGACTGCTGACGGTAAAGCCCGAGTCGTGAAACAATGCCGCCGTTTTCAGCAGCGTCGTATTTTCTTCCGAAATATTCAACTCCTCACACAGCTTCTTCGTCACCTCCAACACATCCAAAGTATGATGCAGCCCGTGATAGGTCAGATGAGGCGACAATTCCTCTTCTAATTTTTGCAGAATAAACTTTTTGGCGGCTGTGTATTGCATCGTTTTTTAAAACGTGTTTTTGAGGATTTTTGTTTTAGTTGCGTGTCCTTTTCA
>JAHDCG010000052.1:36831-38169 GCA_020629965.1 Saprospiraceae bacterium | reverse complement strand
TTTTCTTTTAAGTCTCTTGTCTCTTTTTTACTTTGGAGAACTAAAACGACTTCTTCGTTTTCCTTCAAACTTTGAAAAGTTACCACCCGTAGAGACGTTGCACTGCGACGTCTTTTCGTAAAACGAATTACGATTTACGATTGCTTGAGGGTAGTAAAATTTTTAGAATATGACTCCTTTTTCTTTTAAGTCTCTTGTCTTTTTTTACTTTGGATAACCAAAGCGACTTCTTTGTTTTCCTTCGAATTTTGAAAAATTACCACCCGTAGAGACGTTGCACTGCGACGTCTTGCTGTGAGTATATTCCTGATTTGCAATTTACTATAAATATTGCGAAATTAACTGACCCGCACCGTAGCATCGACTTTAGTCGATAAGCTATAAAAAAAGCTATCTTTTAGCAGGTCGATTAAAATCGACGCTACGCTGCGCAAAACCCCAAAAGTACCCCAAAATCACAAAAAAGCGAATTTTCGCTAAAAAATCTCCCGGTTTTTCTTTTCTCTCCTTTGAAACCCGTTATTTTACGGATGAAAAAGAAAAGGTAACGCAGCCTCGACTCTTCGCTCGCCACTCTTCACTTTCAGCTAAAATCATGACTAACAACATAAAACAAAAATTCGACCTCACCGATAAAGTCGCCGTTATCACCGGTTCCTCTAAAGGCATTGGCGCCGCCATCGCGCGCGGACTCGCCGAGTACGGCGCAAAAGTCGTCGTCAGCAGTCGCAAACAGGAAGCCGTTGCTGCCGTAGCCGAGCAAATGCGTGCCGACGGACTCGAAGCCACGGGTATCGCCTGTCACGTCGGCGACCCCGCTCAACTCCAAAATCTCGTCGATAAAACCGTTGAAAAATACGGCGGCATCGACATTCTCATCAACAATGCCGCGACCAATCCCGTCTTTGAGCCGCTGGCAAAAAATGACGCCGGCGTCTTCGACAAAGTGATGAATGTCAATGTAAAAGCCTGCTTTTTGCTTGCCAACCTCTGTTATCCGATTATGAAAAAGCGCGGCGGCGGTTCGGTCATCAATATTGCCTCGGTCGAAGGGATGACGCCGAGCACCGGTTTGGGTCTGTACAGTGTCAGCAAAGCAGCCTTAATTATGCTCACCAAAAGTCAGGGGAAAGAATGGGGCAGAGCCGGCATTCGCAGCAACGCGATATGTCCGGGATTGATAAAAACCAAGTTCAGTTCCGCCCTCTGGCAAAATGACAAAGTAATGGAAACCGTCACCAAACATCTGCCCGCCGGTCGCGCCGCCGCCCCCGAAGAAATGGCTGGTTTAGCCGTGTTCTTAGCCTCCGAAGCCGCGAGTTATTGCACCGGGCAGGT
>JAHDCG010000052.1:16121-36731 GCA_020629965.1 Saprospiraceae bacterium | reverse complement strand
CTGGTTTAGCCGTGTTCTTAGCCTCCGAAGCCGCGAGTTATTGCACCGGGCAGGTTTTTACTGCGGATGGCGGGCACATGATAGCGAGTGGGTTTTGAGGAAGAGAGATATTAGATATTAGATATTAGATATTAGACGTTAGATTTTAGATTGCCGTGCTGACTTTTCCATTTAAACAGACCTGCAAAATCGGTTTTTAAAAATTGAGTACGTCTCCAAAGAAACAGAAGATTTCGTTAGAGCGAGAACCGCCCGTCCACCGTTCACCATTCACCGTCAACCGTAACCATGCAAAACATCGACGCACCCCGTCCCGTTCGCCCCGGCGAAGAAATCGACCTCGGCAGTCTCGAACCTTACCTCCGCGCGCACCTGCCCGCGACCGAAGGAGCGATGAGCTGCGCCCAATTTCACGGCGGTCACGCCAACCTGACTTACCTTATCGAGTTTGGGGAAGCCGAGTACGTGCTCCGTCGCCCGCCCTTCGGGAAAATCGCGCCCGGTGCGCACGACATGAAGCGAGAGTACCGCGTTTTGTCGAAGCTGTACAAGCACTTTCCCCGCGCCCCGCGTGCCTTTCATTTGTGTGAAGACGAAACGATAATCGGCAGTAAATTTGTCGTTACGGAACGGCGGCACGGCGTCGTTTTGCGGGGCAAAATTGCGCCTTGTTTTGTCGATCTGCCCAACGTGGAACAGCGATTGACCGAAGCTCTGGTCAATATGACCGCCGATTTGCACCGGGTAGATGTCGCGGCGGCAGATTTGAGCGATTTGGGAAATCCCGACGGTTTTGCGCAGCGGCAAGTAGCGGGTTGGACGAAGCGATGGCAACTTTCCAAAACCAAAGAGGTACCGACCATGGATAAACTCGCCGAAATTTTGGCGCGGGACATTCCGCAGCCGCAAGCCGTTTCTTTGGTGCATAACGATATAAAATTCGACAATTGCCAATTTCAGCCCGATAATCCCGACGAAATTACCGCGCTTTTTGATTGGGACATGACCACGACGGGTGACCCGCTGATGGACTTCGGCGCGCTGCTCGGTTATTGGCCCGACGCGCATTTAAAACAATACGACCTCGGCATCGTCATCAAGGGTGATTTTCCCGATAAGGATTTTGTCAAACAAAAGTATGCGGAAAAAACGGGTTTCGACCTCTCGCGCATCGGGTGGTACGAGGCGTTTGCCTATTTTAAAATTGCCGTCATCGGGCAGCAGTTGTACCAAAGATTTACCCTCGGCAGCAGTACGGACGAGCGTATGAAAAAATTCGCCTTTGCGGCGGAGTTGTTTTCTAAAATTGCGTTGGGAAAATTGCGCGGGTAATGCGAAATGTATTGCGTCGTGTACCTACGGTCGGAATTTCAGATTATATGCTGTTTTGATTTGGATAGTAATAACAAAGGGATTAGGAAAACAGCAAATTTAAACAGAAACAGGACAGAGCAGCAGTCTAACATCTAAAATCTAACGTCCAAAGTCTAAAAAGAAAATGAACTTCGAATACACCGACAAATCACTCGCTTTGCAAGAGCGCGTCCGTAATTTCATGAAGCGCAATATTTATCCGCTCGAAAAGGAATTCGACGCTTTTGTTTTAGAAAATCCGTGGCAGCCCTTTCCGCCGGCGGAGGCTTTAAAAGAGCAAGCCAAAGCCGAGGGGTTGTGGAATTTATTTTTGCCGAAAAGCTACGGTGAGTTAAGTCCCGGTTTGACCAATTTAGAATACGCCCCTCTCGCCGAAATTATGGGGCGCGTCCGTTGGGCAAGCGAAATTTTTAACTGCTCCGCACCCGATACCGGCAACATGGAAGTCTTCGCCAAATACGGCACCGAAGCGCAAAAAGAGCGTTGGCTGAAGCCGCTGATGCAGGGGAAAATTCGCTCCGCTTTCCTGATGACCGAGCCGGCGGTCGCCTCCTCCGACGCCACTAATATTCAAACTTCGATAGTGCGCGAGGGCGACGAATATGTGATTAACGGGACAAAATGGTGGTCTTCCGGGGCGATGCACCCGCACTGCGCCGTCTATATCGTGATGGGTAAAAACGACCCGACCGCCGAGCGACATTTGCAGCAAAGTATGGTCATCGTACCCGCCGATACGCCGGGTGTGGAGGTTGTGCGCCCGTTGCGCGTTTTCGGAAATTTAGACTCGCCCGAGGGGCACGCCGAAATCAAAATGACCGACGTCCGCGTTCCCGCCGAAAATATCATTTTGGGGGAGGGCAGGGGCTTTGAAATAGCGCAGGGCAGACTCGGTCCCGGGCGCATTCACCACTGTATGCGCTTAATCGGCGCGGCACAGCAGTCCTTGGAATTGATGTGCAACCGCGTAGCCGAGCGCACCGCTTTCCGTAAAACGCTCAAAGATTTCAGCAGCATTCGACAGGACATCGCCCTCTCGCGCTGTGAAATCCAACAAGCGCGACTGCTCACTCTTTCCGCCGCCGATGCCATCGACCGACACGGCATCAAAGGGGCGAAAGACTTGATTGGCATGATAAAAATCGTTTGTCCGCAAATGACCTGCAACGTGGTTGACCGCGCGATACAGGCACACGGCGGCATGGGCGTTTGTCAGGACACCCCCTTAGCCGGCTTTTGGTTATACGGGCGCATTATCCGCCTTGCTGACGGACCGGATGAGGTGCACATGTACCAACTCGGGCGGAATACGGTGAAGAAATACGTTTAGTTTGGGTTGTCGCTTAGGTGTCTGACACGTTTATCAAGCTGAAAGTCAGGCTTTTAAATTTTCCATAAAGTCAGTAAAAAAACGTGTCTGACACCGGTTTTCAAGAAAATTCCCCGAGTTCCGGTGTCAGACACTTCTTTTTACTAATTTCCGCGATAAGACGGAAATGCATCGCTTGTTCGTAAGTCGAGTGTCAGACACCTCCGAAATGCGCTTAAGGGTGTCTGACAGTTGGCTTCGGCGAGAAAAATAAAAGTCAAGATTTACCGGGATGTTGCGCGTAGAAGTTTCTGACACCGATATATGCTTTTTGTGGTTTTTTATTATAGAGTGAGGAGAAATTATCGCCTTATTATCCGAACAAACCCGCCCCTTTCTACTTTCACAAAACAGAAGCGGGCAAAGTCCGGGCGGGTGCATTTTCACTGTTTACATTAAAATAAAACAACATAACCGAATCAACGCGCCGTCCTGCGTATCTTTGCCACCGTTAACCAATCTGCGATTTCAGACTTGCGATGAAAACCACCAAAAAGTCTAACATCTAACGTCTAAAATCTAAAATCTCACAATAGAAATCATGAAAAGATATTACTTAATTTTATCAGCCCTGTGCCTGTCCGTCACCGCGATTTTTGCGCAGACGACCGTCACCGTACAAAGCAACACTTTTACACCGCAAAACCTGACCATTAACGTCGGCGAAACGGTGATTTTTAACAACATCGGCGGCTTTCACAACGTGAACGGCACGCAGACGACTTTTCCGATGAATCCCGAGTCCTTCGGCAACGGCGGCGCGGCTTCCGCACCGTGGAATTACGAACACACATTCACCGTACCCGGCGTGTACAACTACCAATGCGACCCGCACGCGGGCTTGGGTATGGACGGCACGATTACCGTAGAAAGTACGGGTGCGACGGGTGAAATCGTCCTGACCGAAATCATGTACAACCCACCCGAAAGCGGTAACGACTCTTTGGAATACCTCGAATTTTTTAACAACGGCGACGAAGGTGTCAACCTGGAAGGTTGGACTTTGGACGGTGTTGAATTTACCTTCCCCGCCGTCACTTTAGAGGCGGGCGAATATGTGGTCGTAGCGAAAAACAGTGCGGCAATGGAGTCGGTACTCGGCGTGACGGGTACACTGCAGTGGACGGGCGGCGCTTTGACCAACGGCGGCGAAACCATTCAACTCATCAACAACATGGGTGCGGTGGTCGATGAAGTGCCTTATGACGACGGCGGCGATTGGGTAACGACTCCCGACGGCGACGGCCCTTCTTTGGTGCTGTGTGACCCCTCTTCCGACAACAGCGATGCGGCGAATTGGATTGCGGCGACGACCTCGCTCGATGCGGAAGCGGACGGCACGACTTACTTCGGTAATCCGGGCGCGGACAGCGGTTGCCCCGACGGACCGATTTTGACTTGGTTAGACACGGAAACAACTGTCTCTGAAGGTGTCGGTACGGTTACGGGTCGCGTAGCGATTGCTTTCGGTAACGAAAATGAAACTTCGGTCACGGCTATTCTCAGCACCTTGACTACCGCAGATTTTGAAACTGATTTTAATTATGAAACGGTGGTTTTGACCTTCCCCGCCGGAACGGCACAAGATACAATGGAAGTAACGGTTGAAATTACTGACGATGAAATCGGAGAAGATACGGAAATTGTAGCTTTGGCAATTATTCAACCGACCAACGATGCCGTTATTTCTCAATCGGGTTTAAGCTTCATTATTACCGTAGAAGACGACGATACCGTGGTCGATTATGAGGAATACACCATCGGCGAAGTCACCGTGACCGACGAAAACGGCGTGGGTACTTTTGTGGATTCTTTAGTGCAAATACAAGGTGTGGTCTATGGTGTGAATATGCGTCCCGCAGGTTTGCAGTTTACGATTATCGACGGAAATAACGACGGTATCGGTTTGTTTTTCAACGAAGGCGATTTGGGTTATACCGTGAATGAAGGCGACGAAGTGGTGGTGCAGGGCGAAATTTCACAGTTTAACGGTTTGCTGCAAATCAATCCTGTTTCTGTTGATTTAATCGACCAAGGCAATATGCTTTTCGACCCGACCGTTGTCACGGAATTGAACGAAGAAACCGAGTCGCAATTAGTGACGCTGCAAGACGTAACACTCGTTGACCCCAACGACTGGACCAACGCCGGTTCGGGTTTCAACGTAGATGTCACCGATGGCACGAATACTTACACCGTGCGTATCGACGCGGACATCGACCTCTACGGCATGGCTGCACCGACGGGTACTTTCAACGTCACCGGTTTGGGCGGTCAGTTTGACAACTCTTCCCCGTTTGACGGCGGCTACCAACTGCTGCCGCGCTATGTGGAAGACATCGACCCTTACGACACCGGCAGCGGCCCGGGCGACCCGTTTTATACCGACCACGATATTATCGACATTACCGGTCTTAACGACCAAGGCGAGGCGGACAGCCTTAACGCTCCCGTGCGCGTGACGGGTATCGTACACGGTATCGACTACCGAGGCGGCGACGGTGTACAGTTTTTCCTCAATGACGGCACGGACGGTATCGGCATTTTCTCTTTCGATTACGCTTCTTACGAAGTGACGGAGGGCGACGAAATCACGGTAGAAGGTACGGTCGGTCAGTTTGCGGGTTTGACGCAGATTACGGTCGATACGATTATGATGCAGTCGGCGGATAATGATTTGTTCGGGCCGACTTTGGAACAAACCGTCAACGAAAACACGGAGTCCGAGTTAATCGAGTTGCGTGGTACCTTTGTCGATGTCTTGCAATGGATGCCCGAAGGTTCGGGTTTCAATATGGATTTTGAAACGGAGTCCGGTACGATGATTATCGTGCGTATTGACAACGACAGTCAGTTATTTTTGGAAGAATCTTACCCTTTACAGGTCAATACGGTCAGCGTAATCGGGATGGGCAGCCAGTTTGACAACTCTGCACCTTTCGATGAAGGCTACCAAATTCTGCCGCGCTACTTAGAGGATATTTCGGTTATTTTGAAAACAAACGACCCAAGCCTCGCTGCACAAATCGACCTCTTCCCGAATCCCGCACAAGACCTCGTTAGTCTGAATGTGCGTGATGTGAAATTGGAAAAAGTCGTTATCAGCAACTTGCTCGGTCAGACTGTAAGCACTTTTGCCGGCAATGCGAATGAGCTGAATATCAGTAACTTAGCGCAGGGTGTTTATACGGTTACTTTTTATACGGAAGACAACCGGATGTACTCTGAGCAGTTGATGAAGAAGTAATAAAGGTTGAAAAGTTGTAGGGTTGTAAGGCTCGATGACTTGCGAACTTTACTTTAATTCAATGAAAAAGGCGCAATCTCTTTGGAGGTTGCGCCTTTTCGTTTTTCTCCTCCCGGCATTCCGTTCCCGAAGGGAACTACATACTGGGCTAAGAGATACCATGCCGTTGGCATTACCGGGAGGAAGGGTCGAGAAATGTCGGTAATTTCTTGAAGTAATCGTGCAAAAACCACTAAATTTCGTCCATCGTCCATCGTCCATCGTCCATCGTCCATCGTCCATCGTCCATCGTCCATCACAACATTCCTTCAATATTCGCCGGTGAATACCCCACCGATTTCAGCGTTTTGTCATCTTCTCTCCGAAAAACCAAAAACTTGCCGTCGATTTCGCGCACATAGCTGTCCGTGTTTTTGTTGTCTTTATAGTGCTGTTGCGTGGCAGCCGCTTCATCGACCGTTTTACAGGCTTTGCTCATGTTGCTGCGTTGCACTTCGTCGAAAATCGCTTTAAATTTTTCTCCCAAACCAAACTCTAAGACCGCGCCCGCCAAGACATATTGCAGGTCTGCGAGGGCGTCGGCGACTTCCGTGAGGTCGTCGTTTTCGATGGCTTCCTGTAGTTCGTTGAGTTCTTCCTGCAGGAGGGATACCCGCAAATCCGCGCGCTTGCGGGAGGGTATTTGCGGCTCGTCTAAAACCGGATGTTGGAATAAGGTATGAAAGGCCTTGACGGCGTTGAGTGCGTCCGGTGACTGCATAATTAAAAATTGTTTAAGAGTTTAGGCGTTTAATCGTTTAGACCCGGAAGGACATCTGACTCCGTTCAACATCGGAACTTAATCTGCTAAACCGGTAAATGACAAGGAGTCAAAAAAATTGTTAAGTAGGTGACGGTATTTATTTCGGTAAATTTAAGGACAAGATTTTTTCGTATATTTTCTTTAAAAAATCAGTGCATAGCCGTAGCTACGGACTTATTTTTTGGAGGAAATAGGCGGAAAAAGATGTTTTTAAATTACCGAAATAAATGTTGTCACCTACTTACCCGCCGCTGATTTTCAATTACAGTAAAAAAATGTAACCATTTGCCGCTGCGTTCGTCTTTACAGCATGGGCGGCAAAGATAAAATCTTTTCCGTCTCGACGTAATACAATCCGAAATTTGCGCGTTAAAGGCAACATTAAAAAACATTCCGATGAAATTATTCCCGCTTCTTTTTTCCTTTTTATTCTTTGCTTCGACCCTCACGGCACAAGGCTATTTTACCGCCGCAGGTGTCCGTGTCGGTGACGGTTTCGGCGTGACGGTACAACAGCGCGTCGCTAAGAAAATAACCGTGGAAGGCATTATTAAGAATACTCCTTCGCGCGATGAGTTTTCCGTGACCGTTCTCGGTCAAAGACACGTCGCTTTGCTGACTCGGCGTCTTAATTTTTACACCGGTATCGGTCTGCACAAAGGTTTTTTGAACAATCAAGCCAATCAAGAACCGGGCAATGAATTTAAAGCTCCCTTCGGCATCACGGGTATCGGCGGTTTGGAACTGACGCTCGGTAAGTTTAACCTGAGTTATGACTTCAAACCCGCCTTAAATCTCAGTGGCGGCACGCAAACTTTCTATCCCGAAACCGCTCTTTCCCTGCGTTATGTCATCGTCGATAACAAGGTTTTCAAAGACATGGCAAAGAAGAAAAAGAAAAAACGTAAAGCCAAAGAACGCGCACGCAAAAAGAAGAACGGAGAGGGGATTTACGGCATTTTTAAAGGTAAAAATTAGAAATTCGTTTAAGGGTTTAGTCGTTTAATATTGCCGTAGATACTAAACGCTTAAACTGCTAAACATCAAAAAAAGCTCGTTTCACTCCGAAACGGGCTTTTTTATTGCCCGAAACCTAAATTAAATTTTGAATTAAGATTAATTTAACTTCGACTTCCTACCTTTGCGGCATCTCGAAAAAATACTTCTCTTCTCTAAACTGCAACCGACCCTCAAAGCTCTTCTTCGCAAATTTTTAACTCTGTTAATCGACGGACGGGGAAAAAGACAGGCGGCGCAAAGTCTCACAAGACCGACAACCGTCAACCGACAACCGTCAACCAAACCATTACTTATGCAAAATTTTACACGCTTTTTCGGAGTAGTCGCTCTGTTGCTGTACGCGTTTTTCGCCTACGGTCAGGGTTCTACTACCGGCTCGATGAACGGTAAAGTCTCGGACTCTTCCGAGCCGCTCATCGGTGCCAACGTCCTCGCCGTACACCTGCCCACGGGCACGACTTACGGCAACAGCACCAACATCGACGGTCTGTACCGCCTGCCCAATATGCGCGTCGGCGGGCCTTACACGGTTACCGTTTCGTACACGGGCTACGATGATTTTATCAAAGAAAACGTTTATCTGCAACTCGGGCAGTCGCTCAAACTCGACGCGGTTTTGCGAGAAACTTCCGTCGAACTGGAAGGCGTAGAAGTCGTTGCGAGCCGCACCGACGTCTTTAACGGACAACAAACCGGCGCGGAAACTAACGTCAGCGAGCGAGAAATCGCCGTGTTGCCGCAGGTATCGCGTGCCATCGGCGATTTTGCGCGTTTGACTCCGCAAGCCACCATCCGTGAGGGCAACGACGGTTTCGCCATTTCGCTCAACGGCATGAACAACCGCTTCAACGC
Organism: Saprospiraceae bacterium; assembly: GCA_020629965.1. Taxonomy (GTDB): domain Bacteria; phylum Bacteroidota; class Bacteroidia; order Chitinophagales; family Saprospiraceae; genus JAHDCG01. The sequence goes on along the minus strand of JAHDCG010000052.1, from coordinate 28,067 downwards.
CATCTACCTCGACGGTGCGGTGAGCAATGACGTGTTTGGTTTGGCAGGCTCGGGTACTAACGGCGGACAGACCGGCGTTTCGCCGATTTCCGTCGATGCCATCGAGTCTTTTCAGATTGCTTTGGCACCTTTCGATGTGCGTCTCGGCGGTTTTGCCGGCGGTGCCATCAATGCCGTGACCCGCTCGGGCAGCAACAACGTCGAGGCTTCGGTGTACACTTTTTACCGCAACGAAAAGCTGTCGGGTTTGGATTTCGACCGTCCGACTTTCGGAGATTACCAAGACGAAATCGAGCAGGAAACCGGTGTCCGCCCTTCCGAAGACGACTACAAAAACAACTTTCGCTTAGATGATTTTACGGCACTCACCACGGGTTTTCGCATCGGCGCGCCGATTATCAAAGATAAATTTTTCTTCTTTTTGAATGCCGAAATTCAGCGCGACGAGACGCCGCGTCCTTTCGATGTCAATCTGTACAACGGCGACTCTTCGCCCGAAAAATTGGAAGAATTGACGGAGTTTATTCAAGCATTCGGTTACGAGCCGGGCACTTATACGCGCAATCGCGCGACCCTCGACAGTGAGAAAATTACGGCGCGTTTCGATTACAATATCAACCGCGACCACAAACTGTCCTTCCGTCACGGCTACACACGCGCCGTTAATCTCGAAGGCAATCAGTCCAACGCCAGAACGATAAACTACCTCAACCGCTCCGAATTTTTCGAGTCTGTTACCAACACCTCGGCCATCGAGTTGAACTCCGTATTCGGGGTCAACATGGCGAATAACTTTAAGTTGAACTACACCGCCGTGCGCGACGACCGCGACCCGTTTCAGGGCGGCGACCAACGCGACGAGCGCGACAATCCGAACTACTTTCCGACGGTGACGATTGAGGACGGTTCGGGCGAAATCAACTTCGGTGCCGAGCCTTTCTCAACGGCAAACAACCTCGACCAAGATGTGATTACTTTGACAAATAATCTCGAAATCTACAAAGGTCGTCACAACATCACCCTCGGTACGCACAACGAGTTTTACAAGATGAACAACCTGTTCATACCGTTTAACTACGGCAGCTACGAGTTTGCGAGCGTCGATGATTTTCTGAACGACAGTCTGCCGACTTTGTACTCCCGCAACTATTCTCTGAAAGACGACGTAACGGGCGACGGCTCTGCGGCAGGTACGGAATTTAACGCCGGTCAAATCGGTCTGTACGTGCAGGATGAATTTCAAGTGACCGATAAATTTCGTTTGACCTTCGGGCTGCGCGCAGATATGCCGCTCTTCAGCAATCCGCCGCGTAACGACAGTTTTAACATCAATACCATTCCGCTTTTGGAAGCCGCCGGTTATGATTTGCGCGGTGCCAATGTCGGTGATTTTATCAAGCCGCAGGTGGCACTTTCGCCGCGTATCGGCTTCAACTTAGACCTCAGCAACGACCGCAGTACTCAACTGCGCGGCGGTATCGGCATTTTTACCAGCCGCATTCCTTTGGTATGGCCGGGCGGTGCTTACAATAATAACGGCTTGAATCAGGGTGCGATATTTACTTTTAGTCCGGATCGCTTTAATCCCGATTGGGACGGTCAAACCCGCGAAGGCACCGACCCGAACAATCCGCAGCCGGGCGGTAACGTCGATTTATTTGCCGAAGACTTGAAATTGCCCCGCTTCCTGAAAGTGAACGTAGCGCTCGACCAAAAACTGCCCTGGGGAATGATTGGTAACGTGGATTTGATTTTCAATAAAACATTGAACAACGTAGCGTACCAAAATTTGAATTTGCCCGACTCTATCGGCACTCTGAGCGGCACGCCCGATAACCGCCCGGTTTTTAATCGCCGCAGCGAAGTCGATGACACTTACAATCGCATCATTATCGGCTACAACGAAGACCGGGGTTACAGTTACAACACGACCGTCTCGCTGACCAAGCCTTTCGACAACGGTTTTCAGGGTACTTTGGCTTATTCTTACGGCGACTCTTACGCGGTTTTCGACGGTACTTCTTCGCAAAACTCTTCGCAGTGGCGCGGTTTGTACGCCATCAACGGTCGGAATTTCGACCAACGCGTGACGCGCTCCGACTTCTCGCAGGGCAGTCGCATCATTGCGGCGGCTTCTTACCGTTTGGATTGGAACAAAGAAAGAACGGCGGCGACGACTTTTTCGATTTTCCACGAAAGTCTGCAAGGCGAGCCGTTTTCTTACGTTTATGACGATCGCGGTGCTTTGAATAACGAAGACAGCCGAGAGTTTAATTTGATTTACATTCCTGCCGACGAAAGCGAAATTATCTTAGTCGATGACGGCGACCGCACCGCCGCGCAGCAGTGGGCGGATTTGGATGATTTCATCGAGTCCGATAAATATCTGCGCGAAAATCGCGGCGGCTACGCGGAGCGCAATGCAAGTCGCGGCCCGTGGAATCACATTTTGGATTTCAAACTCTTGCAGGATTTTACTTTGTACACCGGCGGAAAATCGCACGAATTACAGCTTACTTTCGACATTTTCAACTTCACCAATTTGCTCAACCGCGATTGGGGACGCCGTGCTTTTGTGTCGAGCAATTTCCAGCTCATCGACTTCGAGGGCTACGACAGCAGCGCGGAAGAAGATTTTGTGCCGACGTTTACTTTCGGCGGGGTCAGAGATAACGACCCGAGTTTTACCGATGATTCGGGTATTCAGTCTTCCCGTTGGCAAATGCAGGTGGGGCTGCGTTATACTTTTCGGTAGGGGAGATTCTTTAAATTTAGTCATAAAAAATCCTCGCACGACTTTCGTTGTGCGAGGATTTTTTTTGCTTGTATGCGTGAATATATTCAAGGCGAATTTTTAGCTTTCGTATCATCGAATTGTATAACCCAATGACAACAAAACCCCTTGATTGTAAGTGTTGATGAAATCGCGGGGTTGGACATTCCTTATGCCTCGGTAAAACTTTAACTCTGTAAAAAAACGCTTACCCAAACGGTATCTCGCTCCGACATCGAAGATTATATCGTTTTCTCCTTCTCTGTCATTACCGTAAATATAAGAAGTCGATTGAAGATTACCGGGTTCATCACCGTCCCAATCATAACTTTCGGTTTTTAAATCAGGAATGTTGAGAGCAGAAGATAAATTCAAATGCAAAGCGGACGCGGCACCAAGAAAAACAGAGAATTTTTTATTTACATGATAACCGGTAGAAAGCCTCAAGGTAAAATAGTCTTCTCGCAATTTTTTTAAATTCGGTCTTGCCGGCGTACCGGGTTCGTCGTCGATACGAGTAAACGTGCGCCATTCCGTCTTGGTAGTTTCCAAAAAGCCAAGGTCAAAACCGTAAGATAATTTTTGCTTTCTGTATCGTGCGCCTACGGATAATCCGAATACTTCCGAAACATCCGCGTCGAAGCCGCCCGAAACACGAACGTTTTCATCCAAGTTAGCAAGTTTATTGAAACCGCCGCTCAATGCGAAATCAAAGGAAAGTTTGTTTTCTTGCGCTTGGAGGATACAGAGAGGAAGAAACAGTAATAGTAAAAATAAGAATCTTTGCATGGTGGTAAATTAACACATAATGAGTCTTGTATCTTTTGTTGAATTGAAACGAAAAAGATAAAATTTAAGGCAGTCAAAAGGAAAATTCTTTTAGTTTCGGAAGTACAACGAAAATTAAATTTACAAGTCTCAATATGTCTTGATGAAAGAGAGGAATTAATTTGTAAACAAAAATTAGGAATATAATCATTCCGCAGTGAAAAACCTAAAATGATTATATTCCTTAATTAGCTGTTATTCATCAAAGAGAGGAAAATTGAAGAAGCCATCTTCGTAACCATCACTAAACTCGATGTTGTAATGACCTTCCAACTTATCTGCGCCTTCGGTAAGTGAACCAAATGAGTCATTAGGATACTTGGTGACTGTCAAGCTTTTCTTTTTCTTCTTCTTTCCGATTGCTACTTCATCTACCAATGTACAGTCATTTAAAAGAATATTTCCTCTGACTCGAACCTCTAAAAAGTTTCCCGGTTTTCTGCGTCTCCAATTTCCGTTTTTCTTAGTGTAAAAAATACCTTTTGCCCATACCTTTTCGTAAGAAAGAAATCCGGGAGTACCCCGCTGTCCGATGAAATGCTTTATTCTGTGTTCTTTACCTGCGTACTCAAAGAAATAGTTATCATTATGTTCTCTTTTGTTCTTTACGCAATTAGGAACAGACCTACATATATTTATAGGTATTGTAGTAGTGTATGAATCTTTATCACAATCACAAGTATTGCCCAGCAGTGGCGTTGATATAATTTTAATTGTAAAATCTTCACAATCGCCAATTTCTAATTCTGAGAATACAGCATCTTCATAAGTATGTGTAACATCGTCATTACCCGTGAGTATAGTGCCAGCATCAACAAACCCGTCACCCCATTGTATTTGATGACTTGTAAGCAAACATGCACTTCCATTATTATCAGGATCGGCTCTTCGCAAGAAACCACTTACTCGTACAGAACCAAGTCTGTCAGGGTCATCGAATACCGTATGGAGAAAAAACGGAGAACAATCACTTCGCGTTTCTGCTTCTTCACCGTCATATTCTATTGGTTCACCGGTACCTTCATCAAAAACATCAATTCCAAATGCTACGGAATTAATCCCGTATTCGTCCACAATATCTAAACTTCTTTTATCGCATTTTGGTATGACAGCGTAGATGTCACTCTGAACGTATTTAACGCAATCGCTATCAATTCTCAAAGTGTGACCCTCATTAAGTAAAATTTGGAGGCTCGGCTCCATGATGAAAAAATCAAGGCTGTTTTCGAAGTCGATATCGTAAAACTCAAGCAAATTGTATTTTGACCTTAATGAATTGTAACCTAATTCATCTTCCAAAGCGTTGAGTGCTTCATCACCGAGAAAATTCACCTCTTGAGGAGTATCTTCGTATTGGTCATATTCGCCATATTCCCAATTGTCTTGTAGATACTCGACAAAAATCATGTATTCGTGGATATCCTCTGTGGTGCCAAATGAGAGAATGCCGTCTGAAACAGACACATTAATTTCTGACGGTACTAAATCGTCTCGAAAATTAGCTTCGTCACTCGAACCGCTGTTGTTTGGAATGGATTTACCATTAGTAAGTAAACTTAAAAGATTACTGTTATGGTCAGACAATTCCACTGTAGTTTGAAGGTAGTCTTCGTTCGGCTTTTCTTTGGAGCAACTATGGAAAAGAAAAGAAAAGAAAAGAAAAGAAAAGAAAAGAAAATTTTTCATATTATGAAAGGTTGATTGAGTAAGTCATCGACAGATAATAAGTGAATTTTAAAAGTGAAAAATTATTATATGCAATCGTAAGACTTATAGCTGGTTAAATATACGCTATTGCTAATCGTTATTAAGATAATGCAATAACAAAGGGTAAAAATTGACATAATTTGCGTAAACCTATTTGGGGTAACACGCGAAATTATATTTAGATAGGATAATGCTTTGCAGATAAAAAACTTAGATATTTCTTTAAAAAAAGAAAAGGAAGGAGAATTTAGCCGCAATGTTATCTATCTCCTATACAGACGTGCATAACTTATGTTCATGAGCGCAAGTTATTTTTTTCGGACTACATAGGAAAAAACTTTATTAAGTCTTTCAAATTCAAGTAAATATAGGGGTTGCAGAACATTTAACACGGTAAAATAAAATTGTATTAACAGTAATTTAACATAATGGGGATGAGGTTTCTTTTATCCTTTGATAAAAGCTCCTGCAAAAAAATTACAAAAAAAATAACCCGCCCTCTTCTCAATTTCAAATTCCCTCTCTACCTTTGCGTCATCTTAATTAGACTAAATCTAAATAAAAATAAGAAATGAAAATCACTCAACCTGTTTTCTTTTTTCTCCTTTTGATTTCGCTCACCGCTTGTAATGACGACGAGACGGCAGAGCCGGAATTCACCGTACCCGCGACTTACAATTTTGAAAATGTAAGCTACTCGGGTCAGCAAAGTCGTCTCGCACAATTCAGCGAGATGAAAACTTACATGAAGACCGCCAATACTCAAGGCGTTGCGGTCAGCGAAGAACGTTTAATCGCGATGTACAAAAACGAACCCGGCGCGGAATACTCGCAGGAGTACAGCAAAGATTTGAGCAGCAAAACCTTCCCGGCGGTGCAGCCCGAATTAGAAGCACTACTCGTTGCGCTCGCCGAGGCAAGTCAGTCACAGACGGCGGGCGCACCCGGCGTTGACGGCGTTATTGTCAGCGATAACGGCGAAAAAAGCTATCTCATCAGTGCCGCAGGTCTCGACCTCCCGCAGGTTTTTGAGAAAAGTCTGATGGGCGCGTGTTTGTACTACCAAGCGACGAGCGTCTATATGGGCGACGACCGCATGAACGTCGATAACGAAGTCGTAACGCCGGGCGAAGGCACGGAAATGGAGCACCACTGGGACGAAGCCTTCGGTTACTTCGGAGTGCCGATCGATTTTCCGATGACTACCGACGGTGTGGTTTTTTGGGGCGATTACGCGGTCAAGCGCGAAGCCGTACTCGGCAACAGCCAAGACTTGATGAATGCCTTGTTGAAAGGTCGCGCCGCCATCTCCGCCGGCGACCTCGCCGCCCGCGACGAAGCTATCGCCGAAGCCCGCACGGAATGGGAACTCGTCAGTGTGGCTACGGCTTTGCACTACCTCAACGTGGGTGTAGAAAGCTTTGACGACACGGCAATCATGGCGCACGGCGTATCGGAGGCGATTGGTTTTATTTACAGCCTGCAATTTAACGAAGGCAAAAATATCAGCAACGACCAAGTCAACGAACTGCTGACTATCGTAGCCGGTGCCGACCGATTTGCGGATATGAACCTTTACGAAACAACACCCGCAAGACTGACCGAAGCGCGCGATATGCTTGCGGACATGTACGATTTGAACGACCGTAAGGAAGATTTTTAGGATGTTGAATTGCTGAATCGTTGAGTTGTTGAATCGTTGAAATCCTGACCGGATGACGCGATTTAACAACTCCGTTTTCTTCTTCCGAAAACAGATAAACAAATAAACGGATAAATAAATAAACCATAGCATGAAGTTTTTACAAGGAACACTCTTTGCCCTCGCTTTTCTTACCCTTTTCGCCGCCTGTAAAGACGACGAAACACCCGGCGGTACCGATGCCTGCACGAGCGACTTCAACCAATCCGCACTGTTTACCAACGTTGCGGATAATTTGATACTGCCCGCCTTGCGAGATTTTGATACCAAATTAGCTGATTTAAAAAGCACGCACGAAACTTTCGCCGCCGCTCCGACAAACGAAAATTTGACCGTCTTGCGCAGCGCACTGGAAACCGCGTGGATTTCCTGGCAAAGTGCGGCGCAGTATTCCTTCGGCCCCGCCGAGTCGGTTTTTCTGCGCAACAGCGTCAATAATTTTCCCTTAGACCTCGAAATGACACAAACTCGCGTCGCCGATAAAACTTATGAATTCGGCAATCCCGAAGATTACACCTACGGCTTTCCCGCTTTGGATTACTTCTTTTTCGGCATCAACGGCAGCAAGGAAAATGTCCTTGACTTCTACCAAAACGACGACACCGCAGAACTTTACCTCGACTACGGCCGCGAGTTGTTATTCGATTTAAAAACCAAAAGCACTTATGTCCTCTCAACGTGGGAAAGCGACTACCGCACTACTTTTATCAACAACACGGGCACGGCAGCCGGTACTTCTTTGTCCTTGATTATCAACTCGTTAAATCAAAATTACGAGATGATTAAGCGCGAAAAACTCGGCGTACCCGTCGGCGTACTGACGCTCGGTTTCGCTAATCCGGACAGGGTAGAGGCTCCCTACGCCGGCATCTCCGCCCGCCTGACCCGAGAAGCCGTTACCGCTGCCTACAACTATTACCGAGGCTACGGCGCAGACATCGACGGTCTCGGCTTAGACGATTTTCTCCGTGAAATCGACGCGCAAAAAGAAGGTCAAAGCCTCGCCGCGCTCATCGACGCACAATTCAAATCTGCTATTGAAAGCATCGACCGCCTGACCGACCCCCTCGCCGCTCAAATCGAGGACGACAACGAAACCGTCGAAGCCGCTTACATCGAAGTCACAAAGAATGTCGTCAACCTAAAAACGGATATGCCTTCGGTGCTGTGTGTCTCGATTACTTACATTGATAATCCGAGCGATAGCGACTGACGATGTACGAATTACGATTTACGATGTACGATTGCTTTAGGGGAGTGAGGTTTTTTGGTTTTGTGTTCTTTTTTCATTGGAGTTTCTTGTCGCGTGTTTCTTTGTGGGAGGACACAATGTCTGATTTTCTTTTTAATTCGGGAATGTGAACTCGTAGAGACGTTGCACTGCGACGTCTTCTTATGAAAAAGCAAAACAGCTAAGCGTCTTCAGCCCCTTAACCTCCACGACTGAAGTCGGGACAGGCTCGAATCAGGGGAACTTTTTCCGGGCTTTAGATTACAATAAATCTTTAACCATTTCGGTTCTTTCACTTTGAAAAAGTAAAAAGTCCGAGTTTTACCTTTTTGAAATCGAATCTAAATTTAAATCGAATTTAAATCTCAAAGAAAGATACTCCCCGCTCCGGCCTCGGGGATTTTCATTACGGCTCTTTTATAAGAAAAATCAGCGTAAATCTTAAAAAATCATAAAAAATCAGCGTAAAAAAATCATAGTCACACAAAATAATCAGTGTCAGTTCACAACCTTCTTTTCCGCCGAAAATCAATCTACCCCTTAGTCACCTTCCGCGTCCTCTTCGGCGCGCTCATGACTTTCGGGACGGCGCGTTTTTGGTACTACGGTTGGATTGAAAAACTGTACTTAGAGCCGACTTTCCACTTTAAGTTTTACGGTTTCGCGTGGGTACAAATGCCCGGCGAGACGGCGATTTATGCCCTGCACGCTCTCATTATCGCGGCCGCCCTCGGTATTATGTTCGGGCTGTTTTATCGACTGTCGGCATTGCTTTTTTTTCTCGCATTTACCTACGTCGAGTTGATTGATGCGACCAATTATCTCAATCATTATTACCTTGTCTGTTGGTTGGCATTGCTGCTCGTTTTTCTGCCTGCCGGTCGCGCCGTTTCTCTCGACGTACTCCGAAAACCCGCAAAAGCGTTACAAACCGTACCCGCGTGGTGCATCAACGTACTGATTTTTCAACTCTGCTGCGTCTATTTTTTTGCCGGACTCGCCAAGGTTAATTACGAATGGCTGTTTCGCGCGATGCCCATGGCGATTTGGCTGCCCGAGCGCACCGACACGCCGCTGATTGGTTATTTTTTTCAATTTCGGTGGGTCGCTTTTGCCTTTTCGTGGGCGGGAATGTTGTACGATTTGACAATTTGGTTTTTTCTTTTGCAAAAGAAAACGCGGGCGACGGCTTATTTTTTTGTCGTTGTTTTTCATGTATTGACCAAAATATTATTCAACATCGGTCTCTTTCCCGTCATCATGATTTTTTCGACTTTAATCTTTTTTTCGGGCGAAAAACACGAATATTGGTGGCGAAAAATTTTGTCCGTTTTTCCCGAAAAAACAAGAGTTAAATTAACGGATAAAAGTGCCGTCAATACCGAAAAAGCCGCCGCGAAAATTAACCAAAAAGTCGTTGCGGTGTTGAGTTTATTTGTGCTGTTTCAGGTCGTTTTTCCGCTGCGACATTTAGGTTACAGCGGCAATAACTTGTGGACGGAAGAGGCGTACCGCTTCGGTTGGCGTGTGATGTTGGTCGAGAAAAGCGGCAACATTACTTTCTATGTCACAGACTCGGCAAGCCCGAAAAAACAGGAGATTGTCAACGGCAGCCACCTGACTTTTTATCAGGAAAAACAAATGGCGATACAGCCCGATTTTATTCTGCAATTCGCACATTTTTTGGCGGAAGAATACAGAGAAAAACACGGCTTCGTTAATCCGATTGTCACCGCCGATGCTTATGTGGCAATGAACGGCAAAGCAAGCCGCAGATACATCGACCCGAACGTTAATTTGGCGGAAATAAAGGATAGCTTTGCGGAGCGTGTTTGGGTCTATCGTTAGTTGATGGTTGGTGGTTGATAGTTGATGGACGGTACGCGACATCGTTAAAAATTAAAATTTTACGAAGTAAAATTCAAATCATAACCTATCATAAAAATCACCCCGACAACTGTACGGGGTCAGGTTCAAAAAAAGAGTATAAAGATTTGAAAAATACCTTCCGCATCTTCCTTCTTCTCCTCTCTTGCCTCACTCTGCAAGCCCAAACCGCCGCCATCAACGGCATAATCCTCGATTCCGAAAACGCCCCCGTCACTACCGCCGAAATTTACAACGAAGAAACCGCCCGCACGCTCACCGTCGATAAAGCAGGAAAATTTTCCCTGACCGACCTGAAAAAAGGCACTTACACCCTCATCATTTTTGCCGATAACTACCAAACTACCACCCAAACCGTCACGCTCGCCGCTGCCGAAAAAAAGGAAATTACCGTTGTTTTAGAAAAGTTGGATTTCAACCTCGCCGCCGTAGAAGTCGAAGCCGAAAAGCGGGAAGCCTACGGACTGCGCCGCCTGCGCGATGTCGAGGGTACGGCGATTTACAGCGCGAAAAAAAGCGAAGTCATCCGTTTGGAAAACTTAGTCGCCAACGTAGCGACCAACAACGCCCGGCAGATTTTTAAGGGAATTGCAGGTCTCAACATCTGGGAAAACGACGGCGCGGGACTGCAACTCAGCATCGGCGCGCGCGGTCTCGACCCTAATCGCACTTCCAACTTCAACACCCGGCAAAACGGCTACGACATCAGTGCCGACGCTCTCGGCTATCCGGAGAGTTACTACACGCCGCCGGCGCAGGCATTGCAGCGCATTGAAATCGTGCGTGGGGCGGCGAGTTTGCAGTACGGACCGCAGTTTGGCGGGCTGCTCAATTTTGTGTTCAAAAAAGGAAATCCGAACAAACCGATTGAAATTGTCAGTGAAAATACGGTCGGTTCCTTCGGGCTGTTTACGACTTTTAACAGCGTCGGCGGCAGCAAAGACGGGTGGAATTATTACGGCTTTTATCAGCGGAAACAGGGCGACGGGTGGCGACCGAATTCGGCATTCGAGCAAAATACCGGTTACGCCAAAATTTCTAAAAAGATCGGTGAAAAAATCGACGTGACGGCGGAATATACGCGCATGGATTACCTCGCGCAACAGCCGGGCGGTTTGCAGGATTTCGAATTTGAGCAAGACCCGCGACAGTCGAAACGCGAGCGCAATTTTTTCAAAGTCAAATGGAATTTAGCCGCCTTGCTCGCCGATTTCAGATTGAACGATAATACCAAAATCAACAGCCGATTTTTCCTCTTGTCGGCGCAGCGGGAGGCACTCGGTATTTTGACGCAAATCAATCGCCCCGACCCGCTGCGCGAGCGCGATTTAATACGCGGTACTTACGATAATTTCGGTAATGAAACCCGCCTGATACACCGGTACGGAAACCTCGACCGCCCGAATACTTTTTTGACCGGAGTGCGCTACTACGAGGGTTTTTCCGAAAGCAGTCAGGGACTCGCCGACGCAACCGCCGAGCCGAATTTTACCTTTCTTAATCCTGAAAATTTAGAAATTGCCGACTACGATTTTCCAAGCCGAAATTTCAGTGCTTTCGCAGAAAATTTATTCAATCTGACCGACAAATGGACGCTGACGCCCGGTCTGCGCTTCGAGTATATTCGCACTGCCGCCGACGGTTTTTTCAAGGAGCGAGTGGTGTCCGGCGGGCAGGTTATTTTTGAACAGACCTTTAATTTGCAGAAGGAAAATCCGCGTACTTTGGTACTTTTCGGTCTCGGTACGGGTTTTAAACCCACAGCAGACATTGAGTTTTACGCCAATTTTTCGCAAAATTACCGCTCGGTTAATTTTA
>JAHDCG010000052.1:0-16021 GCA_020629965.1 Saprospiraceae bacterium | reverse complement strand
GCAGACATTGAGTTTTACGCCAATTTTTCGCAAAATTACCGCTCGGTTAATTTTACGGACTTAGCGGTTATCAATCCCAATCTAATCGTCGATTCACTGCTTACCGACGAGCGCGGATTTAATGCGGATTTGGGCATACGCGGCTCGGTCAAAGATTTTTTGACCTTCGATGCCAACGTCTTTTACCTCGACTACCGCGACCGCATCGGTACGGGCGAAACGGTGCTGCCCGACCCGATTTTCGGCGAAATTGCCGTGCCTTTCCGCACCAATATCGGCGACGCCCGCATCCTCGGTTTGGAGGCTTACGCGGAGGCCGACATCGTGCGTTTTTTGTACGAAGAAAAGAAAAATTTTGCCGCTTCGGTCTTCACTAATTTCAGCATTCTGTCCGGCGAATATTTGAACGGCGGCACCGCATTCGTCGGGCGCGAGGTGGAGTTGATACCGCCGTACAGTCTGAAAGCCGGCATCACGGCGGGCTACAAAAATCTGCGGGCTTCTTACCAATTTTCGCGCGTCGCCGAGCATTTCAGCGATGCCACGAATGCCGTTTTTACCAATGATGCCACGCGCGGTTTGATACCGACCTACACGGTGCAAGACTTATCGTTCAGTTGGATGTATCGCCGCTTTAAAGTGCAGGCGGGCGTTAACAATTTGACAGATGCGCGGTACTTTACACGGCGGGCGGCAACCTACCCGGGGCCGGGGATTATTCCGGCGGACGGGCGGAGTTTTTATGTGACGGTGGGGGTTCGGTTTTTTTAGGGGAGATGGGAGAGTTGAGAGTGGATTGTTTAATATTGCTTTTTGGGCAATAATTCAAATTCTGCTTCAATTTTAAATTATATTGTCAGACTCGACGAAAATCGTTAACTTTGAATTTAAAAAATAACAAAATTTAAGAAAATGCAAGCAACTGACATTTTAGTAAACGGAAGATTTACACCTGCACAGTTAGAATTGTTGAAACTATTTGCGACAGAGACATCCGAGGAAGATTTGAAGATGATTAAGCAATTTTTTGTGCAGTATTTGGCAAAAAAGGCATTTGATGCTTATGATGCTGCTTTGGATAAAAAAGGATATACGGTCGAGGAAATAAACGGATGGTCAAAAGAACACAACCGAACACCCTACGAGTCTTATCGCAAGTTTTTAGCTTCTAAAAAAGGTAAATCGTGACAGTCGTCTTAGATACAAATATAGTCATAGTGGCGGCTTCACAGCGTTCCGGTTTGCATTTGATTTTTCAGAAATTAATCACAGGTGAATTAGAATTGGCTGTTACAACAGAGATTCTTTTGGAATACGAAGAGTTGTTACAAAGAAAATCAGATTTCTATGCAGCCTCTAAAATTATGGATACAATTTTAAATCTTCCCGCGTTACAAAAAATTGATAGCCGTTACTATTGGGAAATGATAGGGAAGGACCCGGACGATAATAAATTCATCGACTGCGCTATCGCTGCTAACGCGAAATATATAGTTTCTGACGATGCTCATTTTAGAGTCTTAAAGAATATAGATTTTCCTCCTTTAGAATTGCTTACCGGATTAGAATTTGTCGCTCAATTATCTAAAAAGTAAGAGTGATTGTTTGTTCTTTGAGTAAATTATATCCCGATTATCCATATCAATCTACTGTCTAAAACGTTGAATAATCCAAGATAAATCACTTGCGTCGATTTCTGTATTCCGTAAATTTTGCTAAAACTCATGATGAACATTTTACAAAAAATAACCGCGCACAAACACCTTGAAGTCGCGCAACGAAAATCCGCCCGACCGGTCGCAGACCTCGAAAAAAGTTCGTATTTCGAGCGGGATGTTTTGAGTTTGCGCCTGCATCTTTTGCGACCCGATAAAAGCGGAATTATCACCGAATTTAAGCGGCACAGTCCTTCCAAAGGCGATATTAACACTGATGCAACGGTCAAAGAAGTCACGATGGGCTACGCCAATGCAGGCGCAAGCGGCTTGTCCGTTTTGACCGACGAGCAATTTTTTAAAGGCAAAAATGCGGACTTGACGGCGGCACGAGAAGTAAATAATATTCCGGTGCTGCGCAAGGACTTTATCGTCGATGAATACCAGATTATCGAAGCCAAAGCTATCGGCGCGGATGCAATTTTGCTGATTGCAGAATGTTTGGAGAAAGCGGAAGTTGCTCGTTTGGCAAGGTTTGCGAAAAGTCTCGGTTTGGAGATTCTCATGGAAGTGCATTCGGAACGGCAGTTGGATAAAATTACCACAGACTTAGATATTATCGGCGTAAATAACCGAAATTTGGAGACTTTTGAGGTCAGTATCGACACTTCTTTGGCTTTATTCGATAAAATACCGAGTGAATTTGTCCGCATCAGCGAAAGCGGCATTTCTAATGTGGAAGCCATTTTAACTTTAAAAGCCGCCGGTTTTCAGGGCTTTCTCATCGGCGAGCATTTTATGCAGGACAAAAATCCGGCGGAAAAGGCAAGGAAATTTATTGCAGAAATTGCGGCGCGGTCGTCTGTTTCGGAAAAGGTATAAAGAGCATGAAAAAGCCTGTACTAAAGGTGTGCGGTATGCGCGACCCGCAAAATATCGATGCTGTGGTTGCCGCCGGTGCGGATTTAATCGGTTTGATTTTTTACGAAAAGTCTAAACGCAATATCGACGCAGCGGCGGGGGAGAGTTTGCGGGAAAATTTGCCGCAGGTCAAAAAAGTCGGCGTTTTTGTGAATGAACAGGTTGAAATCGTGCGGAAGCGTATTGTTGAATTTGCATTGGATTTTGTGCAGTTACACGGCGAAGAGTCGGTTGAATATTGTGAAAATCTGCGGGCTGCTGATGTGAAAATTATCAAGGTTTTTTCGGTCGGCAGCGATTTTGATTTTGCGGAAACCGCTAAATACGAAGCAGTCGCCGATTATTTTTTATTCGACACCAAAGGCAAGCAGCGCGGCGGTAACGGTGTTAAATTTAATTGGGACATTTTGCAAAATTATCGAGGCAAAACGCCGTTTTTTTTGAGCGGCGGGATAGGAGAGGAGGATGCGGACGCGGTGCGTGGTTTAGACCATCCGATGTTTTTCGGGGTGGATGTGAATAGTGGTTTTGAAATTGAGGCAGGGGTGAAGGATGCGCGGTCGGTCAAGCGTTTTTCCGCGCGTGTGACTTGATGGATACTCGGATGATACGGATAAAGCGGATTTGGGCGGATTTTTTATTGTAATTTAATTTTTACTTAATAATTGAAATCTGCACTAAATTCTTTCTTTCGTTCTTCACTGAAAAATTTCCGTTTATACTTTGGTTCTTTGCCAAAGCTTAAAAGGTATCCTACTTCCACGTCAGTTGCTTTTAGGTAATTGTACAATTGTAGCTCATGGTCAATTACAAGAGGTGTTGCTTTTAATTCGAGAATTATTTTTCCTTCCACGATAATATCTGCAAAATATTTACCTACAACTTTACCTTTGTACTTTACTTCAATAGGGTATTCTTTCTTAGCTTTGATACCTCTACAGTTTAATTCGTTTATCATTGCGTTTTGATAAATATGTTCTAAAAAACCGTAACCCAATAAGTTATATACATCGTAAAAACAACCGACAACCTCGTCGCTCAAGTCTTTATGTTTTAGAATAGTCATAGTATGTTTGTGTAGTTGAGTAGTTTGAAGTTCAAAGGTAGTAAAAATAAATAAAAATCCAAATAAACTAAAAAATCCAGTACGGTAGTGCCTAAATCATAAGGCTGCTTTTTTAAAATGCTACTGTAAATAGAGGCTCTAAAATAAAAACAGCATTATATTTTTAGCACTACCAAAATCCGTACTAATCCGCTTTATCCGCATTATCCGAGTATCAATTTAAAAACACATGGAAAAAATACAAATAAACTCCGCCGGTTACTACGGCAAATTCGGCGGCGCCTTCGTCCCCGAAATGCTCTATCCCAACGTCGAAGAACTGCAACGCGTCTATCTCGACCTCATGTACGAAGAAAAATTTCAGCAGAAATTCAAATCTTTGCTGCGCGATTACGTCGGCAGACCCTCGCCGCTGTACCTTGCCGAGCGACTCAGCAATCATTACGGCACCACCATTTACCTCAAGCGCGAAGACCTCAACCACACCGGAGCGCACAAAATCAATAACACCATCGGGCAGATTTTGCTGGCGCAGAGGTTGGGTAAAAAACGCATTATCGCCGAGACCGGCGCGGGGCAGCACGGCGTCGCTACGGCTACCGTCTGTGCGCTCACGGGCTTGGAGTGCATTGTGTATATGGGCGAGGTCGATATTGCGCGTCAAGCACCCAACGTGCAGAGAATGAGGATGTTAGGCGCGGAAGTCAGACCCGCAAAAAGCGGCAGCCGCACCCTGAAAGATGCTACCAACGAAGCCATTCGGGATTGGATTAACAACCCTGCCGACACACATTATATTATCGGTTCGGTGGTCGGGCCGCACCCTTATCCTGATATGGTGGCACGTTTTCAATCCGTGATTTCCGAAGAAATGCTGTGGCAGTTGGAAGAGCATACGGGCAAGAAAAATCCGGATGCCGTTATCGCTTGCGTCGGCGGCGGCAGCAATGCGGCGGGGGCTTATTACCATTATCTGAATGAAAAAGACGTGCGCCTGATAGCCGTCGAGGCAGCAGGTATGGGCGTACACAGCGGCGAGTCGGCGGCAACTTCCGTGTTGGGTACGGAGGGCGTCATCCACGGTTCGCGCACGCTGCTGATGCAGACGCCGGACGGGCAGATTATCGAGCCTTACTCGCTGTCGGCAGGCTTGGATTACCCCGGTATCGGACCGTTACATGCCCATCTTATCGACAGCGGACGCGCCGAAGCCATTGCCGTGACGGACGAAGAAGCACTCAAAGCCGCTTTCTTTTTGACGCGCACCGAGGGCATTATTCCCGCCTTGGAAACAGCACACGCTTTCGCCGCGTTGGAAAGGATGAAGTACGCCGCCGGCGACGTTTTGGTGGTCTGTTTGTCCGGTCGCGGAGATAAGGATTTGGCGGCTTATGAGAAGTATTTGGATAAGATGTAGGCGCGGTTTTTTAGCCTATCGACTAAAGTCGATGCTACGGTGTGGGAACACCAAAAAAGCCCTGCGGATATTATTTTCCGCAGGGCTTTTGTCATTTTTATTAAAGAGATGCAGAGACGATAGGCAGTCTAAAATCTAATATCTAACGTCTAAAATCTCTCGTCCAAAATCTAAAATTTCATCAAGCCTTCATCTTCTTCACCGCCTCCGTCAATCTCGGCAATACCTCAAAGGCATCCCCGACCACACCGTAGTCCGCTGCTTTAAAGAAAGGAGCTTCCGGGTCTTTGTTGATGACCACGATGACTTTGGAATTATTAACACCCGCAAGGTGCTGAATCGCGCCGGAAATACCCGCTGCAATGTACAAATTCGGGCGGATAGCTACGCCGGTTTGTCCTACGTGCTCGTGGTGAGGTCTCCAGCCGCTGTCCGCCACGGGGCGAGAGCAAGCCGTGGTTGCGCCCAATGCCGTCGCCAAGTCTTCGACGATGCCCCAGTTTTCGGGACCTTTCAATCCGCGACCTGCGGAGACGACCAATTCCGCTTCCGGCAAAGGCACGATGCCTTCTTCGCGCTTAGTTTCTTTAACGGTCACACGACCCTGCGGTACATCCACGTTCAAAGTTTCGACCTCGACGGCGCTGCCCGTTTCTTCCGGCGGCAGGCTGTTACCCATTACGGAAAGGACGCGTTTTTCGCTTTTCACTTCGTAAGCCGCAATCGCTTTCCCCGAAAAAACGGATTTGGTTACTTTAAAAGTACCGTCGTTGGTCGGCACGGCGTTGACGCCCGCTACCGAGCCGGCATTCATGCGTGCCGCAAGACGACCGAGTACCGATTTACCCGTAGAAGTGTGGCTGACGATGACCGTATCCGCGCCCAACGAGTCCGCCGCCGCCGCGATGATACCCGTATAGACTTGGCTGTCGAAATCGCCGTCGTAAGCGACATTGTAAACTTTCGACGCGCCGTATTTTCCTAAATCACCGGCGTTGTTAACGGTGCCGATGGTCAGTACCGCGCAATCCGTACCCAGCACTTCCGCCGTTTTTTTACCGTAAGTTACGGTCTCCAGTGCCACTTTTTTGAAGTTGCCTTTGGTATTTTCTGCAAAAACTAAAACCATGGTTTTTATATTTGTTGTTTATGCGTTTATTTGTTGAGGTGTTTAATTGTGTAGGACACCTTGCAAAGCAAAAAAACTTAAACAAAGAATTTTTTGTATATGAAAAATCAGATTATCGTTGAAAGGAAATATTCGATTTATGAATTTAAAAGTTAATAAGGGCGTAAACACCGCATAAACAAATAAACGCATAAACAAATAAACGCCTTTAAATTACCTTCGCTTCCTCGTGCAGCAACCTGACCAGCTCCTCCATATTTTCCGGCTCGATTAAAGTCACGCCGCTCTTTTCTTCCGGTAATTCAAAATGTACCGTCACTGCCAAATCTTCCGCACCGCTCGGCTCGACTACTGTTAAAGGTTTGCGTTTTGCCATCATGATGCCGCGCATATTCGGGATGCGTTGCTCGGCGAGACCTTTAGATGCGCTCAAAGCGAACGGCGTTTCCACCTCTGCGACTTCCGTACCGCCTTCGATGTCACGTGAAATTGTGGCTTTATTGCCGTCTATTTCCAAATGATTGGCGAAGCTGATGTAAGGCATATCGAGCAATTCGGCGACCATCGCACCGACTTCGCTGCCGTTGTAATCAATCGTTTCTTTGCCGAACATCACGAGGTCGAAACCTTCGGATTTGGCGTAATTTGCAATTTCTTTTGCCGTAAAAAGCGCGCTTTGCGGCTCGGCATTGATGCGCACGGCATTGTCCGCACCGATGGCAAGACCCTTGCGAATGACGGCATCGTTTGCCGCCGGCCCGACGTTGAGAATGGTGACGCTGCCGCCGGCTTTTTCCTTCAGTTCGAGGGCGCGCACGAGGGCATACCACTCGTCGTAGGGGTTCATGATAAAGTTGACACCGTTGGTATCAAATTCCGAACCGCCGTCGGTAAAGGAAATTTTGGAAGTTGTCTCGGGAGTTTTGCTGACGCAAACTAATATTTTCATATTCTGTAGAGATGTTAGATTTTTGACGTTAGATTTCTGTGTGTCTAAGAGTTTAGGCTTTTACTCGTTTAGCCGACGAAGCGTTTTAAACGCATAAACCCGCTAAACTTTCAAACCCTGACTTGTCCTGTATTAACGCCTGATTTCAAAAAGCGTTGCAAATATAGGCAAAGAAAGAAACGCACCGAAACGAAAACAGCGAATTTTCGCTAAAATTACTTTGCATACACATTTCACCTTATAATACGACTAAAAGTTTACTTTTGCGGCTGAAACCAAATCATCGTAACTGTTTAGGTGTCTGACGCTGCTGCCGGTGAAAAGCGAAAATATTGCGGGCAAAATCTAAGATTTAAGCGAAAAAAGCGTTCCCGACTGAAGTGCGGGACAGGCTGACACCGATGCGAATCTCAACATCGGTGTCAGACACCTTTTGTTCGCAAGACCTCGAAAAAACATAACTTTCTCATTATTTGCGTGAATATGGTGTCAGACACCTAAGTAGTTACAAATCATCAATATCCGAAACTTACAAAGACCATGAATTACAGTTTACTCATCTTCCTTATTCTTGCCGTTTTTTCTTGTAAGCCCAAACAAAATATCAGTTCCGTTCAATTAGCGAACGACAATAAAATCGTCTTTGCGGACAGCACCGCCGCGAGTCAGATGATAATTGTCGATGAGCGGGAGCAGTTTTTTGACAAAATTACCGCGCTCGAAATGAGCATTCAAATGAAAAAACCGCTGTCCGGTGAGTCGCGCGAGGAGGTTTTGGCGGATTACAAGGATTTTTTGCAAAAGGACGTAGAAAATTTCACGAAAGAAGAACGGGAATTTACGGAAATGACGATGAGAAAAGCTTTGCAACTTTGTGACGCAGTCAATCCCGACATTTTTCCGCAGGAAATCATTTTGATAAAAACAAAGGGAAAACACTACGGAAATTCCGTCTATTACACCCGGGAAAACAGTATCGTAATTCCCGAAAATGAATTACAGGCGCGGAACGAAGAGGCTTTTTTGCGCGTCATGCTGCACGAAGTTTTCCACATTTATTCGCGTTATAATCCCGAAAAACGGAATGACTTATACGAACTAATCGGCTTTAAACCGTTGACCGTCAGACCGGTACTGCCCGTCGCTTTGCAAAACCGATTGATGACCAACCCCGACGGCATCGACATCAATTACGTGATGCAGATGAAAAACGCGGAAGGAGATTCTATCGAAATTTTACCGATTATCGTCTCCGCAAAAGACGCTTACTCAGACAAAACGCCGGCATTTTTCGACTACATAAAATTCGATTTGTATGAGTTAAAATACAATCAAAATAACTCTTATGACGTTTTGACGGACGAGAAGGGATTTTCGACTCTAAATCTGCGTGAATTGCCCGATTTTTTCGACCAAATCGAGGACAATACCGGCTACATCATTCATCCGGACGAAATTTTGGCGGATAATTTTGTGATTGTAATGCAGGAAGAAGGCAAGGAAAATAAGTACGCCGATTACAGCGCAGAGGGGCAGCGGTTGCTGCGGGAAGTGCGGGAAATTTTGGTGCGCTGAACCGACGAATAACAGAAAACCGACAAGTCTGAAATACCCGGAAAACCGTAGGGCGAAAATTGCGAAAAAGGCTACCTTTGCCGGAAATCTTCCCCTCTTTGTCTATTCTAAAATCGTAATTTATAGGTGTCTGACACTTAACTTAAGCAGATGTAGAAAAAATCTGATGATTACTAAGATCTTATGAATAAAAAGTGTCTGACACCGGTGTTATCACAAAATCGGTGTCAGACGCTTTTCTTCTCCTAAAACTTAGAAATTATTCGTGAAGTTTTCGCTTTTTCCTAATAACAGCGTCAGACACCTAACTATTTCCAAAATCAGAAAAAAAAACTACAATTCATGGCATTCAAAAAGAACATTCTCATCACGGGAGGAGCGGGTTTTATCGGTTCGCACGTCATCCGCCTTTTTCTTGAAAAGCACCCGGATTTTCGCATTGTCAACCTCGATGCGCTGACCTACGCGGGCAATTTGGAAAACCTCAAAGACGTAGAAAACGCTGATAATTACGTCTTCGTCAAAGAGGACATCACCGACGCCGAAGCGATGCAAAACGTCTTCCGCGACTATCAAATCGACAACGTCATTCACCTCGCGGCAGAGTCGCATGTGGATCGGTCGATTGCCAATCCGATGAGTTTCATTATGACCAATATCATCGGCACGGTCAACCTGCTGAACGCCGCGCGTCACCACTGGAAAGACGATTTTGCGGGCAAAAGATTTTATCACGTTTCGACCGACGAGGTGTACGGCTCACTCGGCGAAACCGGGTTTTTTACCGAAGAAACGAGCTACGACCCGCGCTCTCCTTACTCTTCTTCTAAAGCGAGCAGCGACCATTTGGTGCGTGCCTACCACCATACTTACGGCTTGCCGATTGTGATTTCTAATTGCAGCAACAATTACGGGCCTAATCAATTTCCCGAAAAGTTGATACCCCTGGTCATCAATAATATCAAGCACAATAAGCCGCTGCCCATCTACGGCGACGGTAAATATACCCGCGATTGGCTGTGGGTTAAAGACCACGCGGCGGCCATCGACGTGATTTTCCGCACCGGAAAAGACGGCGAAACCTACAATATCGGCGGCAACAACGAATGGAAAAATATCGACCTGGTGGAAGTGCTGTGCGATAAAACCGACGCACTGCTCGGCAGAGAAGTCGGCAGTTCGCGCAAGCTCATCACCTTCGTTAAAGACCGCGCGGGACACGACCGCCGCTACGCCATCGACGCTACCAAACTCAAAGAAGAATTAAACTGGGAGCCGACCGTGCAGGCCGACGAGGGCTTGGAAATGACCGCGAAATGGTACTTGGAAAACGAGGAATGGCTGGAAAATGTGACCTCGGGAAATTATCAGAAATATTATGAGGAGATGTATTCTTGAGACGGTGAACGGTGGGACGATGAACGGTTGACGGGCAGGCTTACTAACCTCTTGAAAGGTTAGTAAGCCTTATTTATTTACTCAATTTCAAGATACGCAGCGCACCTTGAATAACCAACAAAAATACGATAGTTCCGATTAGCAAATCCGGTTTATTCGATTGCAGAAAATGCACCATAACGGCTGCGATAATAACGCCCGTATTGATAATAATATCGTTGGAAGTGAAAATCATACTCGCCCTCATGTGTGCTTCTTCTTTACTTTTCGATTTTTGTAATATGTAAAGACACAGCGCGTTGGCAAGCAAAGCCAAGACGGAAACCCAAATCATGGTCGAAAAATCGGGTAGTTTTTCCGTGGCAATAAATCGCCTGATAACCTCCGCAAATCCGATGACCGCAAGCAGGATTTGGAAATAACCTGCGGTTTTGGCGATGCGTTTTTTGGTGAGCAGAGTTCCGCCGACAGCAAACAGACTGATGCCGTACACAAAACTGTCGGCGAGCATATCCAGACTGTCGGCAATCAATCCCATGGATTTTGCGAAAATACCGGTCGTCATTTCGATGATAAAAAAGGCGAAATTTATCAGCAACACCGACAGGAGCAATTTACGTTGATTTCGCTGTTCGGAAAATCCGTTTTCTTCGGCTGCTGCGGTCATCATCCGTTTTTCACCCAAGTCTAATTCCGCAATCGCTCGGGTAATTTGCTCGATTTGACCGACGTGAAAGACCGTCAATTCTCGGCCGGCGAGATTAAAATCGAGGTGTTTCACCGCTGCAATTCCGTCCAGTTTCATGCGCAGCAGAGCCTCCTCCGACGGACAATCCATTTTGGAAATCCTGAAAATTGTTTTCTCCATACCGCGTTATTATTTATTGCCCTCCAAAGCCCGATACGCCTGCTTACGGTGGTGTCGAAAATGTCCGCCAAAAAAGTTCAGCATATCCGGTATCGACATTCTGCCGCCGGCGGGGTGCTTATACACTTCTTTATCCGCGTATTTTGCGGGCAATTTCTCCAAAAAATCTTTAATCTCCGCCCGTGCTTCCGACCATGTGTTTTTGGTATTTTCCAAAGTATCGTGCTCGGGCAAATACTCCGTACTCAATCCTTTTGGTGCTTTAAACTTCAGCGGCGAAGCCAAATACCAATTCACAAACCGCCGCCGCAAACCCGACTGCCAACCCGCTTTTTTCAATTTCGGCTCAAATCCCAATTTTTTCTTACAATAAGCCACCGAGTACTTTTCCGCCAGAATCAAATGGTGCAAACACTGTATCGCCGACCAACTTTCGGGCGCGGGTTTGCGATTTAAATCCGCTTCGGAATACTTTTCCAAATCCGCAAAAAGTGCGTCTGTCTCACGCACCAAATATTGCAGTTGCTTTTCAATTTTTGTATCCATAAAATCTTATTTTTGTGCAAAAGTAGGGAAAAACGGTTGAAGGTTGACGGTTGTTGGTTGACGGGCTGTTCTCGCTTTACGGTACTGCTCTTTTTGCTGTCCGTTTTTATTTCTAAGAATTATCTTCTGTTGCGTATCAAATGTAAAGTCAAGTAATCCCGTACCCAATCTAACGTCTAACATCTAAAGTCTAAAATCTTTATTCTAAAATCTTTCAAAATGCTTCCCGCAAAACTCAAAGCCCTCATCAAAAAACGCCGCAGTATTTTTCCGAATACCTACACCGGCGAGCAAATTCCCGATGATATTCTGCTGCAAATATTGGAAAGCGCGAATTGGGCGCCGACGCACAAGAAAACGGAGCCGTGGCGGTTTAAAATTTTACAAAATCACGGGCGCGAAAAGTTAGCCGATTTTATGGCGGATTGGTACGAAGAAAATACGCCGCGCGATAAGTTTTCGCCGAAAAAACTTGAAAAATTAAAGAAAAAACCGCTTTCCGCACCTACCGTCGTAGCGATTTGTCTGCACCGCGACCCGACCGAAAGTATTCCCGAATGGGAAGAAATCGCGGCGGTAGCTATGGCGGTGCAAAATATGTGGCTGATGTGTACGGCGTACAATATCGGCTGCTATTGGTCTTCGCCGAAACCCGCATTGGCAGCAAAAGGCGTGCTGCATTTAGAAAAAGGGGAGAAGTGCCTCGGCTTGTTTTATATGGGCTACCACGAAATGCCGGAAGTCGAAGGCAAGCGCAATCCGATACGCGAGAAAATCGAGTTTATTCGGTAGCACGGTGGACGGTAGGACGGTTTACGGTGGACGGGCGCACGAGGAAACGGCGGCATACTTCAAGAGTATGCCGCCGTTTAATTTTGACAAAAGACAAAAAATATCGAGAGGGTGTCAAGCCGGTTTGTATAGATTATCGCGCCCGTCCACCGTCCACCGTCTCACCGTCCACCGTCACCTCACTACTAACTTGCGCGAAATCCGACGCTCTTTACTCTCCGTCACCACCGTATATAATCCTGACCTCAAGCGGTTGGCGTCGATGAAAAAAGTCCGGGATGCCGTGCCGAGTGTGCCGTCGAAAACCGTTTCGATTTTTCTGCCGAGCAGGTCGTAGATTTCGATATTTATATTTTCGGAAGGAGAAAAACTGACCTCAAAAGCGGCGGTGTGCGCCACGGGGTTCGGGTAAATTTGCGAGACAAATTCTTCCGCCAAATCATCCGGATTTTCGTTGCTGCTCACAAAATCCGTGTTAAACTCGAAGTAACCGGCGGGGGCGGGCAGCGGTCTGACCTGCGTTTTCCCGCTGTTGGCATTGCCTTCGATATAGTAATAATAGGTAGAGGCCGCGCCGTTGTTCAGCAGGTTTGCCGTCCACGTGTCCGTTCCCGGGTCGGTCAGCGTCATGGGTACGGAGTTGTAACCTAAGTCGAGGTCGGTCGTCCACCAAAGCGTGGCTGATTCGATGCCGCTGCGGTGCTGAATAATCGCATCGACGGTAAAATTTTCGTAGTTATCGTAGCTGTCCGGCAACTCTTGATGTACGATGCGCAGCGGGTCATTCACCCCGATAGCGCGCGTAATGCAATGCAGCGCGCCGAGCGACTCGATAATGTCGTTGCAGTCGATACCGACGACATTGTAACCCGGCATATTTTCTTCGTAGATGCGCAGCGCGGTGGTATCGAATTGCTCTTCATAGACGGGTACCAAAATCGTTTTATTTACAAAAACCGAATTGGTGTACGTGCGATAATCCGCCCACCAAGTATCCGGATAAGCCCCGTCGTCCGGCGGCATCTGCACGCGCACTACCTTATAAGGTGTACCGAATGACGACATAAAATTATCCAAAACGTAGTTCAGATTTTCCTCAATTTGCGGGCCGTCCGCTTCGCCTGCGGGATATTCACCTATCAGTATCGTCTCTTCGTCCAAAAGTTTCATGTGCATATCGATGTGGTGAATGGCATCGTAAGGCAGCGTTTCCATTTTGATGTAGCGGTCGATTCCCATCCAATCCTGCATGATTTGGTCGATTTGCTCTTCCGTTTTGGCGGTCACGCCGTAAGGATTGCCGGGTTCGTTTTCCTCCAGAATTAACTCCGAAGCAAAGCCTGTTCCCATACCGTCGGAGGTGAAATTTCCGCCCGTATTTACCAAATCAGTCGGTGCCAAAGTCGTCGAATAAACGGGTATATTCAGCAATTCGCCGATGGCATCGGGAATTAAATCGTCTTCCGGGCGCGGGCGGTTATAAATCCACTCGACGGTAGCAAGGCTGTCCACGTCGTTTTCGTAAACCGTATTCGGGCCGTAATCACGCATCCAAATCGAGTCGTAATCATCTTCCAAAAAAGTGACATTGTCCAAGTTGTCCAATCCGTAAGTGTTCAGCAGTTGATTTTGCGCAACGGCGGCACTGCTGCAAATTACAATGACCTCACATTCCTCTTTGGCGTGGCGAATAATCTCGGCAAGGGTAGGGCGGTACTGCGTCCAGGTGACGAGCAGTGCCTGTATTTCTTCCCACTCTGCCATGGTACGCACGGGCGCGGCGGGCGGGGTCGTAATTCCTTTTTCGGGGAAGGTATGAAAGTCATACCATTCAAACATTTTTTCCTCCTCTTCGGTCAGACCGGCGGGTAGGTTTTGGTCGTTATCGGATTGCGCCTGCGTCAACAGCGGCGAAAATAAAAGTAAAAAAAGCAGTAGATGTTTCAGCATAACGGTGATTTTGTTTGCTACAAATTTACTGCAAACCCGGAAAAAAATTAAAACTCTTTCCGTTTTTGTCGGCGTTCATTCCGATTTTC
The DNA here is from genome assembly GCA_020629965.1 of Saprospiraceae bacterium. GTDB lineage: Bacteria > Bacteroidota > Bacteroidia > Chitinophagales > Saprospiraceae > JAHDCG01. The sequence goes on along the minus strand of JAHDCG010000052.1, from coordinate 1,666 downwards.
TTTTTTTAGCGGCTAAAAGTTTCTACATTGGCGAATGATTTTTCGTCAGCAGGTTTAAATCAGTCGTTACTCACAGGCTGACTCACTTGTTCCTTAGGAATGTTGCCTTTTGAGTAAATGAAAATGTGATATCGATTTGACTTGCCGTACATTTTTCTTTTTTGACTAAACAACACAAATGAAAAAATTAGCACTGCACTGGCAGATTTTATTGGGTATGGCGGCGGGTGTCGCTTTTGGATTTTTGATGGCGAAAATCGCACCCGAAAGTTCCTTCGTCCGCGATTGGATAAAACCCTTCGGTACCATTTTTATCAATCTGTTGAAGCTCATCGCCGTTCCGCTCATCGTTGCCTCTTTAATTAAAGGAGTCAGCGATTTAAAAGACATTTCCAAGCTCTCGCAAATGGGCGGGCGCACCATCGGCATTTACGTCGTCACTACGGTGGTGGCGGTATCTTTGGGTCTTTTGGTGGTCAATGTGGTACAACCCGGCGGCTACATCAACGAAGAAACGCGGGAAGAACTGATGACAACTTACGGCGGCGACGCGAATACAAAAATTGCCGACGCCCGCAATCAACAGCAAGCCGGACCGCTGCAAGCCCTCGTCGATATTGTCCCGGATAACATTGTCGGTGCCGCCGGCAACAACCGAAATATGCTGCAAGTCATCTTTTTCGTCATTTTTTTCGGCATCGGCATGATACTCATACCCGAAGAAAAAGCCCGACCCGTTAAGCAGTTTTTCGACGGACTGAACGAGGTTATTCTCAAACTCATCGATCTCATTATGCTCATGGCGCCGTTCGGGGTTTTTGCCCTGCTCGCCGCTCTGGTGGTCGAGTCGCCGAGCGCGGATTTATTTGCCGCCTTAGGCATTTACGCGGTGTGCGTCGTGGTCGGCTTGGCGTTGATGATTTTTGTGGTCTATCCTTTGGCGGTCAAAACTATTACCGCCAGAAATATCAAAAACTTCTTTTCGGGCATCGCACCGGCGCAACTGTTGGCATTTTCCACTTCTTCCTCCGCCGCCACGCTGCCCGTCACAATGGAGCGCGTCACCGAGCATTTAGGGGTCGATGAAGAGGTCAGCAGCTTCGTATTGCCCATCGGCGCGACCATCAACATGGACGGCACGAGTTTATACCAAGCTGTCGCAGCGGTCTTCATCGCGCAGGCATTCGGGATGGATTTAAGCCTTTCGGCACAATTAGGTATCATCGTCACCGCTACTTTAGCTTCCATCGGCTCGGCGGCGGTGCCGGGTGCCGGCATGGTGATGTTGGTCATTGTGTTGGGTCAAGCGGGTATTCCCGAAGCGGGTTTGGCGTTAATTTTTGCCGTTGACCGCCCGCTCGATATGTGCCGCACGACGGTAAATGTGACAGGCGATGCGGCGGTGTCGATGATTGTGGCGAAGAGTGTCGGTAAACTCGGTGCGCCCCAAGTGAAAGATTGGGATGATAACTACCCGAAGTAAAGGTTTTAAAAGGTTGGAAAGGTTGTAAGCGGAATGTTCCCGCAACCCGAACCGTAGCATCGACGTTTAAAGAGGTTTTAAAGGTTTTACGAGGTCCGAATGGTTGTAGGTCGCCCCGTCCACCGTTTAAACCGTCCACCGTAAAACCGTCCACCGTAAAACCGTCCACCGTAAAAAAAAAAG
>JAHDCG010000202.1 GCA_020629965.1 Saprospiraceae bacterium | reverse complement strand
TAGGTTATGAGGTTGATTTTACTTCGTAAAATGACTTTGTGACTGTGATTTTTTTGCCCGGTTGTTAAACTTCAAATTTTTTAACTTCTCAAAACAAAAACTACTATGAATTATGTGAAGAACAACTACATTCATTCTGATTTGACAGGAAAAATAATCGGAGCAGGGATGAAAGTGCATAGCTACTATGGCGGCAGCGGATTTTTGGAAAGTGTTTATGAAAATGCTTTACGGATTGAGTTGGAGAGCATGGGTTTGAAAGTACGACAGCAATTTAGAATACCTGTGTACTACAAAGGGCAGGTGTCAGGCGATTTTGTGGCAGATTTAATTGTAAATGACTTAGTAATAATTGAACTCAAAGCCGTCAAAGAATTACACAGCAGGCACGAGGTGCAGTTAATGAATTACCTGCGTGCTACCTCCATTGAAGTCGGGTTGCTGTTAAACTTCGGGGAAGAACGCAGATTGAGAAACTCACGAAAAGTTTTTCTTAATGCTAATAAAAAAGGCTTAATTCATTCACAATTTACAGACTAAACTCAAGATTAATGGATGTAAGATTTTACAAAGTAAAATCCAAATCACCCCGACAACTGTACGGGGTCATAAAAATCATCCGCGACTCCGATAGCTATCGGAGTCGGGACAGGTATAAATCAGGTTTCAAAAAAGAAGTAACATAGGTGAAAGAAGGAGATAGAGTCAAAGGATTTTACGAAGTAAAATCAAAATCATAACCCCTCATAAAAATCATAATAATCAGGTTCAAAAATAATTTAGTGGCAAACAAAAAACACATATACCTCCTCGGCATCGGCGGCATCGGCATGTCCGCCCTCGCCCGCTACTACAACCGCAACGGCTACACCGTCTCCGGCTACGATAAAACCCGAACCGAACTCACAAAAAAACTCGAAACCGAAGGCATCGAAATCCACTACACCGAAGACATCACAAAAATACCCGAAAACCCTGAGCTCATAATTTATACCCCCGCCGTACCCAAAGAACACAAAGAAATACAATGGCTGCAAAAGCGCGGCTGTGAATTAAAAAAACGCGCCGAAGTGCTCGGCATTATCTCCCGCGAAAAGCGCGCCTTGGCGGTCGCCGGTACCCACGGTAAAACCACCACGACGAGTTTGCTGACGCATATTTTAAAAGTCGGCGGCATCGACTGTACCGCATTTTTGGGCGGTATCGCCGAAAATTACGGGAGCAATTTCGTAGCGGGCAGCAGCGATTTTGTCGTCGTCGAAGCCGATGAGTACGACCGCAGTTTTCTGCATCTGTCGCCTGAAATTGCCGCTGTCACGAGTACCGATGCCGACCATTTAGACATCTACGGCGACGCGGATACCATGCTCGAAAGCGGCTTCGGGGCATTCGTGAAAAAGGTGAATCCGGAAGGTTTTGTCTTTTTGCAGAATGATGCCGAGGTTAAATCCGGTCATCCGCAAACCTTTCGCTACGGTATCAATCGGGGCGATTATCGGGCGGAAAATATTCGGGTCGAAGACGGTTGGTTTACCTTTGATTTTAAAAGTGAAATCGAAAATATCAACGACATTAAGATTGCCTTGCCCGGGCGACACAATATCGAAAATGCGACGGCGGCGATTGCCGTTGCGCAGCAAGTCGGCGTAACGGGGGAGGCGGTCAAAGAAGCTCTGCGAACTTTTAAAGGCATTAAAAGGCGTTTTGAATTTTTGCACCGCACGAAAAACTCGGTTTATATCGACGACTACGCACATCATCCGTCGGAGTTGAAAGCGGCAATCGGAGCGGCGCGGGAGTTGTTTCCCGATAAAAAGATAACGGGCATTTTTCAGCCGCATTTGTACAGTCGCACACAGGATTTTCAAGACGGCTTTGCAGCGGAATTGAGCAAATTAGATGAGGTCATTCTCTTGGATATTTACCCCGCGCGGGAACTTCCGATACCCGGCGTGACTTCTAAGATTGTTTTTGACAAAATTGAAAATAAACGCAAAAAATTGATGCGCAAAGAGGAGGTCTCGGAAGAGTTGAAAACAAGAAAAACGGAGGTAATAATGACTTTAGGCGCAGGCGACATCGACACTCTGCGTGATGAGATAAAAGCACTAATGTCAAAAGGTGTCTGACGCTGTTATCATTAAAAAACCGAAATATTACAAATAAAATTCAAGACTTGAGCAAGAAAAGCGTTTGACACCGCTGCTCAATTTGAAATCGGTGTCAGACAACTCAACTGTTATGTCGAAAGGCATCGACTAAGAAAACATGAACCAAAAAGTAAGAAGAATATTACAAAAAACAGCGGTCACCCTCGTCTTATTGACGGCGGCGATACTGATTATTTCTGCCGTAGAAAAGAAAGAGGGCGACACGGTGAGCGACGTTTTTATCAATATCCGAAACTTGGAAAACGGCAATTCCATGCTCGACAGCACCGACGTTTTGACGGCAATCGAACGCAGTTTCGGATTTAAATTGCAGTCCCAAAAAACGGGCGTAGTGAACATCGAGCGGGTCGAGCGCGTCATGGAAAGCGAGCCGTTTGTTAAAGACGCGGAAGTGTATATGGACACCAAAAATCGGGTGCATATCGGCATTGTGCAGCGCGAACCGATACTGCGGGTTATCGACCGCGACGGCAACAATTTTTACCTCGACCGCGAAGGAAAAAAAATGCCGCTGTCCAAGCACTATACCGCCCGCGTTTTGGTAGCGACGGGCGACATTCAACCGCATGAGCCGAATTATATGGTAGCCAAAAAAGGTCACATATTGAAAGACCTTTACTACCTCACGCAGTACATCATGGCAGACGAATTTTGGAACTCGATGACGGAACAGGTTTATGTCAAAAACGGCGGCTTCATCCTCATTCCCAAAGTCGGAAAACAGGAAATACTTTTCGGCAAATTTGAAAAAGTCGAGAATAAATTTAAACGCTTACGAAAATTTTATGAAGAGGCAATCAGTCGCACCGGTTGGAATAAATATCGAGAGATAGACGTGCGATTTGACGGTCAGGTGGTCGGAAGAAAGTAGAAAATTTTAAATTGAGAACAAAAAAACGAAGAAACAGAATTATGGTGCTTTCTCGTCTAAGACCGCAGAAAGTCCTCCCGCCCCGGGGGTTAGGGGGTTGAACAACACGAGCCGACACATATAAAAGTTTTAGGTATCGTGTTTGCATTGTATATAATTCGTTTCTTTTTGAATCTCTTTGATTCTCACAAGATTAAGCCCAAAGGTTTTTACCTTTGTCAAACATATAAAACTAAAAGAATATTCATACTGAATTGTGAAAATGAATATGCAGCCTTGAAAGAATACCAAGGCAATTTGTGAAAGCACTAATTCAAAGCGAAAGCCGCCCGAATAAACGTATAAACAAATAAACGCATAAACAATTCTTCACAGCTAACGAGAAAATTGAACGACGCATAACTTACACATAACACAGCGTGATTTTGGAAAATTTTTTAGTCCCAAAAACCACTCTACCACAGCAAGCGCGTTCGTAAAACACGAATCTTATGAAGGAAACAAAAACAAATCCAATCGTTGTCGCTCTCGACATCGGAACCACGAAAGTTTGTGCCATTGCCGGTCGCAAAAACGAATACGGCAAACTCGAAGTACTCGGCATCGGAAAAGTGAACAGTGAAGGTGTGATGCGTGGTGTCGTCTCAAATATCGAAAAAACCGTCCGCGCCATCAGCGATGCCGTGCAGGCCGCCGAGCGCAACGCCGGGCAGGAATTTGACGTCGTGCACGTCGGCATTGCGGGTCAGCACATCAAAAGTCTGCAACATCGGGGCATGCTTACCCGCGAGGCCGGTCACGTAGAAATCAATCAATCGGACATCGAAAAAATCATCAGCGACATGCACAAACTCGTGCTGCCGCCCGGTGATAAAATCATCCACGTCATTCCGCAGGAATATACCATTGACCACGAGCAAGGCATTGTGGATCCGATCGGCATGTGCGGCAACCGCTTGGAAGCCAATTTTCACGTCATCACCGGTCAGATTACCGCGTCCAATAACATCCACCGCTGTGTAGAACGCGCCGGTTTGGAGGTAGCCAATATGACTTTGGAGCCGATTGCAAGTGCCACCGCCGTTCTGAGCAAAGAAGAAAAAGAAGCGGGTGTCGCCCTCGTCGATATCGGCGGCGGTACGACCGATATTACGATTTTTCAAGACGGCATTATTCGCCACACGGCCGTCATTCCTTTCGGCGGTCATGTGATTACGCAGGACATTAAAGAAGGCTGCACCGTGATGAGCGAACAAGCGGAAAAACTGAAAGTAAAATTCGGTTCCGCTCTTGCCGACGAGGTGTACGACAATCGCATTATCACCATTCCCGGTCTGAAAGGTCGTGACCCGAAAGAAATCAGCGAAAAAAACCTCGCGCTCATCATTCAGGCGCGCGTCGAAGAAATCTTGGATTACGTCGTTTGGGAAATTCGCCGCAGCGGTTTTGAAAATAAACTCATCGCCGGTATCGTCATGACGGGTGGCGGTGCCTTGCTCAAAGACATCGAAAAACTCACGGAGTTCCACACGGCAATTTCCTGCCGTATCGGTATCCCCGTCGAGCACTTGGCGCACGGGTACAGCGAGCGATTGAGCAGCCCGATTTACAGCACGGCCGTCGGTCTGTTGCTCAAAGGCATCAGCGACGTCGAAAGCGGCAAAGTCGTCAGTACGCAAAAATCCAAAGTCGAAGAGTCTATCATCGAAGCCGAAACGCCCGCAGCGGATGCCGTTACGGAAGACAAGGAAGAAAAAGGCTCTTGGTTCGACGGTATTTTTAAGAAGACGAAAGAGTGGTTTGAGGCGGAGCCGGATTCGGAATACTGATAAAGGTTTGAAAGGTTGGAGTGGTTGGAATGGTTGGAGTCGTTATTGAATGCAAATTGTGTTTTTATAATTTGAACACGTCAAAAGCAGTCGGTAGATGACACTTGAATGGAGGACGAAAAAGCAAGAAAGTTAAGATTTACCACAGTCTTAAGCTCGGAGAAAGTTCCCCCGCTCCGAGCCTGTCCCGACTTCAGTCGCGGAGGTTAGGGGGCTGAAGACGAACAGCATCTTTCCGCATTCAACCAAAAAAACTATCTTAGTGCTGTAATAATTTTCAATTCGGTTTTAAATCAAGACAATGAAAGCTGCCGTTAAATTACGCGCTGATAAATACAAAATCATTACTCTCATCGGCAAATTAGAGAGTAGAGAAAGTGTAGCAAAAGCACGTAAATTCGTAGAATTTTTAGTTGAAACTGAAGAAGCAAAAAATCCGAAACAGTCAAAAGCAGGTAAGAAGGGAAAATCAAAAAAATCCTCAAATCCTGTCTGAAAAATCGGAGAAGAATAAAACATGAGAAACTACACCGAGAAGCTAATCTCGGTGTGCAAAAACAGACGGTATAAAAAGACAAGCAGTAAAACCAAACCGTCGAAACCTACTATAGAAAACACGGAACAACACTATGTTCCACAGTAGAGAAAACTGCCGACAGGTTAATTTTCTTTGCGCACTAAATTTTAGCAGTTATGATTTTTAAACTAATGGAAGAAGACAAAGGAGGCACAGACCTTCCCGTCATCAAAGTAATCGGTGTCGGCGGCGGCGGAAGCAATGCCGTGACACACATGTATAAGCAGGGCATCGTGGGTGTCGAGTTTGCAATTTGCAATACCGATAATCAAGCCATGAACCTCAGCCCGATACCCACCAAAATTAAACTCGGCCCGCACCTCACCGAAGGTCGCGGCGCAGGCAGCAAGCCCTCCGTGGGCAAAATGGCCTGTGAAGAAAGCATCGAGGCCATCAAAGAATACCTTTCCAACGACACCAAAATGCTGTTTGTAACGGCAGGTATGGGCGGCGGCACCGGCACCGGCGCGGCTCCTATCATCGCGCAGGTCGCGCAGGAAATGGACATTTTGACCGTCGGTATCGTGACTTTGCCCTTCACTTTTGAAGGCCGTCGCCGCACCTCGCAGGGTATGGAAGGTTTGGAAGAATTGAAGAAAAACGTCGATACGCTGATTGTCATTTCCAATGATAAACTGCGTCAGATTTTCGGTTCCATGACCTTGAGTCAGGCATTTATGCAGGCCGATAACGTCCTTTCGACCGCCGCCAAAGGTATCGCCGAAATCATCACCGTGCCCGGTTACGTTAACGTGGATTTTGAGGATGTCAACACCGTCATGCGCGACAGCGGCGTAGCGATTATGGGTACTGCCGTTGCCGAAGGCGAAAGCCGCGCCAAAAAAGCCATCGACGAGGCACTCAACTCCCCGCTTTTGGAAGACAACAACATCCGAGGTGCGCAGAATATTTTGCTCAATATCACCTCCGGTGCCAAAGAGGTGACGATGGACGAAATTTTCGAAATCACCGAGTGGGTACAGGAAGAGGCCGGTCACGGCACCAACCTGATTTGGGGTAATTGCTACGAAGAAGCCCTCGGTGAAAAGCTGAGCGTAACCGTCATTGCCACCGGTTTCGAGCGCAACAAAGCGTCCCGTGCCGCCGGTGCCGAAGAGCGTAAAATTCGCGTCTCTCTCGACGACGAAGACGACCGCGCACCCCGTCACACCTCACAGCCGAACGACACCTTCGCCCAACAAGGCAACGGCTTGGCGGACATCGGTTTCCGGGACGTAGACTCCAAGGAGCAGCCGCGCAAGACCATCGAGTTCGATGACATTCCGCCCCGTCGTCCTGCGCACAGCGACCGTAGCAGTTACAGCTACAACGAGCCGTACCAAACCGAACAAGACCGTCGTGCCCGCGAAGCCGAGGCCCGTCGCCGTCAGGAAGAAGAGCGTCTGCGCCGCGAGCGTCTGCGCAATATCAAACCGAAATTGAGCAATCCCGACGTAGTCTATGAACTCGAACGCGAGCCGGCCTACAAGCGTCGCGGCGTCAATCTCGACAGCGTACAACAAAGTAACGAAGAGCCGATGTCCCGTTGGTCGGTCAGCGACGGCGAAGAGCCGGAACTGCGCAACGGCAACAGCTTTTTGCACGATAATGTGGATT
>JAHDCG010000201.1 GCA_020629965.1 Saprospiraceae bacterium | reverse complement strand
CGGGTTGTTGGGTGCTGCGGTTGAGGATTTCGCCGGTGAGGGTTTGGGCGGCGAGGGGGAAGGCGAGGAGGAGGCAGAGGAAGGCGGTTAAGACGGCATGACTATGATTTTTTATGACCCTGAAGGATTGGGGGATAATTCTTATTTTACTTCGTAGTACGACGGGCATAAATAATTTTTTTATTGTAGTTACTTAGGTGTCTGACACTTGACTCAAGCAAGTATTGAAAAAATCATGTTATACCGAAATCCGACAGAAAAAAAGTGTCTGACACCGGCGTTAAACATAACATCGGTGTCAGCCTGTCCCGTACTTCAGTCGGGAACGCTTTTCTTCGCTTGAACCTTAGATTTATTTGCAATATTTTCGACTTTTACCAAAATCAGCGTCAGACACCTAAGCAATTACTTTTTATTCGATAAATCGGCTTAAATTTACGGCTTAATCTCCGTAAAATATGAAATACTCGACATTTTTTCTTTTTCTGCTTTTTGGATTTGCTTTGACGGCACAATCCGATTTTCGGCGCAGCAATTTTACCGACGGAACAATTACCCTGCGCGACGGTCGGCAACAATCGGGGCAGTTGCATTATCGATTGACCGACCGAATTGCCGACACGGTCTATTTTCGGCTGCGGAAAACCGATGAATTTACCGCTTACACCGCCGCTGATTTGCAGGCTTACACGGCAGCGGGTGACAGTTATGCGGCGGCGCGTACCGTGTCGGATTTCAGCCCGAGTGCACAAGGCTTTTTGGAAACAACGCCGGAATTAAATCTGCAAAAAGATACTCTGTTTTTGTTGAAACTGACCACGGGGCGGCGCGAATTATATTACCATAAAAACGAAGCGGGTAAGGTCAATTTTTTTATCAAAAACAACGAGAATTTCGACCTGCTGACTTACAAACAGTACCGCACGGCAGACGGTAAAGTCCGGGAAGCCGGTGACTTTCGAGCGCAATTACAAACCTACTTAGCGGACTGTACCGACTTGGATTTCTCGGTACTCGATTACCGGCGCGAGTTGCTCAAAGAACTGTTTGCGACCTACTACGTCTGCACAAACGACGACACGGCTACCGTCAAATCGAGTCAGGTAACCACTTTTGTGTGGAGTGTGGTCGGCGGCATAGCGGTCACGACTTTAAAATACAATGCGCCGCCGGAATTAAGTTATTTAGAACCGGAATTTTACGACCCTGCCTACGACCCTTATGCGGGTTTCGGTATCGACGTTATTTTTCCGGGAAAGAGACGCAGGTGGGCAGCGCACGGCGAAGTCGCCTACACTTCGGTCAGCCTGACGGGTCGCCAAAATTTTACGGATTCCACCATGGTCTCGGTGACGCGCGAAACGGACTTTGGTTATAAATACGTGCAAATTACGTGTATGGCACGTCACACATTCACCGAAAATCAACGAGGATTTTTCTTTAACGCCGGCGGCATGATACGACCCGTGATTGACAAAAATAATCTGTTACGCGAGTCCCGAAATTTAGGGGGCAGCGAGGCAATTACCGAGCGACCGATTTTTCCGACTTCGCGCGACATCGACACAAGTCTGACGGCGGGTGTGGGTTTTCTCGGAAAAAAATTCGTTATCGAACTACGCGGCGAACGGGCCATCGGTCCCCGCAGTTTTATTTTCGTAGGAGGCGTGATGCCGCGCCTGACTTTATTGGCGGGATACAGATTGGGTGCGGTAGATTAGACAAATGAGCGCGCAAGAAAACTTACGCATGAGAAAAACGAAACAATTCACCGATTTTATCAAACTGCTGAGTTTCGTGACCTTCGGGGCGGTCTTTGCTTGGCTGCTGCACAAGTCGAGCGGTACTTTTTTCGAGAATATTTTGTTTCCGCTGTGGATAGGAACGACGCTCGTCGCGGGCACGATTACCCGTGTCGTGCCGGAGGAAAAAAGAGATAAAAGATATGCGCGTATTTTCAGATATGCGTGCTACGCGATGCTGTGGACTTGGGTTTTTATGTTGGCGGGGGAGTTTTTGCTGCCGGTGGTTTATGGGTTTTTTGGGGTTGATTTTTAGTGAGTTTTTTGATAGGTGAGTTTTTTATGACTGAATTGCTCAAGTTTAAGAGATAGATATTACTTGACAACTTGATAATAACCTTTGGTTCAAGAAAACGGCACTCCGAGAAACTTAGGAGTAATCTCTGCTTCCGTCGCTGCCCGTCGCTCAAATTCTTTCGAGTCTAATCGAAGGAGAGGCAAAATTTCGTTGACGATTTTTAGTAAATCCCCGTCAGCTAAATTCAGTATTTTTTGACAGACACTTGCCGGGTCTGCATAAGTTGCCTTTTGCATGTAAATTCCCGTCAGAATAATTCTCACTACATATCTTTCCGGTTCTCTGAAATCTTGCTCCGTTTGCCGAATTAAATCTATCGATAGCATTGTAAATGTTTGTTTATTGACATTATTAGATCGTATTTTGATTTTCGTTCATACAAAAAACATATTTACTAACAAAAGCCTTGGTTACTCCTCCCATATCTCCGTCGGAGGCTCTTCTCTGTCTCCGTATATTTTTTCAAGATGAAACTCCACCTCAGAGAATGGTATATCCAAAAACGCAGGAGGAATATTTGCTTTATACGCTGCCGAACTTCCAAAATCTCTCGGGTCTAAACGAAGCATTGGCAAAATGTCATTGACAATATTTTGTAAATTACCGTTGGCTAAGTATAAAACACCTCTACAAATTGCTGAATTACTGTAGAACGCCGATTCTCGCCCGTAAATACCGAATAAAATAGTTTTTACTACATATCTTTCCGGCTCGGTAAAATCTTGTTCTGTTTTTTGAATTATATCTTTTGGCAATATCGGCATATATAAAATCTTTTGGTAATATAAAATTGGCACTACGGTAAATATTGTGGGTAGGATAAAATCATAATTGCCCGACAGGGCAAAATCCGAAAAAATCATTGTACAAATGAGAAAGGAAATCCGAAAAGTACTGTTAATCCTGTCAGAAAAATTTTGACCCACACTTTTCACCGTAGTACCATAAAATTAAATCGGTTCATAAATAAACAACCTAAAGGCATCCCTTATCAACACCCATTACAACCTTAAATTTAATGCTTTGCTTTGGAGTCAGACGTCGCAGTGCAACGTCTCTACGGCAAAACAGACCGTTTTCTTATGATTGCAAATACGCCCGACCTCTCAACCCCTCAACCTCCCAACCCCCTCAAACCTCCACCTGCCCCAGCTCCCTCAAAAACACCTCCCGCACCTCCTGCATCATTACCGCTACTTCCTTCTTCGTCCGGTTCTCCGTCGGGATAGCCGGATGCACCACTACTTCAATCGCCGTGGCGCGCAGTACATTCGTGCCGTTGGGCATAGCGTCGTGCGCGTTTCTGACCACCACCGGGACAATCGGCACGCCCGCCTGCATCGCAATGTGAAAACCGCCTTTTTTAAACTGCCCGAGTCGGTAAGAATTGCTGCGCGTGCCCTCGGGAAAGATGACGACCGAGTTGCCTTCTTTGATTTTATCGACCACGGGTTTGAGAGCTTCGAGTGCCTTTGCGCGGTTTTTGCGGTCGATGAATACGACGCCGGCGGCCTGCATCAGTTGCCCGATAATCGGCAGGTATTGCAGTTCTTTTTTGGCGATGCCGACCATGTTTTTGCGGATGAGCTTGGCGGCAATAAACAAATCGACGCTGCTTTGGTGGTTAAACATGAAGACCGCCGGACGCTGCGCCCACAGGTTTTCTTCGCCTTTGACCACCAAGCGAATGCCCGCCATGTTGATGACCAAATCGCCGGCGGCGGAGATGAGTCCGTTCGCGCCCTCGTGCCACGACATGCTCATCAGTCCGTCCAAAATACCGCGCATCGTGGCGGGGAAAAGACTGCCCAGTGCCAGGCCCGTGCGCATCCAATCGGTTGTGGCGGCGCGGCTTTGGTCGCTGAAGCGGTAGAGCGTCCAACCGTTTTGGAAGGCGAGGGCGGCGAGTTTGGTGTCGGGGTTCATCGGGCGCGGATTACCGACGATTTCGAGCAGCGGCAGGTCTTCCGCGCTGTCCGTATAAAAGAAACTTTTGGCGAGGTCGAGGTTGTGTTTTTCCGCCAGTTGACGGGCGGCGTAGGCCTTGCCCTCGCCCCAGCAGGCGGGTTCGATGATGTTACCGGTAAATTTTCCGTCCTCCACTTCCATGCGCGTACACATGACCTCCGTGATGCCCAAATCGCGGGCTATCGGGTTCACCTGATAGGGCGTCGCCGCCGAGATGATGGCGACCGTGTGCCCCTTCGCCAGGTGCGCCGCCACCATCGCCCGCGCCTCCGGAAAGATAGTTTCCGCCAGATTTTTGTGGTACACCTCCTCCCCTACCTGCACGAATACGGACTCGTCCACGCCGCGTACACCCTTGGCACTGACCGCCGCCAGACCCGCAAAATTGCCTTTACCCCGCGCATAGACGAGCACGCCGGCAAACTGCGACACAATCTCGCGCCGCGACATTTTACCGCTGAACACCCGCGACTGAAAAAACTCTTTCGCCGAAAAACCCTTGATGAGCGTGCGGTCGAGGTCGAAAAATGCCCCGATGTGCGCCCCGCTTTCACCCGCCATAATGTCTTCGGTCACGCTCTCCGTCTTGCTGCCCGGCACGATGTCGCGCTCGACCGGCACCACGGGCACGGTCAGCACGGGCTTCGCCAGAGTGATGCCCTGCAAGACGTTGATGCGCGTTGCGATGTCGTCCAAATCGCTCGCCAGACGTTGCAGTCCTTCGACCTTTTTCTTATTTTTCGACGGCAATAATGCCAAATGCCGCGCCAACCGCACCCCGTTTTGCAGGAAGGGTTTGGACACCGACTCCATGCGCTGAATGCGCCCCTGCCAGTGCATTTCTTCGCCTTTCAGCAGGCATTGTTCCAAAAATTTCTTTTCGATAAAATAGTCGCTCGCGTTGTATTGCAGCAGCGTCTGCGTGACGACGCGGTAGGCATCCGTGTAGCTGTGCAGCACGGCGGGCGCGACCAGCAAGGCGTGTTTTTTCAGTAAATTTTCGACTTTTAACTCGGGCTGCAACAGCTTTTCCCGCCAATTTTTCGACAAATACTCCAAGTTCGCTTCAATCTCGCTACTGAATTGCGCTTTGCGCGAATAGAAAAACTCGAATTTGAAGAAATTTCGCAGCCGCATAATTTCTTTCCAAAAGGCGAGAATGCGTTGTGCGGGCGGCAAATCGGCAATTTTCAACACCGCCAATTCGATAAAAGCGCGGTGATACAAATGATGCACCGACATATTCGCGTAGTAGGTTGCTTGCAGATAATTATCCGGATTGATGAGGTATTTGGCGTGCAGACTGTCGCCTTTTTGCTGCAAAATACCGGCGCGCAGCAGCAGGTTCAGCGCGGATTGCACACTCTCGCCGATGGCCTGTCCTCTATCGACGAGGGCATCGTTTTTTTGATTTTCGATAAATTGCATCAGCGCGGCCACATCGCTTTCAATGCCGCGTTTGGTCAGCGCAAATTTACTCAACAGCGCAATACAAATCAGCGAAGTCGTCGTGACCGGCGTGATTTTATTGATGCTGTGCGCCGTCTCCAGTGCAAAGTGCGAGATGCCGCCTTCTTCATTTACCCGCGCCCCCGGGTCATTGTAAATTTTGACCGCCGCCCGGTTTTCCGCCGGGTCCACGGGGTCGCCGAAGCGTATGGAAATGCGCCCGAATTTCTCTCCCATTTTGCGCACGTAGTCCATAAACCAAGCGAGGCTTTCTTTGGTTTTACGTTTGCCGCGCCCTTCGAGCGTCATTTCTTTTACATCCGGAATCAAGTCGTACACAATCGAAACGGGAATGTATTTGACCTCTTCCCGCGCCTCGACCTCGGCTTCTTTTATGTATTTGAGAATGCCCAATTTCGGCCAAACCAGCTTACCCGTCCGCGACCGCGTGCCTTCGATGGCCCACATAAAATCGCCTTTTTCCTTTATCAAATGTGCGATAAAATGCCGCAGCGTTGCCTTATAAATCAGGTTGTCTTTAAACGAGCGACGAATAAAAATCACGCCGTTGTGTCGCCCCAGCAGCCCCAGTCCCAAAAAGTCCATATTGATACCCGCAAAAATGTGCGGCAGCGGCAGACCGTGGCGCACCAACACAATGCCGAGCACAAACATATCGATGTAAGTCTTGTGCGTCATCACAAAAGCAATCGGATGGCGGCGCACGATTTTAGCGAGTTTACGCATCTCGTCCGCATCCACATCAATGGTTTTTTTGTAGCCCCGCGACAGAATGTACTGCACGACTTCCACACCCAGCACCTTCGCCATCGGGTGCTGTACAGTGTATAATTCCTGCAAATATTCCTGCACTTTTTCCTGCACCCGCTCCAACGGCTCGTCGATTTCGAGAGCGAGCGCGGCGAGTTTTTCCTGAAATTTTCGGTCTTCCGATATCTTTTGCATGGTAGTTTTATTTGACAGGGGAAAAGTAAGGAAAAAAATCGGAAAACGGGTTTGAGGGGTTTGAAATGTTTGAGTTGTGGTTACCGTTTGAACATTTGTGCATCTTTTGCTTTATGACTGCGCAGGGGGATAATGTTTGCGGTTTTGCTTTACGTCTTCAGCCCCCTCACCCCCGAATCGGGGGAACTTTCTTCGCGCTTGAGCTTGTGGTAAATTTTTAAATTTTCGAGTTCTCTCATTTTAATAAAAACAGGATTTTGAGTTTACATTTTTTGAAAACGAATCTAAATTCAAAACGAATTTCAGTTCTGAAAACAGATACTCCCCCACGTTGGGGGTCGGGGGGTCTTCAGTACGGCTCTGCAACGCGTTTTCAGCCCCCTAACCCCCAATGGGGGAACTTTCTCCGGGCTTGAGTTCGCGGGTTTAAGTTCAAAATTTTCGGGTTCTCTCGTTTTGATTGAAAACCGAACTTTGAGGGTCAACTTTTTTGAAATCGAATTCAAATCCAAAACGAATTTTAATTCTGAAAACAGATACTCCCCCACATTGGGGGTCGGGGGGTCTTCAGTACGGCTCTGCAACGCGTTTTCAGCCCCCTAAC
>JAHDCG010000002.1:103776-147465 GCA_020629965.1 Saprospiraceae bacterium | reverse complement strand
TTACGATTTACGATTTACGATTTACGATTTACGATTTACGATTTACGATTTACGAAATTTAGCAACTTCTTCCAATTATTCCAATAAATTACCGACATTTTTTGCCCCTTCCTCCCGGTAATGCCAACGGCATGGTATATTCCAACCCGGTATGTAGTTCCCTCGGGGAACGGAATGCCGGGAGAGAGAGAACGGAATGCCGAAAAATCCGAAACAAAAAATCGGCAGCCCGTTTTCACACGAACCACCGATTTTTTAAAGAGAAAACAAAATTAAAAGTCGAAATTAAAGTCAGGCATACCGAAATGCCCCAACCTTTTCAACCGGTCAACCTTTTCAACCTTTAAGCAACTTCTTAGTAATCGTCTCCTTCGCCGTCACAATCCGCACCGTGTACATCTGCTGCGCAAAGTCGGACAAGTCGAAGCGGTAGCGGGCAGTCTCCAAGCCTTTAGCCTGCAAAACCAATCTGCCCGCCGCGTCGAAGACCTCTACGGAGTAAGTGCCTACCGCACGTTCCCACGCTAAAGTCACGGCGCCGCTCGTCGGGTTGGGTTGCAAAGAAACCTCATTTTCGAGACTTTCGATGCGAGCTTTGCGAATGTTACCGTACTCGCTTCTGCCGTCAAAATCCTCTTGCAGTAAGCGGTAGTAGTAAGTCACGCCCGTTTCCGCCGTCGCGTCGATGAAATTATAAGTTACGGCAGTCTCGCTGTCACCGGCACCGTCTTTCCAACCGATGGTACGGAAGGCATTTTCGTACTCCGCACGACGCTCGATGTGAAAGCCTCGGTTATTCAATTCCTGCGCTGTTTCCCAAGTTAACAAAATGTCTTTTTGGCGTGCTTCTGCATTGAAATCAACCAACTCGACCGGCAGGGCAGGCGCCGTAATCAGCACTTCCGCCACATCGGAAACCATGACCGCATTCACATCGAAAACCGCATTTGCCGTGACGGGCGCATAGGTAATATCCGAACCCACAACCACATTATCCACCCACCAGCCGATGCCCGGAGAAAGCACGTCCGCACTAAATCTCCAACGGAAATAAGCATTTTGTCCCGCAAAAGAACTCAAATCGACCTCCGTTGACAGATAATCCGCTCCTGAAGAACCGCCGAAAGCCATACCTGCGCTTGCTCCGAAAAGCACGGGATTGTTTTGCGCCGGCACAGCGTTATTATATCCGTTAGTCGTCATAAAGTTACCCAAATCCGTCCACGGTCCGGCGGGAGAAGCGGTAGAAATTTCCACGATACCCACATCGAAATCCTTCTCGGTAGAGTATTTATGGTGAAAAGTCATTTTACCGTCAGTCGGAATGAGCGAAGGATTTGCCGTGACCAGACTTTGGTCGCTCGCATTATCCGGGTCGGGTACAAACCACACTTTGCTGCCCGTGAAAGGGTCGTTTTCCGAAATTCTCCACACATCCGCCGGCAGTCCGCCGTCCACGGTCATCCACATATCCTGTGCGCCTTCGTTGTCGTCAAAAAATACATCATTGGTAAAAGTCGGTGTATTCACCCGCGCATCGACGGTGTAAGTATCGGTCGCCGTGCCGGCAATATTACCGACCCAAGAAACCGTCGTACCCGAGACTGTACCGTTGCCCGAAGGCACAATGTCCGTCGTACCGGCGGGAAAATCTACGCTGATTGTCGTGTTATTGGTCGAAATAGTCGCAACGTTAGTCGCCGTTACCGTGTAAGTCGCCACACTGTTATTCGGAATGTTAGTCGGTGCGTCGAGACTCAAACGTATTCCTCCGGAAGCCGAGCAATCGGGGTGCAGCGCAAAACCATCTACCTCGCCGCCGAGTCCCGTATCGCTGCCCGTTGCGTTGATACCGAGTCCGCGACGCGCAAATGCTCGCCAGATATTGCAAAAGTGCGCACCGCCGTACAACTCTTCGTCGGCTTGAATAATCGCATCGCGCTGACCGACAAAAGTAGAGCTGTTTTGGATTTGAATACCGCGAATAACCAAACGGTTAAACACGTTATTTCCGCCCGCCGTCGTCAGGTCGCTGCCGTCGTTAAACAGGTCGTCATTAAAGCCGTATAAATCAATAAACTCTTGCCACACGCCGTACAACATGGTACACCAGATAAAACCGACACCGTGCGGCGAGTCCGGATTTACATCATTCACCCCCAAACGATTGGAGGCCGTACCGGCGAAAGTATATTCGTTGATGTTGAAATCCAGAGAGTAAGGACGCGGGCGAATACCCGGCCCGTCGGCAGGTTGGTAAGTCACATAATTACCGATACCGCGCGTCGGCAGTACACCGTTCGGGTGCTCTGAGGTGGGTGGTAACAAATCTCCCGAGGTCATGGTAATGTATAGACCCCAAAAGTCCGACCAGCCTTCGCCGCCCTGCTCCGCACCGCTCAAAGTACCCAGACCGCCGTCGGTGCGAATACTGCTGCGCGTCGAAATACCGTGACCGTACTCGTGCCCGATGACACCGTTATCAAAGTCACCGTCGCGCTTCGGTGCAGGAGCGACATCGCGGCGCAGGGCACCCGGCAAAGTTTCTCCGTTGGCGGCGGCAGCGGCGATTGCAGCTTTTAAGGCAACCCCGTCATTGAAGCTAATCATCACGGTCGGCGTTTGAATGGTATTAGCGGCAGCATCCGTACCGCCCATCGAAATAACGGCATCGGGATTGGTTTGGTCGTTATTGACAATAACAATACCCGCCGGCAGCCCCGTCGGATTTTGCTCGGCGCCGTTAATTTTTTCGACAAAAGAGCAACCGCCGCGGTCGATTATCACGATTTTTCCGGCAATATCGTTGCAAGGCGGCAGACCTGCGCCCGCCATCGGCGCGCCCGTGCCACAGCCCGTGCTTTCGGTCGATTGCACTCCGGTCGTCGGTGTACAATCGCCGTTAATCATCACAAAATCTCCAAATCGCGGAGTGGTAAACAGATTGACATCGGCATTCGGCGCATTGGCAAACGAACCTTGCAGGGAAGGAAAGTCCGTAACTACATCGCCGTTATCATCCAAGATTTTCACCAAATTACCCGGTTCTACCGACGTCCACAAATACATCTGCATCTGTCCGTTGGTACCGTCGGCGAGGGTCAGCATGTTGGCGTTGTTCGTACCGCCGCCGTCTTGTGCCTGCGCCAGTACTTCATCATTAGCAACACCGCCTCTGTCCACGCCGTTGAAGATGTTGGTATTTTGAAAATTGCGGTGTTTTTCATCAAAACCGAAAGGATAAAAAATATCATGCATCATATTATTCAGGTAGAACAAATTGACAATCGCCGCATCGCGGTTCGGAAAAGACGCACCGTTCATAAACTCCGGCTCTTCGGTCAAATCCCAAGGATAATCCCAATCGGAAGGGCCGGTGCCGCCGACAGTCGAAGGCGGCGTGACACTCGCGGGCGCACCGCCGAGCGGTCCGGGACTCGGGTCGTAGAAAGCAAAAACATTATTTCCTTTCGTATTATTTTCTTCGGAAGCACCGTTCAAACTTGTCCAGCCGTAGGGCGAAGCATTGTCGTCACCGTCACTGACTCTGACCACGGATTGGTCGCCTTCGTAAGGTGAGTCGGCGGGTAGTGCCAAAGCCAAAAAAGTGTGGTCGAGACCCGCAACCGCTGCCGTAGTTGTCACAGCGGCGGAATTATCAAAAACAAAAGGCATATCGGCGAGCGGCACGGCGGGGTCGGCCTTAGCGGCTTCTATCGCCTCCTCCATGTCGCGCGCTGCGTCGAGGTGCATGGCGTGGTGGTGCGCATCGTGTGCGGCTTGTTCTTCGGGCGAGTAATCGTACTCTTCGCCGCCGAAAGAACAGTGCAGCACCAAATCACGGCGGTCGAGAATTTTACCGTCGAGGGCATCCACGTAAGTCAGCCAATAGTGTTGACGGTCTAAAGTAAAAGCCTGTGTCTCCCACGCCAAACGGTATTTTTCGCTCTTAAAACTCGTCGGTACATACACCAAACGGGCTTTGAAATCGCCGGCGGCAATGTCGGCTTTGTCGAAAACCGTCGTCAGTTGCGGGTCCTTCGCGCTTTCTTTTTCCGTTAAAGCGGCTACCATCGGGAAGTCGCCGGCGTAGCTCATCGCGGCGCGCACGGCTTGCTCGGCACTCAAAGTCGGTGCGGAAGCAGAGACGGAAACTTTTTCGGCTAAGTCATCATTGGCGATTTTCCTGCCGTCTTTAGTGATGAAGTAACCGAGCATTGCGCCTTGCAGGTCGATGCCGTTGTGTTGCTGTTGCGCAAAAATGCTGCGTGTGCCGTGGTTTTCTTCGATATCGTCACCGACGCGGTATTCGATATTTGCGGATGTTTTTTCGCTCATCGCTTTTTCGGTCAAATACTGCGAAATAACGGAACGAGCGGCGGCTTTTTCGCCGGTTTGGGCTTGCATTGCAGAGAGGGTAAACAGCAGAAACGCCGCAAATACCAAACGCATTTTTGTAAATGTTTGTAACATAACAGTTTGGGTTTAGCAGACAAGAAAGCTATTTGGGAAACTGCTTTTGTCTGCTTTTGATGATAAAAAATGATTAGAGAATAAAATCAGCGCGACTCGGCTGTGAGGAGAGAAGTGAAGGGAAACTTTCAAAATGTCGGCAGACAATACTTGCCTGCCGACTCTCATGAAAAATTGTGAGAACCCCTAAATATTCTTTTTTCAGTACAGCGATTTAAAAATCGGGTCGAGTTGATTATTTTCCGAAAAAGTACCGGAGCGGAGAGAAAAATTGCTCTCCGCATTTCCGGCATTCAGAGTCGGGTGCAACTCCGAGAGGAACAGTTTCGGGTGATTTTTTAAATAATTACAGGACAAAAATAGGGGGACATATCTGCAAAAAGGCTCAATTCTGATTCCGGAGCAAACATGAGGAAAAAAATGAAAAAAGGGATTGCCGCATCCGTTCGATACGACAATCCCTTTTAGGAGAGTATATGTTTTAAGTAATCAAATTTATATCGACTACTCTCTTATTTTTATTTAAACGGATTAGAATAACGCTCCTCCGTTGCCATTACTTCATCACTCAAGGTGTGCAAAAACGCGACTAAATCTTCTTTTTCCTGCGCAGAAAAATCAAAACCGCCCGCAGGAAGCAGCGCGTCGAGGTTATTGTGATTTTTGATACCGCTGCTGTAATGTTCGATAACTTCTTCCAAAGTTTGGAAGCGGCCGTCGTGCATATAGGGTGCGGTCAGACCGATGTTACGCATAAAAGGCACTTTGAATACACCGTTATCGTAAGAATTGTTGCTCAATTCACCGACGCCTTTATCTGCGTATTCCATGTCCAAGCCGTTGTTAGCACTCGATTTTCCGAGGAAGACGATATTTCCGTGACAAGCGCGGCAACTGTTCATATAAAGAGCCATGCCTCGGTTTTCACTATCGGTAAAATCACCCAAAGAATTCGGTACACCGAAACCGTTGCCGTTATTATCCGCAACCATCGCTCGGTCAAACGGCGCGTCTTTGCTGATAATCGAGCGCACAAACATCGACAAAGCAACCTGAATGCGGTCTTCGGTAATGTTTTCATCGCCGAACGCACTTTTAAAAAGAATGGGGTAAAAATCGGAGTCGGCGACTTTGTCGGTGACATCCGCCCAAGAGTCCATGCCCATCTCAATGTGGTCGGTCACGGTTTTGCGGGTTTGATCTTCTACGCTCTCGGCGCGTTCATCCCACATGAAGCCGCGGTCGTGGTAGTAAAAGCGGACGTTGCCGATGGCAAGAGAATTACGCTTGGTTTCCTGATTGTCAAATCCTTTGGAGAAGGCCGCATTTTCGGCAAAACCGTTGGCTTGCTCATGGCAACTCGCACAGGAGACCGCGTCGTTTTTGGATAAGCGCGTATCGTAGAAGAGGACGCGACCGAGGATAGCGCCTTTGTTGGTAATCGTGCCGCCGGCTACCGAAAAGCCGCTGCTTTCCATGTGTTTGGGCAGCGCGATATTCAGGTATTCGGTGCGGTCGTTGGGAATGTTCAGGTGTTGAGCAATGATTTCGTAATCTTCATCGGTGAAAGTTTTGTTGATGAGCGTGCCTTCGTCTTGCGTACAAGAAGCGACGAGGAAGGCGAAACCGAGCACCGTGAAGGCGGCGAGGATAAAATTGCGGAGCTGCATAAGCGATTTTTTTGGGTTCTGTCTTGCGCATTTTACTCCGCCCGACGAACGTTAAAAAGGAATGTGATTGAGTGAATGGTGGTTTTCTCCTTTTTTCGATTGTCAAAAGTAAGTAAAAAACGGTGAAGTTGCAAGTTTTTGTGTGGTCTTAACAAAATCAGGGCAAAAATCGACCGATATAAACGTCGCAATTCATGCACTTTAGATTTTTTCGGTATTTTGGCTTCAATAAAAACTACATTACACCGAACCTCCGAAAAATGAGCAACGACCAAGGCAATCGTAAAACCGATAAAACGGAAGCGAATTACATCGACAAAATTATCAAGGAAAATTGCGGTAATTTGATACCGTTCATCCTGCGCAAAATTTTTCGCTTACAATTCGACCGCCTCGAAAAGTTAGAGCGTCTGAAAATGCAGGTGACACTCGAAAAAGAACCTGACTTTTTGCTCAAGATTTTCAACAAAGAATATCCGGACGGCGCGATTTTGCATTTAGAATTTGAAACGTCGGATAATTTAAGAATGAATGCGCGCATGCTTTTCTACTTCGGCTTTTTATACCGAAGACTGAACAAACCGACTCTCCAACTCGTCTTGTACCTCGGTCGCGGAAAGGCAAAAATGCAAAATAACATCCGCCTCAAAAATCTAAGTTATCTTTTCGGCGTTATCAGTATCGAGGATTTCAGCTACCGCGATTTTATCGACTCGGATATTCCCGAAGAGGTCATTTTAGGGCTGTTGGCGGACAGGGAGGATTTGAGCTACGAGACGGTTTTAGAGTTGATTTTAGGTAGGTTGACGTTCATTCGGAAAGATGCGTATGCGGTCAGAAAATTTACGAATCAGTTGATAATGCTGTCGAGATTGCGTAACTTGCAAAAAATAACCGTTGATAAAGTACAAGATATGGGAATTCAATTCGATATAAATCAGGATTTTTTGTTTTTGAAAGGGATAGAAAAGGGTGTGAAACGGGGTGTAGAGCAAGGAATAGAAAAAGGCTTACAAAGAGGTCTGATAAAAAAAGACATTTTGAGTGTTTTGCACTTGACCCGTAAGAAAATGTCCGTAGCAGATATTGCCGATTTAGCACTTGTCGAAGTCAAATTTGTCAAGAAAATTCAAAAACAGGCTCTGCTGAAAGACAAAGTTCTCGCGGAGTTGAAGAAGAAGGACGCAACTACCGAGTCTGTCGCCAAGAAGTTAAAAGTGCATCCGATATTGGTGGAGGTCTTTGCGGAAGAGAGAGCAAAAAAGAAATAAAAAACAAAAGGCAGCTCGTCACCGAGCTGCCTTTTATTTTTTGTGTAAACTTAATTTTCAAAACGGAAAAGTCGATAATATAACACGGCAGAGCCATCAACTATCAACAACCGACCGGCAACTAAGCTAAGTCAAAACGGTCTAAGTTCATCACTTTGTCCCAAGCGGCGACAAAGTCCTTCACCATTTTTTCCTTCCCGTCGTTGCAGCCGTACACTTCGGCAATGGCGCGCAACTCGGAGTTGGAACCGAAAATCAAATCGACGCGCGTGCCCGTGTGCTTAACCGTACCGGTCTTGCGGTCGCTGCCTTCGAAGGTTCTTTGCTCTTCGTCGGTCGCCTTCCAAGTAGTATTCATATCCAACAAATTCACGAAGTAATCATTGGTCAAAGTACCCGGATTGTCCGTCCATACGCCGTGGTTCGAGCCGTCGTAATTGGCGCCGATTGCCCGCATACCGCCGATTAAAACGGTCATTTCGGGAGCAGTCAAGCTCAACAACTGAGCACGATCTACCAGCATTTCTTCCGCCGTCGCGCGGTGGCGATTGGTTGCATAATTACGGAAGCCATCTACCGCCGGCTCCAAAGCATCGAAAGATTGTACATCCGTTTGCTCCTGCGAAGCATCGGTGCGACCCGCCGTAAACGGGACCGTAACGGCATAACCGGCATCTTTCGCCGCCTGCTCTACGGCGGCACAACCGCCGAGTACAATTAAATCCGCTACGGAAATTTTTTTGTTACCGGATTGCGCCTCGTTAAATTCTTTGCGCACACCTTCCAAAGTGTCCAATACCTTCGCCAGTCGTTCCGGGTTGTTCACTTCCCAGTTTTTCTGCGGTGCCAGGCGAATGCGCGCCCCGTTCGCGCCGCCGCGCTTGTCGGACTGACGGTAGGTAGAAGCGGAACCCCAAGCCGTTGTCACTAAATCTTGAACGGACAGACCGCTTGCCAATAATCTTCTCTTTAAATCGGCAACGTCTTTATCGTTGACCGTTTCGTGGTCGAGTGCGGGTATCGGGTCTTGCCAGATTAAAGTTTCTTCCGGTACTTCCGGACCGAGGTAACGTTCTTTCGGCCCCATGTCACGGTGCGTCAACTTGTACCACGCACGCGCAAAAGCATCGGCAAAAGCATCCGGATTTTTGTGGAAATGCTCGGAAATTTTGCGGTATTCCGGGTCTTCGCGCAGTGCCAAATCACTGGTCAGCATGAAAGGCTGGTGTGTTTTTTCGGGATTGTGGGCATCGGGTACGGTGCCGGCACCGCCGTTATTTTTCGGACGCCATTGATTGACACCCGCCGGGCTTTTGTACAATTCCCATTCAAAACCAAACAAGTGGTTGAAATAGTCGTGACTCCATTGCGCCGGCGTCGTCGTCCAAGCACCTTCCAGACCGCTGGTAATCGTGTACTCTCCGTTACCGGTGCCGTAGCTGTTTTTCCAACCGAGGCTCATTTCTTCAATCGGCGAACCCGCAGGCTCTGCCGCCACATATTTTTCGGGGTCGGCAGCACCGTGGGTTTTTCCGAAAGTATGACCGCCGGCAATCAACGCTACCGTCTCTTCATCGTTCATCGCCATACGACCGAAAGTCTCCCGAATATCGCGCGCCGAGGCCACGGGGTCGGGGTTTCCGTTCGGACCTTCGGGGTTGACATAAATCAAGCCCATTTGTACGGCTGCCAAAGGATTTTCCAGCTCACGGTCGCCCGTGTAACGCTCGTCGCCGAGCCATTCGCCTTCAGGACCCCAATAAATATCTTCTTCCGCCTGCCAAATATCTTCGCGACCGCCGGCAAAACCGAAAGTCTCGAAACCCATGGTTTCCAAAGCGACGTTACCCGCCAAAATCATTAAATCCGCCCAAGAAATTTTCTTGCCGTATTTTTGCTTAATCGGCCACAGCAGCAAACGCCCTTTATCGAGGTTCGCATTATCCGGCCAACTGTTCAACGGCGCAAAACGCTGACTGCCCGAGCAAGCACCGCCGCGACCGTCCTGAATGCGGTAAGTACCCGCCGCGTGCCACGCCAAGCGAATGATAAACGGCCCGTAGTGACCGTAATCCGCCGGCCACCATTCTTGTGAGTCGGTCATCATTTCCGCCAAATCCGCTTTCACCGCCGCGAGGTCGAGTGATTTGAATTCTTCGGCGTAATTAAAATCCGGGTCCATCGGGTCAACGAGGTTCGACCCCTGACGCAAGATGCTGAGGTTCAGCATATTCGGCCACCAGTCGCGGTTGCCGGCACCGCCGCCGGCAGCGGTATATTTCGTGCCGCTGAGGAAGGGGCAGCGGTTTGATTCGTTCATATCCCACACTTTACCGTGCGGATTTCCGTGTCTGTCCGTATCGGCTTTTCCGTGCATGTGTTCCGTTTCGGTACGCACACCGTTTCCGTTTTTATTATCCATAAATGTATTTATTTTTTTAAAAATTTTGCTCGACAAGAATTGTCGTTTTCTGTAAAGCGGCGTAAAAATAGTGAAATTAAAATTGATAGAGATTAAGAGAGTATTAATTTTTCTAATAGGAAAGAAATGGTTTGTTTTTGTTAGATTTGTTAGAATCGTTTGAGTCGTTTCCAACCTTATTCTTGAGGGTGTTTTGGAGACTGAACTTTCAACTTACCTTATATTGCTGTTGTTTAATTTATAATTTTACCACACACACTCTCTCTCCTCTCCCCTGACACCCCTCTCCTAAAAAAACTAAAACTATGAAAAAAGGCGTGATTATACTCGGCAGCTCGAACAGTAAGGGCGAAACTTATGAAATGTCAGCATATCTGCGTGAATTGACGGGCTTTCCGATTATCGATTTGAAGACCAAAAATATCGGGGAGTTTGACTATGAATTCAAAAATGCGGATGATGATTTTATTCCGTTGATGAAAGAAATTGTCGAGCAATACGATACGCTGATTTTCGCTACGCCCGTGTATTGGTACGCGATGTCCGGCATCATGAAAACCTTTTTCGACCGCATTTCCGACCTATTGAAAACGGAAAAAGAGACGGGACGAAAATTGCGCGAAAAAAGCATGGCGGTACTCTCCTCGGCTTCGGAACCGGAGTTGATTAACGGCTTTTTAATGCCTTTTCAAGAGTCCGCAAAGTATTTAGGAATGCAGTATGTCGGGAATGTGCACGGGTGGCGGGAAAACGGTGAGATGCCGGAAGGTGTGAGGGAAGAAATACGTGCTTTTGCGAAAAAAATGACCGGGAGGTAAGTACCGGGCACTTCCGAAGTGCCTTGTACTTGACATTAATTCCTCGAAAACCGAACACACACTTAACTGACTGACTTTCAAATAATTACAAACACAAACTAACTCCGCGTTTCTGCACCTCCGCGTTCAATTCTCCCCGACGCATTCTCATTCCCTCTCTTTTCCGTATTTTTAAGCCGAATTTCAAATTGAAAACAAACGTCCGACAACTTTTATGGAAAAATCTCTTTCGGCACAAGTCAACAAACTCATCGGCAACGGCGAAACCCGACGCGCTTTGGAACTGACGCGGGACTATTTGGCGCAGCAGAAAAATATCGACAAGGCTTACCGTCATTCGGTCGTCATGCTGTTAGGTAAATACAACAAGTACGAAAAAGAGCAGCGACTCGGTCTCGGTCCCGACCCCAAGCAACTGAACCAAATCGAATACAACCTGCTCAACATCGTCGAAGACATCAAAGCGGGCAGAACCGCCGCAACCGCTGCCGCCGCCCGCAGACAAAATGCCGCCGCGCAGACTTCCGGCAAGTCAAAAGGCAGCCCGGTACTGTGGGTTTTCGCTACTATCGGCGTCATTTTTATCTTATTGATGGTTATCGGTTTGAGTATGGAAGAAGACGAGGTAATACCGACGGAGTTTACGACTACCCTGCCGACCGACACCGAATTAAAGCAGGAAAAAACTACCGCCGAGGTGCCCACGACCGAAAGCACGACCGCTGAAAGCACGATCGCCGAAGAGCCGACCGTCGAAGAGCCGACTGATTTTACGGCAGTCAGCGACCAAATTATTACGGGGCTGTTGGCGAATACGACGTGGTATGAAAGCAGTATCGGTTACATTGTTTTTGATGCATCAGGCAGAAATGCTACTTATGCGAACGGTGTAGGTTCTGTACAAATCACGGGTTTGGACTCAGACGGTTTCGTCCATGCAGTTTATACTGCTCCGAATTTGACTCAAGGTTATTTAGCCTTTTTACCGCAAATGAATAATTATACTTTGACGGTTTATCTGCAAAGCCTATACGATGCGGAATTTATGGACGAGCCGATGATTTGGGCGAAGCAGTAATCTCCGATTTCTACAAAAATAAAAACAGCCACCATGCAAAAACATCTCCTCCTCCTCTCTTTCCTCACCCTCCTGCTCGCCTCCTGCGCCGCCCCCGAGCCGCCCCGCGAAACTCAAAGCGGTGCCGGCGTTGCGCTCGATTGGTGGAGTTTCAGCCGCAGCTATCCGGGGCACTTTATTCCTGCAAAAAAATACGAGACAGCTTACAAACAACTCGCCGCGCAAGCAGTCACCCGCAGCACGGAGGCGGACTGGCAGGCACTCGGCCCGAAAAATATCGGCGGGCGCACGCTGTGTTTGGCATTTCATCCGACCGAGCCGAGTACCATCTACGCGGGCAGCGCGAGCGGCGGACTGTGGAAAACCGAAACCGCCGGCGAGGGCTACGTCGGTTGGGAAAAAGTGATGATTGATTTTCCGGTTTTAGGCGTACCTGCGATTGCAATAAATCCCGACAATCCTGACGAAATGTACATCGGCACGGGCGAGGTTTACAACAGTGCGGAAACCCGTCCCGGCACCGTTGACCGCTACACACGCGGCTCTTACGGCATCGGCATTTTGAAAACCACGGACGGCGGAGCGACCTGGACGAAGAGTTGGGACAGAGATTTTTCCGATTTGACGGGCGTGACGGATATGAAAATTATGACCTCCGACCCGGATGTAGTTTTTGCCGCGACCTCCGAAGGACTGTACCGCACCCAAAATGCCGGCGCAAACTGGGAACTCGTGCTCGACCTGCCAATGGCTTCCCACCTCGCGCTGCACCCGACTGACCCGAATATCGTTTTCGTGACCGTCGGTTCGCTTTTCGATGGTGACGACAGCGGCATTTATCGCAGTACGGACGGCGGCAGCACTTTCACTTTGGTCGAAAACGGCGCGCCCGTCGGTTACAGCGGTAAGGCGCGGATTAAATTTTCGCCTGCCAACGCAAATATCATGTACTGCTCGGCGGCGGACTACAACGGCACTAATCAGGAATACGGTTTGTTTCGCAGCGAAGACGGCGGCGACTCTTGGACGCTCGTCAACAATGAAAACGTACCGACCTATCAGGGTTGGTTTGCGCACGATGTACTGCTCGACCCGCAAGATGTCGAGACGCTGCTGTGGGTCGGCGTCGATGCTTACAAATCGGTGAACGGCGGCTTTAACATCGAGCAAAAAACTTACTGGTACGCTTGGGATTTCGGGCAGACGCCCGTGGGCGGTCCCGAGGGTCCGGGCGATTATGTACATGCGGACATTCACGCGGTCTATCCGCATCCGGTCGTACCGAACACCTATTTTGCGGCGACCGACGGCGGTATTTTTGTAAGTTTTGACAAAGGCGAAAACTGGGAAGGGCGCAACGGCAGCTACCAAACGCAACAGTTTTACGCGGATTTCAGCAGCCACGATTTATTTCCCGATTTGGGTATCGGCGGAATGCAGGACAACGCCACGGCGATTTATCGCGGCGAAGACTCTTGGCAGCGCGTCATCGGCGGCGACGGCGGCAGTGCTAAAACGCACCCGACCGACAACAGTATTTTTTACGGCACCTCGCAAAGATTGGGACTGCGCCGCAGCACGAACGGCGGTAATAATTTCAACTTTATCGCGCCCGAAGAAGCCGATTTTGAAAACGTTTGTTTTATCGCCCCGATTGAAATTTACAAACCCGAACCGAACGTCATTTACGCCGCCGCACAGCGCGTTTATCGCTCGACCGACAGCGGCGATACGTGGGAGGCGACCTCCGACGACTTTCTCGACCCCGCCCTGCCCGTCATGGTCATCGGCACGGCAGAGTCCGACCCGACGGTGCTTTACGCGGCAACCGCGCCCGAGCCTTTCGCTCCGGAAGCGGGTCCCGGTAAGGTTTTTCGCAGTACGAACAGCGGCGCGACTTGGACGTGGATGAGCGATTTACCCGACCGCCTTTGCACCGACATCAGTATCGACCCGACTGATGCCGACCGGGTGTTCGTCACCTTTTCGGGCTTCGATACCGGTCACCTTTTTAAGACCGAAGACGGCGGCGCGACCTGGACAAATGCCGCTCCGGATTTACCCGATTTGCCGACCAATACGGTAGCCATCGACCCGCTTTTCCCGCAAAATATTTACATCGGAAACGACATCGGCGTGTGGCTGCTGGAAGACGATGCGGAGACACCGACTTTAACGCCTTTTCAGACCGGTCTGCCCGGCGCGACGATGGTGATGCACTTGGATATTCAAGACAGTAACCGCCGTTTGCGCGCCGCGACGCACGGCAGCGGAGTGTGGGACTCACCGCTTTTCGAGCCGCCGTCTGCTGTGGATGCGCCCGCTGCGGAGGCGACTTTCATGGTTTTTCCGAACCCTGCGCGAGAGGTTATCAACGTGCGTTTTTCCGAACCGGTACAAACCTTGACCGAGTTGCGTTTGTACGATACGAGTGGTCGTTTTTTGCGAGCGCGAGCGGTGGCAGCGGGGAGTTTGACGGCAAAAATGCCCGTCGAAAATTTAGCAAAAGGAGTTTATATTTTGCAGGTCGGCGGGGAGAGTTTGGTGGTGGAGAAATTGTAAATTTTTGGTTTGTTAAACAAGTCGGATGCGGATTTTTCAACGAAAAAAAATAATGCTCATCTGACTTGTTGTGTTACTAAAAAAAACATAAAAACTCCAAACCGCCCGCGTCAAACATTCATTATTTTGCCCTCCGACAAAAAATGAGCGTCCGACTTGTCTCTCAGGATGAGTGCTCATATATTTCACAAAAATTAAAATAACAATTTCAAAAATGTACAAATACCTCTTCCCTCTCCTCCTCTTTTTCTCCTGCCAAAACACCGAAAACAAAAAAATCGCCGCCCCCGAAATCGACCTCGACCGAGAAATAAAAATGCTCGACACGCCGAAGAAATTAGCGGATTATTACGAGGTCATTTACCGCGCCGACCAAGACGCCCGCAATGCCGCTACCGCCGCACAACAAACGCACGGTTATAACTCCGGCGAACACATTGCAGCGGAACGGGTTATTAGTGAGACAGACAAACTGAACCTGCTGAAAATCGAAAAGCTGTTTGAAATTCACGGCTACCCCGATGTCTTTAAACTCGGCGAAGTCGCCTCCGCCGCGCCGTGGTTAGTCATTCATCACGCATCGGAATTGGGCGACCGACTCCACAATTGGAAAATCATCAAAGCGGGCTACAACGAAGGTCAAATTGACGATAAAGCCATGAGCATGTACCTTAATCGCACTTACGAATACGCCAACAACGGCGAAAGATTGCGAATGCAGGGAACTTTCAAACCACAGGAACAAGTTGACAGTTTGCTCACGCTGCTGGAGTTAGAATTGTAAAATCGTCCGGGTCGAGTAAATAACCGGATTAAGAGTAACAAGAAAAAGCTACGGTAAGTGCAAGGCATTTTGAAAATGCCCCGCACTCGCTGCCGAATAGAAAAACAGCTTGGGAGAATTATCGGAATTATTAAAAAAAAATTTCTACCGCAACCACCAACCATCAACTATCAACCACCAACCAACACATGGATCCAAGCATTCAATGGGATTTAAATAAGCAAACCAAACTCGGTCTGAAGGTCGAAGAAAATGCCGTACTGGTCGGCATCATTCGCCCCGAAGACGACGAGGATACGGTAAAAGAACACTTGGACGAACTGGAGTTTTTGGCGATGACCGCCGGAGCTACCACTCGCAAGGTATATACACAACGCATGAAACACCCCAACCCGCGCACCTTTGTGGGAAAGGGTAAACTGGAGGAAATCCAGAAGTACATCGAAGAACACGACGACATTAACGTTGTGATTTTTGATGATGATTTGACCGGAAAGCAGACCAATATCATTGAAGAAGAACTGAAGGTCAAAATCGTGGACAGGTCGAGTTTGATTTTGGATATTTTTGCACGACGCGCCCAAACGGCACAGGCGAAAGCACAGGTCGATTTGGCACAAATGCAATACCTGCTGCCGCGCCTGCGGGGTCTGTGGACGCACCTCGAACGCCAACGCGGTGGTATCGGAATGCGCGGACCGGGGGAGAAAGAAATCGAGACGGACAGACGTATCGTGCGCGACCAAATCTCGCTGCTGAAAAAGAAATTGGAAAAAATCGACCGGCAAAACGAGACCCGCCGCAAGCAACGCGGCGAGATGATTCGCGTGGCTTTGGTCGGTTACACCAACGTCGGCAAGTCCACGCTGATGAACGTATTGAGCAAGTCCGAAGTCTTTGCGGAAGACAAACTTTTTGCGACTTTGGACACGACGGTGCGAAAGGTGGTGCTGCAAGCGACCCCGTTTTTGCTGTCCGATACGGTCGGTTTTATTCGCAAATTGCCGACGCACCTGATTGAAAGTTTTAAATCGACACTGGACGAGGTGCGCGAGGCGGATATTTTGCTGCACGTCGTCGATATTGCGCATCCGCAGTTTGAAGACCAAGTCATCACCGTTAAAGAAACGCTGCGCGACCTCGGTGCTTTGGAAAAACCGACGCTGATGGTTTTCAATAAAATCGACCTCTACCGCGAGCGTTATTTCGATGACCTGCTGGAAGAAGAAGTCAAAACCGAAATCGAGGAAGACCTGAAACGTAAACTGCGTAATGACTTCGACGCGGAAAATATTTTCATTTCGGCGCTCAATAAGGAAAACATGGATAAATTGCGGGCGAAATTGCTGGAAATGGTGAAGGCGGAATACGAAGTGCGGTATCCTTATCAGGTGAAAAGATGGTGAGTTAGGTGGTGGGTGGTAGTTGGTGGTTGCCGGACGGCTTTCGTTTTTTTTGCTTTGCTGTTTTGTGGTTGCTGAATGCCTCTTTTATTTTTTTTGATGTATTGCGTATCTTTTCTTTCCGTTCTTTTTCGAGTAATTATTATTGTTTATTTTACCGGTAATTCCCGGAGCGGAGCAAGTCCCCGCTCCGGGGATTTAGGGGTCTTCTGAAAACCTCTCTAACTTCTATGACAAAACTCATTTTCATCCTCTCCATATTTCTCTTAGCAAGCTGCACCGATGTGCCCGAGACCGTTTCCGACAAATACGAGGCAGAAGCGGAAGCAGCGGAAGACCTGCCGCCGACCCCACCGCCCTTAGACACCATCAAAACCCCGCCGACCGATACCGTCAAATACACCGTAAATGCGGACGGCTACATCGAATTGACCTGGGCGCATCTGGCGGAAGTAGATTTTGAAGAACGCTACACGGAAGAAGTCGATACTTACGTCCCCTACCCCGTTTTTCGCCCGAGTGTGCAACGACTCGCGGGGGAAAAAGTCCGGATTTCGGGCTACGTCATTCCCGTCGAAGAGACGGGCGAAGAAAGCATTATCGTCCTGTCCGCCAATCCGTTCAGCTCCTGCTTTTTCTGCGGCATGGCGGGTCCGGAAACGATTATGGACATCAAATTGCAGAACAAATTCAAGAACAAATTTAAACAAGACCAAACCGTTACTTTTCGCGGAAAACTGCGACTGAATGACAGCGATTTGTATTATTTGAATTATATTTTGGAGGAAGCGGAGGTCGTTGCCCGTTGACCGTTGTCGGTTGACCGGAGAGCCGTCCATAAATCTGAAAACGACTCCAAACTCAAAAACGACTCTAACGATTCAAACCACTCAAACAAACAAACAAACAAACCTTTTTCCATCAAACGCCTCTCTTTCAAAAAATTATCACCGCTCGTCGAGGACTTGAAAGACTCGCAAAAGCGCAACGTTACCGCCGACATTATCGCGGGGCTGACGGTGGGCGTGATGCTGATACCGCAGGGCATGGCTTATGCGGTTTTGGCGGGTTTGCCGCCGATTTACGGGCTGTACGGCGGGCTGATACCGTTGGTGATTTATGCTTTTATCGGCAGTTCACGGCAGTTGGCTATCGGGCCGGTGGCGGTGTCTTCGGTTTTAGTAGCGGAGGGCATCAGTAACATTCCGGGGGTGGAGGTTTTGACGCCGGAGTTTGTCGGTTATGCACTGGCGGCGGGTTTGTTTATCGGGCTTTTGCAGTTTTTATTCGGGCTGCTGCGGATGGGTTTTTTGGTGAATTTTCTGTCGCAACCCGTCATTGCCGGCTTCACCACGGCGGCGGCATTTATTATCTTGGCTTCGCAATTATCCGATTTTTTGGGCTTTCCCATCGACCGTGATTTATCTCTTTTTCAAAAATTTTCTTACGCAATTACGCACCTCGACCGGGCGCATTTGCTGACGGTCGTTTTCTGCACGGCTTCCATGCTTTTGATGTGGATTTTGAAAAAATTCGACCGCCGCATTCCCTCTGCCCTCGCGGTGGTGATACCCGGTACTTTTTTGACATGGTTTTTTGGTTTAGACAAAATGGGGTTGGAAATTATCGGCTCGATACCACAGGGTCTGCCCGCTTTTGAGGTGCCCTATTTTACCGTCGATATTTTCCGGAGTCTTTTTCCGACCGTCGTGACCGTGACGCTCATCGGTATTATCGAAAGCATCGGTATTGCCAAGACTTTGGAGAACAAACACCAAAGCTATATCGTGCGCCCGAACCGTGAACTGATTGCCATCGGTCTGTCGAAAATGGGCGGGGCATTGTTTCAGGCGATGCCGACCTCGGCGAGTTTTACGCGCTCTGCGATTAACAACTCGGCGGGGGCGCGGACGACACTGGCGGGCATCGTGACGGCGGTGCTGATCGGGCTGACTTTACTGCTGTTTACTTCCGCTTTTTACTATTTGCCGAAGGCGATTTTGGCGGCGATTATCTTGTTGGCACTGCCGGGTTTGATAGAACACAAGGAGGCGATTCGGTTGTGGAAATTTCACCGCAGCGACTTTTTTTTGATGCTCGCTACTTTTTTGGTGACTTTGATTTTCGGTATCGAAGAAGGTGTGGAAGTCGGCGTCGTTTTGTCAATTTTGAATATTTTTTACCGCGCCTCCCGTCCGCATATCGCCGTGTTGGGCATTATGCCGGGCAAGACTTACTACCGCAATATCGACCGTTTCGACAGCATTCAAAGCGAGCCGGAAGCCCTCATTGTGCGCTTTGACAATCAACTTTTTTTTGCCAATGCTTCTTATTTCAAAGATAAAATTCGGGAGTTGGTTTTGGAAGAAAATCGCCCGCTGAAATGCTTCTTTTTAGACGCCAAAAGCATCATCGACATCGACAGCAGCGGACTGACCGCCCTGCGCGACATTCACCGTTTTTTGCGCAAATCGGGCATTGATTTTTACGTCTGCGGTGCCATCGGTCCGATTCGTGACCGTTTGACCAAATCGGGCTTTACCGAAGAAATCGGCGCAGACCGCTGGTTTTTATCTTTGCACGAAGGTATCGTGCACTTTCGGGAGCGCGAAGATAAAAAAGCGGAGAATTAAGCCTGTTTTCATACTTTTCGCAATATTTCACTCTTTATTCACAACTTTTCTCCTCTTTTCCGCTTACCTTTGAAGTGAAAATGCCGTTCGACTTTGTTACACAACCTTTTATTCGTCACATTAAATAATGCTGCGCTATGGACGCTTTCCTTTCCTTTGTCGAAAATCTCTCTTCTCTCGAAAAACTCGCTTGGATTCTGATATGCCTGTTCGGCAGTTGGATTTTGGAAGGAGCTATTCCGCTCATTCAACTCAACTACGAAAAATGGAAACATGCGGGCAGAAATATGATTTTCCTCAGCACCAGCATCGTTATCAACGTCATTTTCGGTCTGCTGACCCTCGGTATTTTTGTGTGGACGGATGCGAACCAAATCGGTTTTTTGCACTATCTCAACCTCCCGCTGTGGGCGGAACTGCTGATTGCCGTTGCCTTTTTGGACTTCATCGCGCAATACTTGGCGCACTACCTGCTGCACCGCGTACCGTGGATGTGGCGTTTTCACATGGTGCACCACAGCGACACGCAGGTCGATGCCACCACCGGCACACGCCACCACCCCGGCGACTATCTCATTCGTGAAGTTTTTGCTTTGGGAGCGATTATCGTCAGCGGAATGCCCCTTGCTTTTTACCTCGTTTATCGGGTATTGAGTGTGCTGTTTACCTACTTTTCACACGCCAATATCAACCTGCCGGTTTTCGTGGATAAAGCCTTGAGTTTCGTGATTATCACGCCCAACATGCACAAATTTCACCACCATTTCGAGCGTCCGTGGACAGACACCAACTTCGGCAACATTTTCTCTTTTTGGGACAGAATATTCGGCACTTTCGTCTATGACGACCCGCGTCAGGTGCGTTACGGTTTGGATGTGCTGAGTGACGATAAGGCGGACGATGTGCTGTATCAGTTTAAAGTGCCTTTTGATAAGCGGATTAAGACGGATTAGTTTTTCATAAAATAATTTCCCCCTTTTCTCCCGCAAAATGCACTCGAATCCTCGACTCTTTCGCGTGAAAAGTTTCTTGTTCGACTTGAAGTTCAAATTGTTGAAATTCAGCGGGTTTCGGATATCCGAATTCTACTTTTTCCAACTGCATTTCCTGCATTAAATTATCCGTCGGGTGCACGGCCTTCCAATTGATAAAAAACGGTAACAACTCGACTTCCGGATTCGGCAGCGGCAGCGTCATTTGCCAATGCAGCAGGTCTCCGGCGGCGGTTTGTCTTTGTGCGGCGTGCGTCACGGCGAGGTCGGCGGGCAAAATCTTTTTATCTCTTTCAATGTCGTCGGAATGCAAAGCCCAACGCGTGATTTTCGGTGTGGTCAGCAGGTCGATACCCATCCAACGCGGCGGCGGCACGTCTTGATTTTCGGGGTCGATTGCCAAAAATTCTAAGTACATTTTATCGCCGAT
Organism: Saprospiraceae bacterium; assembly: GCA_020629965.1. Classification (GTDB taxonomy): domain Bacteria; phylum Bacteroidota; class Bacteroidia; order Chitinophagales; family Saprospiraceae; genus JAHDCG01. The sequence goes on along the minus strand of JAHDCG010000002.1, from coordinate 126,929 downwards.
TTTCAGTAAAGCATTGTGCGTACCTTGTCGTAAATGCCTGCCGCCGTAAGTCGGTTTGACGCCCGTTTTTTGTGCAAATTCCGCAACGGCTTTCGCCAAATCGGGAACGCAGTACACAAAGTGGTCGATTTTTCTTTTTTCGGTCACACGCTAAGATTTTAAAATTTGAGCGGCAACGTGTCGCGCACTGCGCACCGCCCCATCCATGTAACCGGGAAAAGCTGCGGCGGTTTCTGCGCCCGCAAGGTAAAAGTCACCGTCGTACAGCGGCTGTCGGTACAAGGCATGACCGTTATTTTCGTGCGGTAAAACGTGCGTTTCATAAGGCGCGAAAGTAAACGATTCTTTTCGCCAAACCGTCTCGTTATAAGTCAAATAATCTCGCACCACCGCGCCGTAATATTTTTCCAACTGCCGTAAAATCATCGCCAAACGTTCTTCTTTTTGCAAAGAAAAATACGCGCCGTTGATAAAACCTTTCAGCGCAAAATTTTCGTCCGCAAAGTCAGCGTGGTCGTACATTTCGCTAACCGGTCCGACGTTGCTGACTATCGTACCGCTCGTATTTTCCGCCCGCCAAAACGGCTCAGCGTAAGTCAAACTCACCTTTATCGACTCCCCCATCCACGTGTGCGTTTGCTGCGCCGATGCCTGCAAATTTGCGGGCAAAGCGGGCGAAAAACCAACCGTTTTCAAAAGTAAATACGGCGGCAGAGTCGAGACGACTTTTCGAGAAGTATAACTCCCCGTATCGGTTTTCACCAAAAAGTCAGACGCCCGTTTTTCTACGGAAACGACCCGCTGCCCGGTCATCACTTCCGCGTTTTCCAAATTCTCAAACAAAGTATTTATCAGTATCGAACTACCGCCCCTAATCCGATAACTCGGTGCGTCGTTCGGCGGCAATGTCACGACCTGCGGCGGTTGCGTGGAGAAGGGTTCGTAAACGGCACGGTCGCTCGTCAATTGCGGAAAAATTTCTAATTTCAATTCCGTCAATAAGTCGAGCAAAGCCGTATGCTTTTTGCCCAACCAAGTCGCGCCCGCCTCCTGCGCCGCCTCGCCTGCCGGGTATAACGTGTGCACCCGCCCGCCGATGCGGTCACGCGCTTCGAGGATGCCGATTTTGAACCGGCTGTCGCGCAGCAGATAAGCGAGCGTCAAGCCCGTCAGACCGGCTCCGAAAATCAGTATGTCGTATTTTTTAGCCTTTGACAAATGCGTAAATTTTTGGTTAAAAGTCAAATTCGTGTTTACTCACGGGGTGACTCATTTATCTCTCAACAAGTCACCTTTTGAGTAAACACGAATTTAACCGTTAGAAAACACAAACGCCCCGACAATCCTAAAAACTGTCAGGGCATTTAAATCTTTTTTGTAAAACTTCATAGAATCCTAAATCGAAAACAAACAACCAAATCGGAAGTATTTACCGACATCGAGAACTCACATACTATCAACTACCAACCTCCGGCTACTTCGCCACTTCCGGCATTTTACATTCCTCTTCCGGCTTGCGACCGCACACGGTACACTCCCCGATTTCGTTTTTCAACTTCGCATTCACCTGCGCGCAAGTTCCGCGAAATTCATTCCCCGTAAAAATATGACGGATATTTATCATGGCAAAAGCCACCACAAAAACGCCTAATATCAAACCGAACATGACCCAAAATTCATTCATCATCTGTAATTTTAATAATTCTCGTAAGCACGACAAAACTGTGGAATCGTCACGCATTTCTACTCTTACAACAGAAAAACCCGCCTCCGGGTTGATTCTGCCGCAAAGATAATAAAGTCCGCACCGCCGGTCTGCCCCCTTTGACAGCCGTTTGACAAAATGAGACATAATTTTTCGACACGTAAGGGAAAGCGACTGCGTTATTGTCTTACAGACAAACAAATCCGCGAATGCACACCTGACTGTGGTACGGAAAATGCCTACTTTTGCACTCGTTTTTCGGGATGTTCAATAGATGTTTCTACTGCCGGAAATTACCGATAACATCAAATCATAAAAGAGAACAAGTCAAAACGGGAGTCTAACGTCTAAAATCTATTGTCTAAATTCTCCGCTCACCAACAAAATAAAAATATGAGATTATTTCTGCTCGCTGTCCTCGCCGCTTTGCTGACCGTAGTCGGCTGTAAAAATATCGACGACCTCGACGGTATCGAAGTCGTCGGTGCCGACGGCGAATTTGCCATCCCGCTCTTTACCGCCGATTTTACGCTGCAAAAACTTTTGGATAACTTCGGTGAGCTCGCCGAAATTACCATCGAACCCGACGGCGGCATTCGCCTTACTTACGAAGGCGAAGTGCTGCGCGAAACCTCCGAAATTATCACCGCTGCCATCAACGACGTCTTGCCCCTCGGTGTGCCGGTGCCGATTTTGGACAATGAATTCGAGGTGCCTTTTTCTATTCCCGAAGAGTACGAGTTCGACTTTATTCGCCTTAAATCCGGCGGTTTAATCTATGCGTTCAACATCCTGCCGGGCGATGATATCGATCTGACGCTGACTTTTCCCAACATCCTTAAAGACGGCGAACCGATTGTCTTTAATGTGTCCGCCGAGACTTCGCAGGGTTTACAATACGGCAATCTTGAAATGCCCGAAGACCTCGCCGGCGCAGTCATTAACCCCGAAGAGGACGGTACTTTGCGCATTCTCTATACGGCCACCGACGCCGACGGCAACGATGTACAATTTAATACCGACAATCGTAATTTAATTTTTACCATCAACGAAGACCTGCGTTTCGACTACCTCGAAGGCTACCTCGGCGAGGAGGTTTTCGACAGTACGCCCGGTGAGATTGTCATTGACTTTTTCGATGATTTTATTCGCGGCGACGTCTATTTTCAAGACCCGACCATCACCATGACCATCGAAAATTCTTTCGGTCTGCCGGTCGCTTCCACTTCCGAATACTTTGAAGTCATCACCATTAACGGCGATACCCTGCCGCTGCAAAGCGATGAACTCGGTGAAGATTTGCGCATCAATTTTGCCTACCCGACCCTCGACGAGGTCGGCGAAACGAAGACCACAACCTACATTTTCAACCGCGATAATTCCAACATCGACGAAATCCTCGGCAGCGGTCCGCGCATCATTCGCTATGACGTAGATGCTTTGCCCAATCCAAATCAAGACACGGATTTGCGCGGTTTTATTTCCTGCGAAAGCGAATACGCCGTGAAGGTTAAAGCGGATTTGCCAATCTTCGGCACGGCAAATAATTTCGGCGCGACCGATACTTTTGCCCTCGATTTTGCGGGTTACGACGACGTGGCAAGCGCGGAATTTAAAATTGTCAGTGAAAATGAATTACCGCTCGACATGACCATGCAAATTTATTTTGCCGGCGAAAACAATCGAGTTATCGACTCGCTCTTCACCGACGCCACCACGCTGATAGCCTCGCCCGCCGTCGATGACGACGGCATTTCCGTCGGCTCGCGCGAAGAAGAATTTTTGGTGCCCGTCGATGCCGACCGTTTCCGCGCCATTGCCGACGAGGCGAACAAAGTGCTCGTCACGACTTTCTTTTCCACTACCGACGACGGCAGCATACCCGTCCGAGTCTTAGCCGACCAAGAGGTACAGATACGGATGGGAATGAAATTGCGACGCAACTGATTTTTTGTTGCTTAGAAGTTTAGGGGTTTAGACGTTTAAAAACCCTCAGGTTTGCCCTAAACGACTAATTCCGATAGCTATCGGAACTAAACTCTTGAACACCCTCCAAAACCTGCTTTCGTCAATCGCTATCAAAAAAATAAATGAAAAATTTCCTTTTTATTCTGACCTTATTTTGCGGCGGCAACCTTTTTGCCCAGCAAAATCTCGCGCTGCACTTTATGGATGTGTGGCAGCAAAACCGCACCAATCCCGCGCATTTTTCCGAGGAAAAAGTAAGCATTGGTATCGCTTCTTTTTACAATAATTCCGTCGTCGAAGGCTTCAATTTGAGCGATGTCATTCGGGAAGAAAACGGCGAGAATGTCTTGGACATCGACGCCGCAATTGCGAGCATGGATACGCGAAATAAATTGCGCCAATACTTTTCTTTGGAGACGATAAATGTGGGTGTCAATCTCGGAAAATTCGGCGTCAGCCTCAGCCACGCTCTGCGGTTCGATGCGGTGTACGAATACCCGAAAACCTTTGCGCAGGTTGCCTTTCAGGGCAATGCGCAATTTATCGACCAAACGGTGGAAATCGGCAGCCGCGTCGATTTTAAAACTTACAATGAATTTGCACTCGGCTTGGCGTATCAAACCGAAAAATTCAACGTCGGCGGTCGCTTCAAATACCTCGTCGGGGCGGGCAGTGCCGTCACGAATCCCGACAGGCAGCAGGCTTCGATTTATACCGACCCGGACATTTATCAACTGACCGTCAATGCCGATTACGAGTTGGCGAGTGCGGGTATTTTGCAGTTTGAAAATTTCGGTGACTACGAATTTGAATATGCGCCCGCAGGCGAAGACATTCAATTCGGCGGCAATACCGGCGTGGCTTTCGACCTCGGCGCGGAAGTCAACCTCGGCAAACTGCAACTCTCGGCGAGCGTCTTAGACCTCGGCAGCATCACTTGGAAAGAAAACGCGAATACTTATTCCACACGCGGCACTTTCACCTACGACGGCTTGGATATTTCGGGCGCACTGACGGGCGAAGAAATCGACTTCGCCGGCGCACTCGATACTTTGGAAGCCATCTTTGTCGTCGAAGAAAACGATGCGTCTTACACCACCGATTTGGCCTCGCAGGCTTACGTCAGCGCACGTTACGATTTGACGGAAAAACTGACGGTCGGTGCCTTGTACTACGGTCGCTTCGAGGACTTAAATCCTTTTACGGCGGTGACTTTGAGCGGTCAAATGAAGCTCGGAAAAATCGCAACGGCGGGCGCGACTTATTCGATTATCAACGATAAATTTACCAACGTCGGTCTCAACGGTATGGTCAAACTCGGCCCCGTGCAGTTTTACGCATTGACGGAAAATGTGGCGGGTTTGATTTCGCAAAAAGACGGCGAAATTGTCAACTTTCGTTTGGGCTTAAATGTGGTTTTATAGACGGTGAACGGTGGATGGTGGACGGTGGACGGGAACTACGCTTTTACTTACTGTATATTTCCTCAAAAAAGTCTCTTCGCTCGGTGTGAAGAGACTTTTTTATTTTCAGAAAAGACAACATCATATCTAACCGAACAGGTATCCGTGTGTTTATCATGTAACAAGACAGTGCTGAAAAACACGCGCATCCATCAACTATCAACCACCATTCATCAACCAACTCTATGTCTGAAAAAATACAAACTAAATTTAATGTTCCCGAGACCGACCGCGAGCGCATCGTCATTATCGGGGCGGGTTTTGCGGGCTTGGAACTGGCAAAGCGATTGGCAAAAAGCAAGTATCAGGTAGTGCTGTTGGACAAGAATAATTACCACCAGTTTCAGCCGCTTTTTTATCAGGTGGCAATGGCGGGATTGGAGCCGTCGAGCATTGTTTTTCCGCTGCGCAAAATGTTTCAACGCAACAAGCACATCCACATTCGGGTGACGGAAGTCGATAGGGTCGATACGGAAAAGCAGCAGATTTTTACCGATATCGGTTATTTGAACTATGATTATTTGGTCTTGGCAATCGGTGCGTACACCAATTTTTTCGGTAACGAAAGTATTGCAAAAAAATCCATTTCCATGAAATCCGTGGGCGAGGCTTTGTATCTGCGCAACGAGATTTTATCCGATTACGAAAAGGCGCTCATTACGCCCGATTATGACGAAAGACAAAAACTCTTGGACATTGTCGTCGTCGGCGGCGGTCCGACGGGTGTGGAAGTTTGCGGGTCTTTGGCGGAAATGAAAATGCACGTCATTCCGAAAGATTATCCGGAATTGAACGTTTCCGAAATAGAAATCCATCTCTTGCAGGGCGGTGACAGCTTGTTGGCGGGCATGTCGGAAAACGCCTCGCAGGGCGCACTCGACTACCTGACCGAACTCGGGGTAAAAGTGCAACTCAATACCCGCGTGGAAGATTACGACGGCGAAAAAGTCTATATCAAAGGCGGACAAACCATTCCGACCCACAAAATGATATGGGCGGCGGGCATTGTCGGTAATAAAATCAAAGGTCTGCCCGAAAGCTGCATTCAACGCGGCAACCGCCTGGCGGTCAATGACTATTTGGAAGTGGAAGGCGTGCATCGCATTTTTGCGGTCGGTGACGTAGCGGTTTTAAAATCGGACGAATATCCGTACGGACACCCGCAGGTTGCGCAGGTTGCGATACAGATGGGTCGGTTTCTTGCCAAAAATTTCGACCGCCAATCGAAAGGAAAACTACGCGAAAAATTTGCGTATTCGGATAAAGGCAGCATGGCAACCGTCGGCAGAAATAAAGCCGTGGTCGATTTGCCCGGTTGGAAATTTAAAGGCGCATTCGCCTGGCTGGTCTGGCTGTTTGTCCACCTTTTTAGCTTGGTCGGTTTCCGCAACAGATTCATCGTTTTCTTCAATTGGATTGTTAATTATCTGACTTACGACCAAAGCCTGCGCCTGATTATTCGCCCGAAACAGAGGAAGGGAAAAAATTGATTTACGATGTACGAATTGGCAAGAATCTCTCTTTAATCGTCCGCAACTGAATTCAGAATCTCGCTGCCGGTCAACCAACCATCAACTACCAACCATCAACCACCGCCGTATCATACACATCGACATGGACGCATTTTATGCCTCCGTCGAGCAGCGTGACTTTCCCGAGTTGCGCGGCAAGCCCGTTGCCGTCGGCGGTTCGGCATCGCGCGGGGTGGTGGCGTCGTGCAGCTATGAGGCGCGTAAATTCGGGGTGCGCTCCGCTATGCCTTCGATTACGGCAGCGCGCAAATGTCCGGGTTTAATTTTCGTCAAACACCGCTTTCCCGTTTACAAAGAAGTCAGCGCACAAATCCGCGAAATTTTTCACGCCTACACCGATTTGGTAGAGCCGCTTTCGCTCGACGAAGCCTACCTCGACGTCACCGAAAACAAGAAAAAACTCTACTCCGGCACGCTCATCGCCAACGAAATCAGAAAGCGTATTTACGAGGAAACGGGGCTGACCGCCTCGGCCGGGGTTTCTTTTAATAAGTTTTTGGCAAAAACCGCTTCCGATGTCAACAAGCCAGACGGCATCTGCGTCATCACGCCCGACGAAGCCATTGATTTTTTGGAAAAACTGAAAATCGAACGCTTTTACGGCATCGGCAAAGTGACCGCCAAAAAGATGCAGGCGTGGGGCATTTATACGGGAAAAGATTTGAAAGCTTGGTCGGAGTTGGACTTGGTACAACGCTTCGGCAAGGCGGGCAGGCACTATTATCGCATCGTGCGCGCCGAAGACCACCGCGCCGTCAATCCCAATCGCATCCGCAAATCCATCGGGGCGGAGCGCACTTTTTCGGAGGATTTGGAGACGACCACAGCCATGAAAAAAAAATTGAAGGAAATCGCCGAAAAGGTTTTCGACCACTGCCTGCGCCTCGACAACTACGGGCGCACGGTGACAATGAAGGCGAAAACCCCCGATTTTCAAATCATCACGCGCAGCAAAAGTTACGGCGGAGAGGTGCGCACTTTGGAGATTTTACAAAATACCGCGATTGAATTGTTGCTCGAAAATACCGAGGATTTGCCGGCGGTCAGACTGTTGGGCGTTGCCGTTTCCAATTTGAGCAAAGAGCAGCAACCGGGCGAGGGCGTGCAGTTGGAGTTTGATTTTCGGGGGGAGTTTGAGGAGGAGTGAATGAGTTTGTTGAGTTGTTGAATCGTTGAATGCAATTACTCATTGGCTTTTCCCGGTGCACTTATTACTCAAAAAAATCCTTCGCGGACAGTTTCACCACTCCGTTTTTTCCTTCCGAACCCAAAATGCGTTTCGCCCGCAAATAAGTCAGCAAGCGGTCTTCCGCGAAGTCGGGTTCTCCGCGCCGCAGACTTTGGGTGCGGACATTGCCCGCCGCGTGAATGATTTTTCCGTCGCCGAGATAGATGGCGACGTGCGAAACCCGCTCTTTTTTTTGCGGGGTCGCTGCTTTACCGAAAAACAATAAATCGCCGGGCAGTAGATTACTCAAGGTCGTATCTTTCTCAATCAACTCACCGACGTGCACCTGCTGCGAGGCGTCGCGCGGCAGCAAAATGCCGTTTTCAAAGAAAATTTGTTTGGTGTAGCCGCTGCAATCCATGCCCTTCGGCGAGGTGCCGCCCCAGAGGTAAGGTACGCCGTTCATGCGGCGGGCGGCGGCGAAAATGCCGGTTGTGTCGGCTTCGGTTTCGATGAGCCATTTTTTCAAATCCCGGACATCGCCGTTGGCTAAACGACCGCTGCGCCCGTCGGGAAAGATGACTTCGGTTTGCTTTTTACCGCTTTCGCCTTTGCGTAAAATATTGCCGGGCAGCACATCGGAAACGACCGCTTCGCCCTGCATTATTTTTTTGCCGTCGGCGGTGATTATGACTTTTTCGGCTTGTGTCCATGCCTGAAAGTCTTCGCCGTTCATCAGCGTAAAACCGTCGGCGTCCAACCAACCGAGGTAGCCGTCGGGCGTTTGCACGTAATACCAATCGCCTTCTTTCTTCCAGACTTTCAGCGGCAATCCTAAAGTCGCCTGCGTCGATAACTCGGCAGAATGTTTGGGCGCGGAGCGCAAATTGGCAACCGATAAACGCACGACACCGAAGTTTTTTCCTTTCAATTCCGCAGCGGGCAAAACCTTGATACTGTCCGTGACGGTAAAATCGAGTTTGCTTGTTTTATGCAGCAAATGCTCTTTGGCGGCGGGCAAATTAGTCTCGCCGGTCAGCAAAATTCCGTCTTCGGTGCGCGTAGATTTTACGTCGAAAATGTTGACGCGGCGGTCGGGGACAAATTCACTTTTCACCTCGTCGATGAGGTCTTGACCGAGGTAAACCTTTTCGTTGTCGAGGCAGCCGGTGAAAAGGATGAGGAGAAAAAAGGCGAGTAAAAAATACTCAAAAGGTGACTTCGAGTCACCCTTTGAGTAAACGGAACGATTGACATAGCCCATTGCTTAATTTTTAATGAATTTCACCGCACCCGATTGATCTCCGGCCCGCAGGCGCACAAGGTACAAACCCGCCGGCAAATTTTCGGTACGCAACGCGAAAGATTGTGCAAAATTCGTTTTCACAAAACGCCGCGCCGCGTCGACTCTACTGCCGGTCAGGTCGATAATTTCTATAAAAATGTTCCCCGTGTAGGCGTTTTGCAGACTGACCGTCGCCGCATTTCGCACAGGGTTGGGCTGAATATTCATTGCATTTTCCGCAAAAAAATCGGAGGCGGAAGTGGTTTGCCCCGTCGTAATTTCGGCTTCCAAATGACAGGTCGAATTCACGCCGTCCGCCACCGAAAGCACCTGATAGCGGTACAAAGTCAAAGGCTGCAAATCGCTGTCGCTATATACTTCGCTGTCAACGGGCAGGGTAGCAATCGTCGCAAATTCTCCGCTCAAGCCCTCGGCGCGTTGTACCAAAAAAGCGTCTTCGGTAACAGCATTATCGACCCAAGTCAGGTTGACGGTGACGGCATCCTGCAAGGACAATTCTAAGTCCGTGGTCGAGTGCGGGTGTCCGCAAATACGCGCCTGATATTGACGGATGTCGTCGCGCAGGGTCGGCATTTCGGCGTAAAGCGCATCGCCGGGGCAAGTCGTGCTGCAACCGTCGCGGTGACCGGCTACGTTGGGCACTTCTCCGCCCGTTGGCGTATGAAAAGAGACGGCGGTCGGGTCGATATTATCGGCGGCGGATTTCCACGCGAGGTATTCTTTGACGGTTTCCAAAGCGGCTTCGGTCGGCGTCTCGTCGATGTAAGTGCCGAGCATACAGACGCCCTGCGTGTTGGTGTTGTTGCCGCAAAAATGGGCGCCGCGCACATTGTCGCCGCGACCTTCGTACAGCACGCCGTCGGGGTCAACGAGCCAGTTGTAGCCTACATCGTCCCAACCGTTACTGTTGACGTGAAAATTCCAAATACCGCGCACGGTTGCCGCCCAGTCATCGGAGGTATTAAGACCCGCCGAGTGGTGGACGACGAGGTGCGTCACTTCGGTGAAAGTCGGGTTTGAAATCTCGGGGCAGGTGCCGTCGGGACACCAATCTTCGCGGTCTTGAAAGTCGGGTTGCGGGCAGTTGCAATCTTCGAGGGCGCGTTCGTTGGCGGTCGGCGCGGCGGGCGGGGTGTGACCGGGGTTGTAAAATTGCAGGCTGACCGTACCGTTGAAATCGAGGGTTTCTCCGTTGATTTTGAAAGTAAAATTACCGGCGTCTGCGGGCAGGAATGTGAGTTCGGAAACAAAACGCGCGGGGTCGGCGTGGCTGTCTTGTTTGAGATTTAAAGCGGTAGTTGTACCGGCTGCGGTGTAGAGAAAATCTACGCTGACGTCGGCGGCATCTGCATTTTCGGCGAGGTCGGCGACAACGGCAAAAGTGAGGAAAGGCGCGGGTTTTGCGTGAAGTTCGGACAAACGCTGCTGCGGCAGTTCGATAAATTCATCGGCTAAATCCGCGACGGAATAAGTAATTTCGCTGCGCTGCGCCGAAGCGGAAAAAGCGAGTAAAAAGAGGACGAAGAGGGAAAAGTAATTTTTAATCATTGTCGATTTTTGAGAAAAAGTTCGTGTGAGGCGGGTGTTGTGAGTGTGTGATGAGATTTTTTTGAACCTGATTTATACCTGTCCCGACTTCAGTCGCGGATGATAATTATGAGGGGTTATGTTTTGGATTTTACTTCGTAAAATCGGTGTTTGCTTTATTGTCCGGACATGAAAATCATCAAAAGTATCAATGCTTTTTTGAGACGCTGAAAAAGTGAATTTTCATAATTCGGCGACGGAAAAAATTATCATAAAGCACGAAAAATAATATGTCTCGGCGGGTGTGATTGTTTGGTAAAAATAGCAGGACTTGCGGAAGTTTTGCCGGATCAGCAAGTCATTTAACGAAAGAAAAACGGCGGAATGTCGGAAAGATGCCGCCTCCCCTACCACAACCTAAACAAAGTCTGAAAAATCTTTTTCAACCCCTCCGTCAGGTCCCCTTCTCTGAACTGCGTAATCGCTTTTTGATTGATGCGCGAGGCAACGGGATAAGCGTACACTTTATTGAAAATGGTATTGACGCTCGTGCCTTCGATGTTAGCGGTGAGGAGTTCCTGTATGAGTTCGCCGGCGTGCGGTGCCAGCATGGTGCCGCCGAGTATTTTTACGGTGCGGTTGAAAAGGCTCTTTTTTGACAGGTACAAAACTATTTTAGAATAGCTGTGATAATTTGCGGTAATCGCCCGATCGTCGTGTGTAAAATCCTGCTCGATTTTGGTGTAGTCGATGCCTTTTTCCTGCAAATCCGCTTCCGTCCAACCGAAAGTCGCCACCTCCGGGTCGGTGTACGTCACCCACGAGAAGTGTTCTAAACTGTGCCGGCGCAGCGGAAAAGGCGACAACATGTTGACAATCAAATCGCGGTTGTGCATCTCCGCGCCGTGCGAAAACTGCTCTCTGCCCATCGCATCGCCAACTACGAAAACGTTTTTGTTGGTACTGCGGTAGGCGTTATCGACGGTGATTTTTCCGTCTTTCACTTCGATGCCGGCTTTTTCTAAATCCATGCCTTCCGTGCGCACGGTACGACCGACGGCGGCTAATATTTCGTCAAATTTTACTTGCTCTTCCTTGCCGTCTTTTTCGTAAACGACCGTATTTGCATCCGCAAATTTTGTGACCGAGGCGTGGTTAATAATCGTGATACCTTCTTTGCGAAACAAATCTTCCATCGTTTTTTGAAAGTCCGTCCGCTCTTTGCCCATGATGTGTTCGCCGCGATTGATGAGAGTGACTTTTGCCCCCAAGCGACTCATCGCCTGCCCCAATTCGCAACCAATCGGACCGCCGCCGACAATAACAAATCGCTCGGGCAGTGTTTTTAAATCGTAAAAAATCGTTTCGTTGGTGTGAATTTTTTTGACCAAATCCGCACCCGGCACCTCCAAAGTACGCGGCTTAGAACCCGTTGCCAAGACAATTTTTTTTGCCGTAAAATCTCTCTTGTTGACGCGCACTGTGTGTTTATTGACAAATTTTGCCCAACCGATTTCTACATCCATCTCCCTTTCTTTTCGGAAATACTCGGGATTTTCGTGCTCATTGATAATTGCCTGCTGACCGTGAATGTAGTCTAAAACTTTGCTCATGTCGGCTTTGCCTTTGACTTCCAAACCGAAATCGGTCGCCGACTTGCCGCCGTGAAACAAACGCGAAATGTGTATCAAAGCCTTGCTCGGCACACAGCCGTAGTTCAGACAGTCGCCGCCGACATCGAAAGCGGTGCTCGTAATCATCAGCACATTTAAGCCCAAGCGGTTGGCAATACCCGCCGCCCCGATACCGCCGCTGCCGGCTCCGATGACGATGAGGTCGTATTTTTTTGCGTTTGACATGATTTCTTTTTTAGACAGGACGGACAGGATTTTTTTAGACAGGATTATAGGATTTTCTGCTTTGACTTTTTGACTTTAAACGAAGAGAGTTTTATCGTCGAGCCGGTTTTTTTCATACAGACAATTTCATCACGCCGCTTGTTCGCTTGCGCGGAACAGATTTGATGTTTGTCGAATCATTTCTTATTTCACTTTCGTAAGGGTATGCGTGCGACAACTCGACCCGATTCGTAAAAGTCATTTTAGCAAAAAGTTCTACCTTGTGCCTCCGAAACAAGATAACACGAACACATTGCCGCAAGGCGATAAAAATCTTACCAAAAAAATGGCAGTACTGACGGTTACAAAAATGGGCAATCCGATTTTGCGAAAGGTGTCCAAGCACATTTTTCAAAAGGAAATCGAGACGGAAAAATTTCAGACTTTCGTCGATGATTTAATCGAAACGATGCGCGACGAAGACGGTGCAGGCATTGCAGCACCGCAGGTCGGAGAGTTAAAACGCGTGTTTATTATGGAGGTCAGCGACAATCCGCGCTACCCGGACAAAGAGGGGTTTCCGCTGTTTGTTGCCGTCAATCCGGAGATAAAACCGGTCGGAGAGAAAAAGGTCGCGGGCTGGGAAGGCTGTCTGTCGATACCGGGCATTCGCGGCAAGACGGAACGCTGTGAAAAGGTGATGCTGAAAGCTCTCGACCGACTCGGCAAACCTTACGAGGTCGAGTTGTCGGGCTTCGCGGCGGTGGTCGCACAGCACGAATTAGACCACTTAAACGGTGTGCTGTTTATCGACACGATGGAAGATTTATCGCTGTTGAGTTTTGAGGAAGAATTTGAGAAGTATCACTATGTTAAGGCGTAATTTTTTCCGGAAGTCTTAGACAAAGAAGACCCCGTCGCGTAAACGCGCAGGGTCTTCCAAACATACTATGAGAAAACAATTTGAAGACGTAAAGTCCCCAAACAATATTTTGAAATCAAGAACCGGTGTCAGACGCTTCTTTTCGCAGCCTGTTTCGGTTAGTCTTAATTTTTTCGCTTTTTATTGAAGTAGCGTCAGACACCTTTCACTTATTCGAATGCCGCAAATACTGCTCTAAAGCCATCGTCATCGAGTTGATGCCCGGCTGCGGGGCTTTAATATTGATGGTCAGGTCGCGTGCTTCGACGGCATTGCAGGTCAACTTGCCGAATACGGCGATGCGAGTATCTTTTTGCTCGAAGTCCGGAAAATTTTCGTACAGACTGTCGATGCCCTGTGGGCTGAAAAAGACCAAAGCGTCGTAAGTTACATCGCTCAAGTCACTCAAATCGCTGCTCACCGTGCGGTACATCACCGCGTCTTTCCAATCGAATTCGTTGTCATTCAAAAATTTCGTGACCGTTTTTGAGCCGAGATTGGAGCAGGGTAAAAGAAATTTCTCCTTTGTACGGTGTTTCATCAGGGCGGGTTTCAAATCGAAGATAGTTCGTTTGCCCGCAAAGACTTTGCGCTTGCGATAGACAATGAATTTTTGCAAATAATTAGCCACGGCTTCCGACATGCAGAAGTATTTGGTCTCCGATGACATCTTGACGCGCAACTCTTCGCACATCCGAAAAAAGTGGTCGATGGCGTTTTTGCTTGTAAATATCACGGCGGAATATTCCTGCGGATAGACACGTTGCTTTCTGAACTCCTTGCCCGTCAGCCCCTCTACGTGTATAAACGGTCGCCAATCTATCTGCAGACCGTATTTATTTTCCAACTCATAATAAGGAGACCTTTCGGGTTTGGGTTGTGAGACTAATATTGTTTTTATCGGCTTTAAATCTACGCCGGTCAGAGTTTCTTCGGTTGTCGCCATTCCTACACAAGTTTTTTTTCAGAGAAAGTCATAAAAACCACCGCTGTTTTGCTTTTGTAATTTTTTCAAAAAAAATTACAAAAAATTAAACATTCGATGTTTAAACATCAAAACAGCGCGGTTTTTCCGGGCAGCACTAACGGAGAAAGGGTATTTTCGGGTAAATATTCTTCCGTTATTTTCTGCAATTACCTTATAAAACAAAAAGAAACCTATCTCGACAAACCCTGATAACAATTTGATTATCAGCACTTTGCAAGTAGGTTAGTTATTTTTTTCGGCATTTTAAATACTCGACAAATACTTGACGAGCAATATTGCAGGAGCAATTTCCACGCTGCAAATATACAACAAAAAATGAAACAGATGCGAACCGACGTAACGACCGCCGATGATGAAGCCGCGCAGCGACCGAAACAAATAGGTAAGACCGAACACGGCAACCGTCAGCCAAAAGGCAAAGCGGCTGACCTCGTCGGGGGCGTAAGCAAGAAAAAGATTGAGCGGAATGAGAAATAAACCCAATATCGCGCAGAAAACGGTAATGGTAAAGGCATACAGTTTTAACTCTTTGCGCAACGGGAAGACGGCGGCAACGACTTTGAGCAGCAAGTGCTTAGCACAAAAAACGAGCAGAGTACCGCCCAAAACGGCAAAAAACGCACCCTGATTGGTCGCAAAATCAAGACGGATATCGGAGTGACGCAGAGATAATAAAATAAACAAAGCAAGATTGGTGCAAAACAGCAAATTCATCAAAAGGTAAGGCAAATGTGCAACCGCGCCCTGCTCGCGATGAATTTGTGTCAAAATATTATCATTCAAAAATGCCCGCCACACTTTCAAAAAAGCAGTCCGAAAAATAATAAAAGTCAGCGTCAGCAACAGTAACATGCTGAGAAAGGCGATAAAAAAGAAGCGCAAAAACGACTCCTTTTCGGCGGCAACATTGATATATTCTCTCTCCTGCTCGCTGATATTGAGCGCGGCGGTTTCTTCGATAGTCGGCAGCGTTTCGGTCTTGCGGACAATGTCGAAGGGGTTGGCGGGGATGTACGCGCCCTCGCCGGCAGCGCGTTTGGCAGCGGCTTCCGCCTTGATGCGCGGTATCAGGTCGAAGGGATTTTCCGTACCGCCCTGCGCGAAGGCGGCGACCGAAAAGACCGCTATCGAAATAAATAAAAGTATGCTGCGTTTTGACATAATTTTGAAACCTGCGTTGTATGAATACGAGGGCAAATGTAGGAAAAACTTTTGCCGCAAATAAGTAAGTCCGAAACAGGATTATCAAAAACAAAGCGGTCAAAATTTTATTTCCGTAAAAAAACCGCTTTTGTGCCGTATTTTAAAAATTCCTGCTAATTTTGGCGGCGTAAAAAAAGCCCTTCCTTACAAAGGCTGATTTTCTTAATAAGTGAGAAATAATTGTACAACTCTGTTTCTCGCAGAAATCGAATAAATGAATTTACCTACGGATTTAAAATATACCAAAGAGCACGAATGGGTGCGCATCGAAGGCAGCACGGCGACCATCGGTATTACTGACTACGCGCAGGGTGAACTCGGCGAGTTGGTCTATGTAGAAGTGGAAAGCGTGGATGAAGACCTCGACAAAGACGACGTATTCGGTACGGTCGAGGCGGTCAAAACGACTTCCGATTTGTTTATGCCGCTGTCGGGTAAGGTGACGGAATTTAACGCCAAACTCGACGAAAGCGACGGCGACGACCCGACCTTAGTCAACAGCGACCCTTACGGCGAGGGCTGGATTATCAAAATGGAAATTTCGGACGAAAGCGAAATCGAAGAGTTGATGGACGCCGAAGCCTATGAGGAATTGATTGCATAATTTAAAAAAAAGAAGTCGGCGCACACCAAAACGGAAAGCGGCGGCATCTTCCTTATCAAACACCTGCGGCGGAGAAGTTTGCTGTATATATAAGGTGCAAACGTTTTCGACATTGAAAAAATACTTTCCCGCTTTGCTGTGGGCTGCGGTCATTGCGGTGCTGTCTTTAGGGCCTGCGCCGAATTTACCGCAAAGCGACCTTTTTGCACCGGATAAAGCCGCACACACTTTCGTTTACGGACTTTTGGTGTATCTTGCGCTTCGTGCCTTGCATTTTAAGCAAAAACTGACGGTTTCACTCGTTGTCACGGTCATTTTGGCGAGTACCGCTTACGGCTTCTTTTTGGAAGTCATGCAAAAAATATTTTTCCCTTATCGTTATTTTGAATGGGGCGATGTGATTGCGAATGCGGCGGGTTCCGTTGCGGGTTATGTAATTTTCAATCGGATAAACAAAAAATCGAATGCGAGGACTTGATGTTTTCAAATTCGATAGAAGAAACAATATTTTTTAACTAACAAACTTCGTTAAGTATGGATTTAGCATTTAACGGCAGTGCTTTGTTGGGAATTGTAGCTGCGGTAGTAGTTTTACTCTTGGCGTTAATTTTCGTCTTGCGTAATGCTTTCGGCAGCAAATCACCCGAACAGCTTGCCGAAATCCACGAAGGCGACGACTCACCGCTGCTCAAGCGCGCAAAATACCCCGAAGCGGACGTATTTCGCTGGAGCAATACTTTTTGGTTAGGTGGTCTGGCAGTCTCTTTTTTATTGGCTGTACTCGCTTTCAGTTGGACGACCGTAGAAGAAAAAGTGGCTATCCCGGAAGGAGCGATGGACATTGATGATGACATCATGATCGAGCCGCCGCGTACCGCCGAGCCGCCGCCGCCGCCACCACCACCACCGCCGCCGGTGATTGAAGAGGTGCCGGATGAAGAAATTTTGGAAGAAGAACCTCCGTTTGTAGATCAGGAGGTCGAGGCAGAAACGGCCATCGAGCCGCCCGCGCCGGTGGTAGAAAAAGCACCGCCGCCGCCGCCCCCGCCGCCGCCGCCGCCGAAAAAAGAGGTGAAGGAGATTTTTAAAGTCGTGGAAGACATGCCGCGCTTTAAGTCTTCGGAGTGCGAGAGCAAAGGCAGCAAAGACGAAGTAAAAGCCTGTGCGCAGCAAAAGATGTTGGAGTTTATTTACAAAAACATCAAATACCCGCCGATTGCCCGTGAAAACGGGGTAGAAGGTACGGTCGTTATCCGTTTCGTAGTCGATGAGACCGGAAAGGTGAAAGAACCGGAAATTCTGCGTGACATCGGTGCCGGCTGTGGTGCGGAAGCTATGCGTGTCGTCAACATGATGCCCGAGTGGAGACCCGGTCAGCAGCGCGGCCGTAAAGTACCCGTTTACTTTAACCTGCCGGTGAAGTTTAAATTGGAATAGTGTTAGTTGATAGTTGGTGGTTGGTGGTTGATAGCCCCCCGTTACCTGCTCAACTTTACTGCTTCTACAAAAAAGCGATTATCTCTCGATTGAGGTAATCGCTTTTTTTTTGAACGGTGGACGGTTTTACGGCGGACGGCGGACGGGTGTTCCTCTCTCCTCTCCCCTCTCCCCTCTCCAAAAAAAAATCCCCCAAAAAGCACATAATAGGTCAGTTGTCAGATATATGCCTTTCTCTGCTGCATCAATCTTCCCAAAATATAATAAATTTGCCTAATTTTAGCCGTCTAAATAAAAACCCGCTGATTGTAGTTAAATTGCGACTTTTTTAAACGGCAACAGCTTTTACTCACATTATTTGAAAAAATCCAATTTCTATGAAGTTGAAATTTTACTTACTTACCGCCTTGTTCCTGATTTCTTTGGGCTTTAGTGCACAAGCACAACTCAACTGTAACTATCGTTTAGAGATGTACGATTCTTTCGGGGACGGTTGGAACGGTGCCAACATCGATGTCAATGTCGGAGGAACCGTAACTAACTATACGGTCGATTTTGCTGACAATAACGGCGACTTTAACATCGTAGAGTTTTCCGTTACCGACGGAGCGACGCTGGCTTTGACTTATGAAGGCGGTACTTTTGAGAATGAGGTCACTTATTTTCTCTATGACTCCGATGACAATGTCGTCTTTCAAGACGGTCCTTTCCCGGGCACGGGCTTGGTATTCGAAGGCACGGCAAGTTGCCCGACCTGTCCTTCGCTCAACGAAGACACTTTCACTTTCACTCCTACCGCCGACGGTGCCGTCGTGACCTGGGAAGAGGGTCAGGTAGCCGGCTCTTACATTGTAGAATACGGACCTTTCGGTTTTGAACCCGGTACGGGCACCACCGAAACAGTAACAACTAACAGCATCACCATCACGGGTCAGGAAGAAAACGCCCTTTTGGAAGTCTATGTCGTTTTGGACTGCGGCGGCGGTGATGTCAGCTCTGCTACCGACGGTATTTTTGTGCAGGCGGGTTCGGTTAATCCGCCGGTCGAGTGCAATTTTACCGTAGAATTGCTTGCCGGTGACGGCTTCGGCTGGGGCGGTGCGAGCATCGACATCGGTGTTAATAATGTTTTTACAAATTATACCGTAGCTTTCAATGACAATGACGGCGACTTTTTATTGGTAGATTTACCGATTTCGAGCGGTCAGTTGGTTACTTTGGATTATAATCCGGATAATTTCGACCCCGATGTGTCTTTCCGTTTGCTCTCTCCCGAAGGTATCGTAGTTTTTGACTCGGGCTTAGACCCCGATGCGGGTATCGCGTTTGAAGAAGCGGTTTTTTGTCCGACCTGCCCGGCTATCGACTCCGAAAGCATAGAGGTCGTTTCTGCTCCCGGCGGTTTTACCGTGACTTGGGACGAAGGTCAGTTACCCGGCGATTACATCATCGAATACGGCCCTTTGAATTTTGAGCAAGGCACGGGTACGACCACCGTCGTCACCGACAACAGCTTCACTTTGGACGGTCAGACCGAAGGGGAATACTTTGAAGTCTATATTGCTTTGGACTGCGGCGGCGGCGATGTTGCTTTCGCAATCGGTCCCGTTTTGGCACAGGCAGGGTTTACTAATCCGCCGTTGGAATGCTTTTATACTTTAGAAATGTACGACTCTTTCGGTGACGGCTGGAACGGCGCCGAACTTATTATCACCAACGGTATATTTACCGAGACATACACCGTCACCAACAATGATAACGGGGGTGACTTTTTATTCGTGGATATTCCCGTGACGGACGGCAATTTATTTACCGTTACTTACGGGAGCGGTACTTTTGACGGAGAAGTAACCTACTTCATCTTTGACTCCGACGGCAATGAAGTATTCAGCGACGGACCAAATCCCGTGGTCGGTTTGGCATTCGAAGGCATTGCGAGTTGCCCGACTTGCCCCGGTATTTTCGAGGACAGCGTAGAATACACGCAAACACCCGACGGTGCAATTATCACCTGGGAAGAAGGTCAGGTGGACGGTGATTATATCGTAGAATACGGTCCTTTCGGTTTTGAGCCGGGTACGGGTACGACCGAAATCGTGTCCGATAATATGTTGACCTTAACGGGTTTTGACGAAGGTACGATTTTGCAGGTGTACATTACTTTAGATTGCGGAGACGGTGACATCAGTTCCGAGACCGACCCGATTTTTGTCCAAACGGGCTTTACCGAGACGCCTTTAGAGTGTCTGTACACTTTACAACTGTTTGCTGCCAACGGTTTCGGCTGGGGCGGCGCGAATATCGACGTAATTATCAATGACGGTGAAGCCACAAACTACACCGTCGCTTTTAACGACAATGACGGTGATTTTAACTTTGTTTCTTTCCCCGTGACTTCCGGTTCTTTACTGACTATCGACTACAATGCCGATAATTTCGATACCGACAACTCTTTCATTTTATTGGATGCGGACGGACAGACCCTCTACCAGTCCGGCGCAGACCCTACGGACGGTATCAACTTTCAGGAAGTCGTCAGTTGCCCGGCTTGTCCTCTGCCTTTCCCGGACAGCTTTACCGCCGACCCTTTGGAGGCGACTTCGGCTACTTTAAGCTGGTCGGAAGTCAGCTCCGTCGATATGTTTACCGTACAGTACGGCGAAAATTGCTTTGACCCGGAAACGGAAGGCGAAACGATTATGACCGCTGATAACAGCGTGGATTTGACCGATTTGGAACCCGGCACCTTGTACACTTATTACGTCTCCGGCGACTGCGGCGCAGACGGTGTCAGCAGCACGGCGGGTCCTTACTTCTTCCAAACTCCGCCCTTGTGTTTCCCTCCTGTTGAAGCTGCTCTCGGCGAGCCGACAAGCGACGGTGTCAATATCTTTTTCACGCCCGACCCGAACGTCGATGAGTACATTTTTGAATACGGTCCCGCAGGTTTTGCTTTAGGGGGCGGTACGCAAAGCGGTATCATCACCGGCTCGGAAGGCGATTTGATAAACCTTTTGTCGAATACCGATTACGACGTTTATATCTACGGAAACTGCGACGGTGACCTGAGCGCGGCTTTCGGCCCTCTTTCTTTCTCGACCGTGCTGCCTTGTCCGGCACCGACCGAAGTCGAAGCCGGCGAAGTCACCGAAAATACCGTGACTGTCTCCTGGGCACCCGTGGCAGAGGCTCTGAACTATACCGTCGAATACGGTCCTGCAGGCTACACTCCGGGTACGGGTATCAGCGTAGAAACGGCAACCAATAACATCACGCTCGAAGGTCTCAACCTCGGCGTAGAGTACGATATTTACGTCTATACGAATTGCGGTAACGGCGACGGTCAGAGTCTGGCATCAGAGGCGACGACGGCTCTTATTCCCGGCGCGGCTTCCTGTACTTATACTTTAGAAATGTTTGACTCTTTCGGCGACGGCTGGAACGGTGCCGGTCTTGTTTTGGAATACGGTACTTTCTCCGAGACTTTTACCGTCAACTTCAACGACAATAACGGTGATTTCAACATCGTCACTTTTACCGTTCCTCCCGGTGCAACTTTCACTTTGACTTACGAACCCGGTTTTTTTGAAGGCGAAGTAACATACTTTATCTACGATATCACCGGCGCATTAATCTTTGAAGACGGTCCGAACCCGACTGTGGGTGAGGTACTTTCCGGTCAATGCAGCGACTGTGCGGTATTCGACACCGAAGTTTCTAATGTGACTTCCACCACCGCTGACGTAACTTTCTCCGCTACCGAAGCTGCGGAAAGCTTTGTCGTGGAATGGGGTCCCGTCGGTTTTACTTTGGGTACGGGTACTTCGACGATTACAACCGACACGACTTTTACCATTACCGGTCTGACTGCAAACACCAACTACAATGTGTACGTGACACCTGATTGCAACAATCCCGATGCAGATATTGCTATCGGCGGTCCGGTTGCTTTCACCACTTACCTCGTAACCGATGTAGGTATCGGCGGCTTTGCCTCACCGATGGTACTCGGTTGTTTTACGGAAGGCGATAGTCTCCCGATTTCGGTTCTGATTCAAAACTTCGGTGATGCACCCCAGCAGCTAATTCCTTTCTTCTACTCTTTTGAGTTTATGACGGAAGTCGATGCGGGCGACAATCCGATTGACGGCTTGTTTACGGGTGTGGTTTCTAAAGACAGCACGGAAGTTATCGACTTCGATGACAAGCTTTTCTTCCCCGAGCCGGGCTACTACTACTTCCAAGCCTGGACAGAACTCGAAGGCGACGAAAACCCCGCGAACGATACGTTCACTTTTGAATTTATCACCGCGTATCCTTTGCCTTTGTTTGAAGATTTCAACGGCATTACCGACGAGACGGGCTTGCCCGACGGCTGGAGCAGCCCGGACGGTGTACCGGTCTTAGAGCCGGGCGAAAATCCGCACGGATTGACGAGCAACGTGTTCGGTGAGTTTCTCTTTGACGGTTTCAACAGTGTCGATACGGTCAGAATGACGACGGCTCGTTACGGTCCCGTAGAAAGCAGCAGTGAGTTGTCTTTTGATTACCGTTTTGTCCGTACAGATTTTGACAATAATGTTTTCCCTTACATTTTGGATGCGGATGACTACCTCCGCGTAGATGTTTCGACCGATTGCGGTGAGACTTTTGAAGAATTGATTACTATCGAAGGCAATGATTTCACCACGACCTTCTTTAAAAACGTTTCGGTGAGTTTAGAAGAATATGCGGGCGAAGCCCTGACTTTCTACTTCGAGGCCTCCAACAGCACAACCGGCGACTTTTTCATTGACGTGGACAACATCAATATCGCCGGCTGTCCGGATGATTTGGTATTACAAATCGACCAAAGCGACCCGGCTTCTTTCGGTACGGGCAACGGTACTTTGTTTGTGCAACCGACTTTCGGTATCGCACCTTTCACCTTCGAATGGAGTAACGGGCAGACGACGGCACTCGCCGAAGGTTTGGGCTTCACAGACTACTCGGTCACGGTAACGGACGCGCAGGGCTGTACGAGCGAGCGCATTTTCCAACCGATGCTGACCGATACGGAAGAAGCACCGTTTGCCGACTTTGCGGAAGTAAAATTGTTCCCCAACCCGACGCAGGGCGCGGCACAATTGAGCGTAACCCTCGACGCTGCCGAAGACACGGAAGTCCGCATTTTCGACCTCACGGGCAGACACCTGCGCACTTACACGCAGATGAATGTGCAATCGGCAACTTTCAATCTCGACCTGCAAGACGAACCGAACGGCATGTACTTAGTACGTGTCAAAGCGGGCGATGCGGTGAAAGTGATGAAATTGGCGGTAGCGCGTTAAGTGATTATTGTTAAACAGAAAAAAGGCGTTGTATCGAAAGATGCAGCGCCTTTTTTTTTATCCGTCCCTCACGTAGAGACGTTGCACTGCGACGTCTTGCCCCGAAACGTGAAATAACTCGATATTTCTCAATTCGGTTCTTGCAAAAAATTTAAATATAAA
>JAHDCG010000002.1:73845-103676 GCA_020629965.1 Saprospiraceae bacterium | reverse complement strand
ACCTTGATAATGCTGCTTTTTCACGGCAAGACGTCCCAATGGTACGTCTCTACGAAAAACACAAAACTCTGTTGCTGCGTAGAGACGTTGCACTGCGACGTCTTGCCCCGAAGCGTGAAATAACTCGATATTTCTCAATTCGGTTCTTGCAAAAAATTTAAATATAAACCTTGATAATGCTGCTTTTTCACGGCAAGACGTCCCAATGGTACGTCTCTACGAGGCGATGTATTTTCTGTGATAAAAAATGAACTAAAACCGTAAAATCAATCGTCGCTGTCACCAACAAAAAAAGCCGAACATCCTCTCGAACATTCGACTTTTTATCTTTTTAAAAATCCTAAAATCTCCTTCCGCCGCCGCGTTTATTACCGCCGCCGTTGCTGCTGCCGCCCCCGCCGCGATTGCCGCCGCCGGAATGATTGCCGCTGCGCCCCCGTCGGTTGCGCTTCGGTTTCTTCGGATTTTTTGTGCCGCCGTTGCGCGAGGCCTCTTGTGCAACGTCTTTTTCGGTCAGTTTCGGTTCAAAACCTTCCACGACTTTCGTCGTCATTTTCTCGCCCGTCAGGCGTTCGATGTCGCGTACTAAGCCGTACTCCTCCGCACTCACGAGCGAGATAGCCTCGCCCGTCGCCCCTGCCCGACCGGTGCGACCGATGCGGTGTACATAATTTTCGGCGACATTCGGCAGGTCGAAATTGATGACGTGCGGCAACAACGGAATATCCAAACCGCGCGCGGCAATATCGGTCGCTACCAGTACCCGTATTCTGCCGTCTTTAAAACCCGCCAATGCCTTGGTACGTGCGCCCTGACTTTTGTTGCCGTGAATGGCGGCGGCGGAAATTTTCTTTTTTTCCAATTTGCCCGCCAAACGATTACAAGCGTGTTTGGTACGCATAAAAATCAAAACCTGCTCCCATCCGCCTTCCGCAATCAGCTTGATGACGAGATTGGTTTTGCTGCTTTTATCGACGTGATAAACGGTCTGCTCGATGACTTCCACCGCTGTATTTTCGGGCGTCGCCTCGACGGTCACGGGGTCGGTTAAGAAACCCTGCGCGAGTTTTTTAATATCTTTCGAGAAAGTCGCGGAGAAGAGTAAAGTTTGTCTTTTCGGAGGCAAGACCCGCATAATACGCTTGAGGTCGTGCACAAAACCCATATCCAGCATGCGGTCGGCTTCGTCCAAAATCAGGATTTCTACGTCACGCAAAGAGAGTTTGCCCTGACCTTCCAAATCCAACAGACGACCCGGCGTCGCAATCAGATAGTCGATACCGGCACGCAGTTTTTTCTCTTGCGGCACGGCACTCACGCCGCCGAAAATGACGGTCGAGCGCACATCCAAATACTTGGAATATTCACGGACGTTATCGTGAATTTGGGCGGCAAGTTCGCGGGTCGGCGTCAATACCAAAACGCGAATTTTGCGCTTGCCGCGCGGCGGATTTTCGGTGAGTAACTGCAAAACGGGCAAGGTGAAGCCGGCGGTTTTTCCCGTTCCCGTTTGCGCGGAAGCAAGAATGTCTCTCCCGTCCAAAATAACGGGAATAGCCTTCTCTTGAATGGGAGAAGGTTCGGTATATCCTTTTTCATCGACTGCACGCAGCAACTCACGGGACAAACCTAAATCAGAAAATTTCATATAATTGTTTTAGAAAGCGCTCATTTAGAGAACGATTTCGTACTCACAACTTTAAGTTTAATTACTTCGGAAACACGCGCTTTTTTGAATCCGACCGCAAAGGTACGGAAAAAAGAACGGCGGGGTCGGGTTGTTTTGTTTTTACGAAAATCTTGTATCTTTCGGAGTACTTCTAATCTCTGTTTTTTGTGCTGTTCAGAATCGACAACGGACTGCGCCTCACGGCAAAAAAAGAAATATCTTTCATGACTTACCACGACATCATCGAAGCCTTGCACGACCTCGCCGACGCTTCCGTTGTTGCCGCCCGCGAGCGTAAATTCGGAATAAAATCGCAGGGCGCGTTGGGCATTACGCACAAAGATTTGAACGCTTTGGTGCGCGAAATCGGACGCGATAATGATTTGGCATTGCGACTTTACGACAGCGACATTTACGAAGGAAAACTGCTTTGCTCCAAAATTTTTCGACCTAAAGACGTAACCGACGCGCTGTGCGAAAAATGGATTTCCGACTTCGATAATTGGGAAATCTGCGACTCTTTTTGCATGGGACAGGTGGCGAAGAGTCCTCTGGCAAAAGAGAAAATACGAGAGTGGACACAGCGAGAAAAGGAGTTTGAAAAACGCGCGGGCTTTGCAACCATGGCAGCTTATTGCATGGCGGATAAGAAAGCCGAAAACGAAATTTTCGAGGCTTTTCTGCCGCTCATTGAGCAAGGCGCGGAAGACGAAAGGTATTACGTTAAAAAGGCGGTAAGTTGGGCGTTGCGCAGCATCGGAAAGCGCAATCGGGATTTGCAGGTTATCGCGATTGAGACAGCGGAATTGCTGAATGAAACGGAGATAAAATCAGCACAATGGATTGCAAGGGATGTGCTGCGCGAATTGACGGGCGAAAAGGTGCGGATGAGTGATTATCCGAGGAATATTTATCGGGCGTGATGCGGTACGTCGGGTATTTAGCACCCCGTCATTTACATACCGGGCTGAAGTGCCTCGTGCCGTTGGCACTTCTGAACGTAAAAGTCATACGCGCCCGTCAACCGACAACCGTCAACCGACAACCGTCAAAATACTACCGCGCTCTCCCGCGCCACAAACATCACCGGTTTTCCGCTGAGACTTTGGACTTCGCCGGTGACGTAAATCGTCTTGCCCGGCAGTTCGATTTCGGGGTCGTAAGGAAAATTTGAAATGTATTTTTCTTTGATAAAAATGGTGAAAGTTTGGTTGGGGAATTGCTTGTCTAAATTGATGAGAATATTTCCGTTGCGGCTGCGGCGAGCACTGACGGCTTTGCCGACGACGGTAACGATGCCGCCTTTTCCCATAATTTTGGCGACGGCGTCGGTATTGTAATGACGCTCGGGCAGGTCGCTCATCGGCACCGCTGCAACGTCGCCGAAGGCGGTGACGGGCAGCCAATCTTCCGCGCGATTTTGGGCTTCGATTGCGGCTTCCAAATTATCGGGCAGACCCGCAAAGAAGTCGATGCCGGTTAGTTTTTCGATGTCGTCGATGCTTGCAGTATAAGTCTGCAACGGCTCGGACAGGCGGCGATTCGACATCAAAAATGCGATGCCTTTTTTGTTTTTTACGTCAACGACGACTTTGTAAAACTGCTCGGGAATCGAGACTTTGTTCACGCCGCGCTCGATAACGGGTAGGTCGTCTTTGAGGACGCCGCCGGTGCAGACGTAGAGTTGCGTTTCGCGGTTGCGGTAAAGGTAACTGCGGAGCGAACCTTCCATATCTGCCCAAGTTTCGCGATTAAATGCGCCGCGCTGCGGAGACATATTGGAGTAAAAATAGCTTTCGCTCATCGCCTTTGCCGACCAACGAAAATCGGCGGACGGTGCCAAGTGACCGCGGTCGTAGCCGAAGCCGTCGTAGCTGTAAGTGCTGTCGGCTTTGAGTTCTTTCAGAAAATAATCGGCTTCGACGGCCGTGCCCGTTTTCACCTGCGGGTCGGGTCGAAAGTCATTGGAACGAAACAGCGAGCCGGTGATAAAATCGGGCGTGATGATGTGCGCTACCCATTTTGCCTGCTCGTGCTGCTCGCTGTACACCAACGACATCGCCGAGTGATTGATGACCTCCTCCCCCGGCTGCACGGCGGGCAATCCGTAACGCTGCAAGTCTTCGCGGATTATTTCGAGTTTGACTTCTTCGATTTGCTCTAAAACGGCGATTTCTTTCGCCTTCAACTCTTCTAATTTCTTCTCAAAATTTGCGAGTCGCTCGGGCGCGGGTTGGGCGCAAAGATTGATTGCGCAGCAAAAGAGGATAAAAGCGGCAGTTATTTTCATAGTCATTTTTTATTCGAGTGCAAAGGTGCGAAAAAAACACAGCCGGCAGAGTAAAGAAGAGGTTAAATTTCGCTACTGAAATTTTCAATTTGTCTCTTCATTTTAACAACCGCTGCGGCATACTCGGATTGATTTTGCTCATCACAGGCAGTCCTGATTTTATCCGAAGAAACTTTCAGCGCGCGCCGTAAAATCGGGTCGTTTTTCATGTACACGAGCATTTCCGCGTAGCACTTGTGCAGCAAATTCTCAAAAGAACAGACGTTTAGATACACCTCGCCGCCGTTTTTGCCCGTGTAGCAATTGTGCGGTGCGAGTTTGGTATGTAGCCGAAAAAGCCCGGTCAAATAGTCAATGGCGGTCAGTGCCGTGCCCGGGTCGTTGATGGCGGGCGAGCAGGCTTTTACGGCGACTTCGGTCAGGTGTTTGAAGCCGACGGTAAATATTTGCAGCGGCTCTTCAAAGGAGATACGCAGAGAGTCACGGACTTTTTTTTCTTGTTGATCGCTCAATTTGACGGAGGAGTAAAAATACACTTCATCGCGCTGTACAAACGAACCCGCGATATGTCGGATTTTTAGTTTACCGCCCGCTTTTTTCATGGTTTTTGCCAAATCATTCAGCCGATAATCGCTCAGGTAGCCTACCGCATTGCTTTTGTAAGCGTACGCAAAATCTTCTTCCTTTTCTTTAAAATTCAACTGCGGCTGCAAGGCAATCATATCATTCAGCAAATCGACGGTTTGGTCAAACGAGCGGCGCAGCAGATAATTGATGTGAATGCTTTGCGAAATGCGGTGTACGAAATAAACGAACAAACCCAAGCACAAAACGGCAAAAAGTATGGATAAAACCGCTGCGAAAGGAGGCACGGCAGCCTCGGACTCGGCATTGCTGACTCCCAAAAACAACAGCAAACTATGAATAATTGTACCCGCCGTAATGCCGAGTACCACCTGATGGTGTCGTTCCGCCAAAAGCACGGGCAGCAGACGCGGCGAGTAGTTATTGATGCTGCGATTCAGCACGTTCATGACCATGGTGTAGCTGAAAACGGTCAGTGTGAAAATGCCGCCCGTAACCACGGTCAATACGGCAATAACGGTGTCTTTGTCGGTGATTTTGAGCATATTGTTTTCACCTCCGGAGGAGGTACTTTCGGCGGCAAAAAGCAACTGCAAAAAAGCAATCGCAGCAAAGGACAAACACAAAACCGTCGGCAGAAAAGCGATGCTTTTGTAAATCTTGCGGGACAGCAAAATGAAGGCGGAATTCATCGGAACAGGTTTAAATAAAAATCGGTGAACCCGTTTGTCTCACAGATTCACCGATTTCGTCAGGGAAGAAATTTCTATTGTGTTTTCGGCGTGATGTAGTCCAAAACCCGCTGCGCCGGTTCAAATCCTTCGTGCGCCGAACGCTGCACGGCAATGTAAGTAATCATTAAACCGTAAATCGCTTTTGACGAAACATCCGCCACAGTAAAGAGTGCCTGACGCACTACTACGCCGCCCGCCGAGGCATCCAGCCACGGAATGAGGTAAGCAATCGGGTACAAAGTCCAGGCAAACATCATCAACCAAAAGACTTTTTTCATCGCACTCGCCGCCGGTGCTGTCATACCCAAAGCACCTTTAAAAATACGCATCCCGATGATGTAATTCATATAGACGAAAAAGACGGTACTGACGGCACCCCAAATCATCAACTGACCCAAATCCGTAATCTCGTACAACTGCCCGATGTAGCCGGTGATTATCATTCCCCATGCCGCAATAATCAGCTTAGTCGCATCCGAAAACAGTTGCGTGCCGCGAATATTCAGCACAATCAAAAGCTGCGTCAGCAAGCAGGGAATCGTCACCATCCAGTTGACGTAGCGGTAGCCGTTGGTAAACGTGGAGTCGGTGCGGCTGTACATCTCGCCGTTGAAAGCAAAAGAGTCGAACCACAAATTAGACTGTCCGTACAAAATAAAACCCGCCGAAACCATCACGATACAGGAAAGCGCGGTCGCAACTCGGTAGCGCGGCGAGACAAATTTGGAGACCAAAATAAAGAAAATCAGCGCGGCAAAATGTGCGCCGACACCCATAGTCAGCAGGTGGTGAATCCCTTCGAACTGCACGGGAGAGTAGTCAAATAGGTTTTCAATGTTAGTCATGGTTTTGATATTTTTTGGTTAGAAAAAAGTCGGTTCTCGGCAACTCGGGATTATAACTTTGCTTTGTAAAAGTTGTTCACGAAATTATTTATTTGCTGAAAATTCTTTCTTATTGCACGGTTGTCTCGCAAACTACCTACAAAAAATCGGGCGTTATTGAAATTTAAAAAATTATTATATAAAAAAAGTCTCCCGCTTCTCGACACTGCAGGCATCGAAAAACGGGAGACCGAAACTTAAATGTAACTAATCTTTCTACTTAATGATCACGATTTTTCTGCGCACCGACTCGCCGCCGGCAATGATTTCCGCAAAGTAAAAACCGTTGCTCAAATCGGAAACGTCAATGTGCGTGACCGTCGTATTTGCCGGCAAAACGTGCTGCGCAATGCGACGTCCGTTTTCGTCCGTCAAATTGATTGTTCCCTCAAAACGATAAGAGGGTGTCGCAAAAGTGAGCTTATCCGTAGCCGGATTAGGACTGATGACCACAGCGGACAAGTTGACCGGCTCGGACATGACGGGCTGACTGCCGTGATAGCCGCCGGTGCCCCGCGTCGGGGTCGGCACGAAGAGCGCGTAGTCTTCGGTCTCGCCGCTGTAATAATCCAAACAAACCTCCGGGTAGCCGTAGCGCGACTGCATAATGCGCAGGTGCATAACGTCCGCCGGAATAATGTCCAACGGCAAATCTACGGTCGTCTCTCCTTTTGCGGTGGTTTGTATCACTAATTCATCCGCATCGAAAAAGTCGCCGTCGCGGTTCAAGTCCGCCCAAATACTCCAGTAAATCAACTCTTCGGCGTGCGTACCGCCCGGCTCCAAAGTTATCGGCAGATAGTCGAGGGCGCTGCCCGTGAGTTCATCCGTGACTAACTCCTGCGCGTTGAGCGGCGGGTGCGTGTTGTCCGTGTAATTCGTAGGAATTTCCGCATTCGGGTCGCTCAAAATGTCGGTCGCATCGGAAAGCAGATAGAAAGAACCCATCACCACCGAGCGAATGAACAGCCCGTGGTCTTTGCCGCCCGTCGCGCAGTTTTCGACTTCGGGCAGTTGTACCCCTACTTCAAACGAACGGGTGAAAATGTCACCGCACATATTCTCCGCTTCATAAACCACGGTATATTCGCCGATTTCCCAGAGGTCGCCGCTTTGCAGCAGTACTTCCTCCGTTTCGCCGGCGGCATTCGTGATTTGTTTAAGAGGAGCGATTTGGCGCAGTTCGATACAAGGTCTTTCAAACAACCAAGCCGCATTTTCCGCGTCCGGGTCTAAATTCCAAGTACCGTCCGCATTCAGAGAAACCGTTTGTCCGACGGCGAGCAGCTCTTCCGCGTATTCCGACAGGTTGTCAAAAGTCGAAAGTTCCGCATTTTGCCAATCAAAAACAAAATTTCCGTCCGTGTCCGTAGCGACCGCGAGTCCGGTGCGTACACTTTCCGTACCGGCGGGCAGGTTGCGCGCAATGAAATTATTTTCGTGCAAATTGCTGACTGTCACCAAATGCGCGTTCAAATCCGCCTCGCCCGCAGTAATCGCCGCGTCGCGGGTCATTTCCGCATTTGCTCCGTTGTACATAAAGTATTGATGTCCGTAAAACTCACCGACGTACAAATAATCCGCGTACTCCGTCGTCGGGCAGTAAGCGCATTGCGTGTTAACGTTCGGGGCATTCCAGCGTACCTCCGCCGTCTCTTCCGTGCCGGCGACCGAAGCCTCGATGCGCTCGGCGACAGCGTCGATGAAGATAGTTTGCGGCTCTATTGTAACATTGTATGAACAAACACCGGTATTTCCGTAAATGTCTTCCGCCGTCCAGGTAACTTGTGTCGTACCTACCTCAAAATCATCCGGCATATCGCTTTCTACGGAATAAATTTCGCAGTTGTCCGCCCATGCGGGTATTAGATTCGGCAGGTCCGAGCCTTCCTGTACCGTCAAATTTTCGGGACAGAAAGTTGCTACGGGCGGTATTTCGTCGTGCGTATAAATCGTGATGATGTGCGTGTAGGTATTGCCGGATGCGTCGGTAATCGTTACGGGGTGAACGAAAATACCGTTAACCTCCGTATCGAAAATACCGTTGCCGTCGATTGTCACCGTTCCGCAGTTATCGACCGCTGTGACGGTCACCAGAATTTGCGCCAGACAGTCGCCGTCGTAGTCAAAACCGATTTCGGTATTACAACTGCTGACCACGGGCATTTCTGTATCCGCGACCGTCACCGGCTGCTCGCAGGTAGTGACGTTACCGCCCGCATCGGTTGCCGACCAAGTAACGACGGTCTCTCCGATGTCGAAATAACTGTCGGCGGGCGCGTCGCTGCTGATGACAAAACCACCACAGTTGTCCGTTACGACCGGCTCTAAAAGCGTGATTTCGTTACCGCATTCTCCCGGCGCGTTTCCGGTCGAAATCGGCTGACGACAGGTTATCTCGGCGGGAATATTATCGGTCACGGTGACTTCCGCAGCGCAGGAAGACACATTGCCGTTGACATCCGTGAGCGTTAATTCTACCGTGTTCAGTCCCAAATTTGTGCAGTCGAAACTTTCGGTGTCGATGACGTAAGAGGCAATGCCGCAGGCGTCGGAAGAATTATCGTCAATGTCGGCGGGCACGATGGAAACCGCACCGTTTTCATCCAAGAAAATCTCAATATCCATCGTTTGACAGTCGGCGGCGGTGACATCCTGAATAGTCACTTCGGCTGTACAAGTCGATACGTTGTCGTTGTTATCGGTCACGGTCAAAGTCACGGTGTTCGCTCCGACGTCCGCACACGAGAAGTTTTCATTGTCCAAAGTCAAAGACTGAATACCGCAAATATCGCTCGAACCGTTATCAATGTCAGCCGGTGTGATACCGACCGTACCCGTTACGGGGTCGAGTTGCAATACCAAATCCTGACACTGCGCATCGGGCGGCGTTACGTCTTCTACAGTGATGACGGCGGTACAGGTCGAAACTTGATTGTTGTTGTCCGTCACGGTCAGCGTCACCGTATTCTCGCCCGTATCCGCGCAGGTAAAGTCTTCATTGTCCAAAGCTAAGGACTGAATACCGCAAATATCGAAGCTCATGTTATCGACTTCCTCGGGGGTAATCGACACTTCGCCGGTCACCGGGTCGAGTTGTACGGTCAGATCTTGACACTGTGCGTCGGGCGGCGTATTGTCGATGACGGATACCATGCCGATACATTCCGCAGTCAAACCGTTATTGTCGGTAACGATGAGCGTCACGGGATTAGGTGCACCGGTATCGTCGCAGGTGAAATCGGTCAAATCGGCGACAATCGAAGCGATGCCGCAAGCGTCGTTCGAGCCGTTATCGACTTGCTGCGCAATAATTTCCGCAGAGCCGGCGTCGTCCAATATCACCGTGAAAGGTTGACATTCCGCATTCGGCGGCGTGACATCTTCTACCGTCACGGTTGCGTCGCAGGTTGACACGTTGTCGTTGTTGTCGGTTACGGTCAAGGTCACGGTATTCGCCCCCACATTCGCACAGGTAAAAGCACTCGGGTCAACGGCGAGCGATTGCAGACCGCAGGCATCGTTCGAGCCGTTGTCAATGTCAGCCGCCGTGATGCCGGCGTTGCCCGCTGCGTCCAGTTGTATTGTGATGTCTTGACAAATTGCCGTCGGCGGAGTCGTGTCTTCTACGGTTACGGTCGCCTCGCAGGTCGTCACGTTGCCGTTATTATCCGTCACGGTCAAAGTCACGGTATTTGCACCCACGTTTGCACAAACAAAAGCACTCGGGTCAACCGCGAGCGATTGAATGCCGCAAGCGTCGTTCGAGCCGTTGTCAATGTCAGCCGCCGTGATGTTCGCATTACCCGTTGCGTCCAGTTGTATCGTGAGGTCTTGGCAAAGTGCCGTCGGCGGCGTCGTATCTTCCGCGGTCACGGTCGCGTCGCAAGCAGCGATGTTGCCGTTATTATCCGTCACGGTCAAAGTCACGGTATTCGCCCCCACATTCGCACAGGTAAAGGCACTCGGGTCAACCGCGAGCGATTGAATACCGCAAGCGTCGTTCGAGCCGTTGTCAATTTGCGCGGCGGTAATTGTCGCATTACCCGCTGCGTCTAATTGAATGACAATATCCTGACATTCGGGCATCGGCGGCGTTGTGTCTTCCACGGTCACGGTCGCGTCACAGGTCGAGGTCAAGCCGTTGTTGTCCGTCACGGTCAAGGTCACGGTATTCGCCCCCACATTCGCGCAGGTAAAAGCACTCGGGTCAACCGCGAGCGATTGAATACCGCAAGCATCGTTCGAGCCGTTGTCAATTTGCGCGGCGGTAATTGTTGCGTTGCCCGCAGCATCTAATTGTATCGTGATGTCTTGACAAAGAGCCGTCGGCGGCGTGATGTCTTCTACGGTTACGGTCGCGTCGCAGGTTGAAACGTTGCCGTTTACGTCCGTTACGGTCAAAGTCACGGTATTCGCGCCTACATTCGCACAGGTAAAAGCACTCGGGTCAACCGCGAGCGATTGAATACCGCAGGCGTCGTTCGAGCCGTTGTCGATTTGCGCGGCGGTAATTGTTGCGTTACCCGCTGCGTCTAATTGTATCGTAATGTTCTGACAAAGAGTGGTCGGCGGCGTGTTATCGACACCTGCATTCACGGTAGCCGTCGTCGCCGCCTGACAGGTCGCACCGCCGGCATCCTGCACCACTACATCGTAAGTACCGGGAGCCAAACCGGTAAAGTCGCCGGTCGCTTGGAAAGTCGCGCCGTTGTCAATCGAATACATAATCGGCGGATTAGAACTCGTTGCTGTGACGGTGACAGTACCGTCATTCGCACCCGGACAATCTTCCGCAACGGGCACGGCGGAGGTAATCGCTACGTCGCAGCAGGTTTCTACGGTGACGACGACCGGCGTGCGGCTTGTACTCGAACAGCCGTTGCAGTTTGCCTGCGCATAATAGGTGTAATCTCCTTCGGTGTTGTTGTCAAAAGCACCTTCTTCCGCCGTCGTTCCCGCTACGTTGAAAGACGACATATCGCTGACGAGATTCCCGCCGACCGGGGCATCGTACCACTCGATTTCGCTGATCGGAGCGACTGCAAAAAGAGCGGGATTGTCTGCACCCGGCGCGCATTCTCCGTCGTTCAAAGGAAAATTCAAATCGGCTAAACCCGAATCGGAACTGACGGAACCGCCCGCCCCCAAACAAGTCGTACCGCTGATGTCGGTAAAGGTCAATACAGCACGGTCTAAATCCCCGCTGTCGCCGCCGACACAATCACCGACAATCACATTCCAGCCGGCAGCATAAATATTTTGCCCGTTAAAAACGGAAAAGTCGATGAGCACCCCGTCGGAAGAATTGTAAGAACCGCTCAAAGGAGCAGCGGCGGTGCTGTAATCGAGATTGCCGGCGGCGGGGTCGTTGGTAAAAGTTACGCCCGCATAGTCGTCGCCGCCGTTAGGACAGCAAACGCCCGAAACCAGAGTTTGAACAGTACCGTCGGGGGCTTGCAGGTAAAAAGCCAAATCGCTGATGAAAGTATGATTTCCCGTGTAAGAAACGGAAATCTGCATGGTCGCATCGTCAAAAGCGCAGACACAATCGACGACCGGACTCGCTGAAATGTCGGGAGCAGCAGCACCGCAGGCGATACTGACATCACCGCCGGAGTTCGGCGCATCGACCAAAATTCCGTCGGCAATGACGGCGGTTGCCACGGCTTCACAAGCCGCACCGCCCGTGTCTTGAATGACAATATCGTAGCTGCCGGGCATCAATCCCGTAAAGCTGTTGCCCGCTTGAAAAGTCGTACCGCCGTCGATAGAATACATAATCGGCGGATTGGAACTCGTCGCATTGACGGTAATCACGCCGTCGTTTTCTCCGTCGCAGGTTTCGGCTACGGCATCGACTGTATTTATCGCTACGTCACAGCAAGTCAGACCTTTGGTTAAAGTCACCGTCGTAAAACAACCGTAACACACCGCGCCGTTGTCGGCAAAAGTGACTGCACGCACGTACAGGATAACCGACTCGGGATTGTTGTTGTTGTAATCGAAAGGATTGCCGGGGTCGTAGGTCGCGCCGGTCGCTAAGATACCGCCGGCAAGGTCGGGCGCACCCGCGTTGTCGCCGTACCATTCGTAGGTTTCGATGTCGGCGGTAGTCGGGTCGGTATCGGGGGCGGCTACGGAATTGTCCGTAACCGACAGAGCGGTCGGGTCGCCGGGGCATACGTCAGACGGATTACCGGCTGCGGCCACAGGTGTAGCAGGATTGGCACAGACGGTAATATCGACGGTTTCATTTAAGGTACAACCGGCAGGAGAAGTGTAGTCGTAACTGACGGTATGTACTCCGGGACCGGCAACGTCGGCATTGAAAGTCGCGGTGTTATCTCCGTTATCGGTGACTCCGGTACCGGTAATTGTGCCGACGGGATCGACGTAAGCGGTCGGCGAGCCGAGCGGAAAAGGTCCGAATGTACTGCCGTTGCCGTTGGGAAAGGTTGCATTATCGGTAATACCGCAACCGCCGCTGCTCGACCAGGCACCGGCCGGATAGGTGTAAACCGTTGCTCCGCTGCCGTCGTCGATAATTGTCAGATTCCCTGCGTCGGCGCAAGACCAACCGTCGCCGAAACTGTCAAAAAAGGTAACGAAATAAGTTTCTTCGGGGTCGATGCCGGATGTGGCATCCGTGATATTAATGGGCGCGCCGCCGGGGTAGCCGCTGCCGGAAGCTACCGTATTGCCGGCACTGTTAGTGATAGCCCATGAGGACTCATCGGGGAAAGCATCCGTAGTCCAATCGAAGCTGAACGTACCGAGTTGCGGCGTGAGTGTACCGGTAATATCAACGGTATTTGCCGTCGAGCAGTCGTCTCCGAATTCGCACACTTTGGTCGCATCCGCATTCAAGTCGATAGTCGGCATCAGCCACAGACCCGCGAGATTTTGGGAGCAGCCGTTGGCATCCGTAATGTCGATATCGTAAGCCGCGCTGACGTTGTTGATAGTCACGGTAGTAGCGTTGCCGGTCGTAGTGGTCGAAAGTGTACCGGTGCCGTTGTTGGTCAGAGTAAATTGATTATCGCCGGTCGGGTTCATGCCGGTCGCGGCTTCATAAGCGGGCACACCCCCTTGCACGTCGAAGGTCACGGTGGCGGTCAGGTCGGCATTACAAACCGTCGTGACATTAGAAATAACAATGGGTTCGGTGACGGCAAACGGCGTAACGGCCGTCAGAGAAGCTACGGGACCACAGAGAGCTTCGGGTACGCCGCAGTCATAATCTATGGCATTGATTAGGTTGTTCGGGTCGTTTTCTTCAAACAGATAACCGACACCGATGTAAAAGGTCGTATTGTAATTGGTAGCGGGGTCACCACCCGTAGGTCCGAAACTAATCGGCCCGTTTCCGTATTCGATATTTTGAATGATGCCTGCCGAGCCTCCGGCGGGTTGTGTGCCGAGAGTGGTGATGAAATTCGGGTCGGTCGTCCAGTCGGCTTGTGTCGGCGGTGCGGAGTACAGCAGGTAAATGACTCCGGGCGCAGAACCCGGCGTGAGGATGCCGCAGGGGTCGGCGGGTGCGGTTTCGTAATCGCCGGCGGTGTTCAGAATAACTTCCTGCACACCCGTCAAGTCTCCGAGGTTACAGACCAAATTACTTGCGCCGAGATTATCGGTAAAAGTACCGGGGTCGGCATCACAGCCGGCGGGCGAACAGGCGGCAGGCGAGGCGAAATCCGCAAAATCTACGGTACAGGTGCCCGAGCCGTCGCCGATTTGAAAGATAGCAGGATTATTCGCGCCGTCGGCGGGTAAAACGATGGTGTAATTTCCACCGCCGTTATCGGTCATGAGCGCACCGTCGAAAGTAACGTCGTTAGAAGTGGCATCGGTAACGACAATATCCGCAGTAACGACGAACGTATCATCGGTCGGGTCGATTGTACCGGGGTCGGTGCAGGCTCCTATCGTAACGTCGATGCTTGTCAGACTGCACGGCGGATTAGAAGAGCAACCGATAGAGCCGGTACCCGTGGAAGAGCTGACGGGCGAGGCGAATATGAGTTCGAAGTCGATAAAATTTCCGACATCCGCGCCTTGGTCGTCAGTGACATTAAAAATCCACGTTCCGTCAACGGGACCGGTATTGAAGTCTTCGAGATTGCCCATGAAAGGAAAATAAGAGCCGGTGTAACTTCCGGCCAATCCCCACGCTTGGTTATTACTCCAAGTTGCGGAAAATCCTGCATCCGGCATGGCGGTCGCGGTAGAGGCTACGAAAGAAACATCCCAGCTCGTCAAATCCGTAGCTCCAAAAAACCCGATGGGACCGATGAGGGTTATGGTTTGCCCGGCAGGCGAGGTGGCGGTGATTTGTAAGTCACCTAAATACTCGTGGTTGAAGGTGACGTTAATTCCGGTAACGGAATTATTGGTTGCCAAATCGTTATTATCCGCGCCCGACACATTGACAAAAAAGTCTTGCGAGCCGTTATCGGGCAAGTTTAAGGGGCAGTTGGTACAGCCGCAGGTTTGGGCGTAACCCTGCCGTACCGCAAAGACGGACAGCAGTAACATTGTTAACAGTATAATTTTTTTCATGTCTAAAAAATGTTTTTTGTACGAGGTTCATCCGTTCCGTTCGATTTTATTTCAAGCCGAAATCGAAGGGTATTTACCCCGAACAAGTGTGTTTAAATTTGTTTGGACTTCCTAAAACGCGGCAGTTTTTCTCACAAAATTCTGTCGCAAAAGCAGTTACATCTTCTCGTCAAAAGCATTTAACAAACCTTGGACATCCGATAAATCGACGTCCGGATTGTCCGCAAATAAGTTTTTGACGGTCAACCAGTCTTGTTTATTGGCAGCGGTAGATTTGCATTTTTCGCGAAATGCCTCCGGCGACATCGAGATTTGAAACGCTTCTTCGTAGAGGGCTTTGCAGTAAGCCGCCCCTTGCCCGAGGCCCGAAAACTCAAGGGCAGCGGGCGATGCGGGCGCGGCCGATTGTAGGATGTTTCCGCTGCTTTGCGTAACGGTATGTACCGTTTTCGCGCCGGACTGTGCCGCAGCGGTGATTTGCACAGCACATAAAACCGTGGTGCATAACAAGATTTTTTTGAAATAAATCATCATAGCAAAATTGTTTTAAACCGTATCGAATTAAGTTGCCGGTCTGATAGAACAAACCTTCTCTTCAATGACGGACGGTAATTAAAAGCGTGTTACCGCCGATTGCGACCGTCAAGTCGTATCTTTCGGTAACTTGAGTATTGAGTAAATAAAAATATTCTGTATTTTTATTGTTATAAAGCACAGTCATCAAGGTCATTTTTTACAGCGGCACATAAACGCCTCGCCGACCGACTGCACGCAGGCAAACAGGTCGATGCAAGACAGAAATGTCCGTTCGGTCACTGCCGCGAGGCAGTCACTCGTAAGATGCGGAGACGGGTACAGGTACGGGATTTATCGATACCGGTAGTGACCGGTATCGTCAGGTTGTGCCGACAGTTCCTATCTTTCGATAAAAAATCGGCCTACGGTCGAATGATAGTGCTTCAAAAAACAGCAGAAGGTGAAATATTATGCCTTGTTGAAAGGAAAAAACCACAGGCAAAAAGAGAACAGAAACAATTATCTTACGAATTTTTTTGATAATAAAAATTACTTAAATAATTTTATAAAAAATACTCGACAAGAAAACAGTAAAAAGACAAAAATTTATTTTTCGTTTGTGAATAGTCGGTAGGCTTATCGCTGAGACAAAAGTAGATAATTCTTATAGAAAAAACAATTATTTTGCATTTTTTTAGAAAAAAATACCCGGTTTGTGACAGAGTAGAAAAACTAAGAGTAATTTTTGCCCCAATTGTTCAGCCAATCGGCAAGCAAACCGGTTGTTACAAATTTAACAAGGAAAGACTGTCGGTAACCTTATGAGAAGTTGTCGGTTTTGCGAGGAAGTACGAAAACCGCGCAGCATTATGAAGGACCGGTTCACAATACGAAAATCCGGGAAAAGACAATCCCGGTTGACATCTCTTCCAAAAAAAATTAAAGAAAACGAAATAAGAAAAGATTGATGACGAAAAAGAAGAAGATAAGAAGATTAGTAAAAACAGCCCGACAACCGGCAAAGACAGAAAGAAGGGAAGGGAACAAGTCAAACAGGCAACTATCAACCACTAACCAAAAACTACCAACTAATTTGTGCCCGAAGCCGGAGTCGAACCGGCACGTCCTTAACGGACACCGGCTTCTGAGACCGGCGCGTCTACCAATTCCGCCATCCGGGCAAGGGATGAAAAAAAGCGGTCGGTTTTACTTTAAAAACCCTGCGCTTTTTCCGATTGGAGCGCAAAGATAATTCGCTGCCGCTATTCACGGAAGCTAAACGCGAAAATTTATTCCAAATCATCCCGCATTCTTACTAATTTATCACGCAATCGAGTTAATTTTCGCAAAACCCGCGCCTTTTTACGATGCTTTTCCTGCTGCGTTTTAAATTCTTTAGCCGCTCCTTCCAAAGTAAATCCCCTTTCTTTGACCAAATGATGCAGCAATGCAAAATCTTCGATGTCTTTTGCCGTAAATTTGCGCTCACCGTGTCGCTTTTCGGGTTGAAAAAAAGAAAATTCGGACTCGTAGTAGCGAATGAGCGAAGGCTTGACCCCGAACATTGCGGCGACTTCGCCGATGCCGTAAAAATGTTTGGTTAAGTTTTCGACGTGTATCATAAGACGTGATTTTCAGGAAAAATTATCGAACAAAGATAGGGAGTTTGAGGGTTTTATTTCGGTAAAAGGTACGAGGTACTTGTTTTTGGAAAATCCGGAAGAACACCGAAATATCTCACTCCTTTTTCGAGAAAAGTACCCCGTAACTCAGCACACAAAATTCAGAAAAACTTATGAGCCGACCATCCGGAAAAAAACGCATTATTCGCCGCTATGAAGTTATTTTACTCGTCGGCGTTGCTTTGGTGATGATTTATTTTATCACGAAGCAATACGGCTGCTTTTTGGTCGATACCGAACGCTCGGAAATTACCATCACCGACGGCAGTTCACACGATAAATTGAAACGTCCCGAAAAGCGTAGTGAAGATTTAATTCTCGACCGCGACACCGAGGAGACGGTACGCGAGTTAGCCACCCTTTTTGCCAATACCAAGGGCATCAGCCCGACCCGCACCGAGGGCGGAATGCAGCGCATCGGCTTGACGGAAGACGAAAAGGCGTATTATAAAACCATTCGCGCGCAGTACGGTTTCGATGATAAAATCGAGAGTGCGCAAACTTGGTTCAGCGTCCTCAAAACAGCGGGCAGCACGTACAAAAGTATGCAGTCTTTATTTCAAAAAGAGCAACCCAAAGAAGGCGAAAAATTTTATCGGGAGTTGGAAAATCAATTCGGAATTCCGACGGCGGTCTCGCGGGAATTTGCGCGACGCGGCGCGGAAAAAGTGAGCGATTGGGCTTTATTCGTGGAGGAAAATGCCAAGCAACCGACGAACTAACCCCGCATTTTTGTCCGCTTCACCAAATATTGCTGCAAAATCGGTTTGAAGCCCGCATTGATGTCCGCCTCCACAAAGTCGATGCGGTACTGCAGACACTTCATTTTCAATTCTTCCTTGAATTTTGCCATTTGCGCCACGTAATTTTCCTTGACCTGATTGGGTTGCAGGCGCACTTCTTCGCCCGTTTCCATGTCCACGAAGACGTGCGGGCGGTTGTCGAACTCAAATTCCAATTCTTTCGCTTTATCGACGACGTGAAAAAGGACGACCTCGTGCTTGGCGTGCTTCAGGTGTTGCAGCGCGGCAAAAAGTTTGTCCGACTCTTCCGATTGCTCCATCATATCGCTGAAAATCATCACCATCGAGCGTTTGTGAATGCTGTCCGCGATTTGGTGCAGCGCATCGGCGGCGGCGGTTCGGCGGTTGCGCTCGGGGTTGTTAATGAGGCGATCTAAGTGTCCGAGTAAAAGTTGATAATGCTTGGTACTGCTGCGGGCGCGGGTGTGGACCGACACGTCTTCCGCAAAAACCGAAAGCCCGTAGGCATCGCGTTGTTTGCGCAGTAAATTCATCAAAGCCGCTGCCGCCAACGACGAAAAACGCAGCTTGTTGAGGTAGGTATCCGTCTGCTTCGAGACCTCCGGAAAGTACATACTGCTCGACGCATCGACTACGATTTGGCAGCGCAGATTCGTCTCCTCTTCGTAGCGTTTGGTAAACATTTTATCGGTACGGGCAAAAACTTTCCAGTCGATATTTTTGGTCGGCTCGCCGGGATTGTAAATGCGGTGCTCCGCAAATTCGACGCTGAAACCGTGAAAAGGGCTCTTGTGCAAACCGATAATAAACCCCTCGACCACTTGCTTGGCGAGCAGTTCGAGATTACCTAAATTGCGTACGTCTATGTTGTCTAAATATGCGGACATCGGGAAAGGGTTGATTTTTGTTGAATTGTTGAATCGTTGAATTGTTGAGTGCACAGACCAAAAAGCCGAATGACTCCTCAAGGGTTTGTAACGGTTCAATACAGAAAAAACTTCTTTTACAGCGTGCTGTATCGGTTTTCGGTTTAACCTTTATCTAACTGATTTTTCCCGCCCTTTGTTTCATTGTGTAAAGCTATTCGGTGAATTATTCGCAACGGAAAGGAGCTGCCTCGGAAAAGGTACGAGGTACTTTTATTCTACAAATACGGAAGAATGCCTGAATATTCCGCGCTGTTTGCAAAAGAAGTGCCCCGTACCTAAGCGCACCTTTTGTCACAATTTCCCTTAAATTTCCTTTTTTTGCCGGGAAATCTTACCTTGTGTTTTCTTTCAAAAATCAACTAACTTCCTTACATGAAAAACTATAATATTTTTGCTTTGCTCTGCGTTATTTTTACGCTGACCTGCATAGCCTGCGGCGAAACGCAAACCGCCGCCGATACCCCCGAAGCTACGCCGGAAAGCACGGAAACCGCCGCCGCCACCGAAATTCTCATTTTCAGTAAAACCAACGGTTACCGCCACGAGTCCATCGAAACCGGGCAGGAAACCCTGCGCAATATTGCTGACAAAAAGGGCTGGAAAACTACCGTTACCGAGGACTCGACGGTTTTCAATTCCGAAAATTTAAGTAAATTCGCAGCCGTCGTTTTCCTCAGCACCACGGGCGATGTTTTGGGCGCAGCCGAAGAAGCAGCTTTTGAAAAATATATTACCGAGGGCGGCAATTTCATGGGTATTCACGCCGCCGCCGACACCGAGTACGACTGGAAATTTTACAACGAACTGGTCGGTGCTTATTTCAAAGACCACCCCAACGACCCCAACATCCGCAACGCCGTCGTGCGCTGCACCGACAAAACGCACGCCTCTACCAAACACCTGCCCGACGAGTGGCAACGCGACGACGAGTGGTACAACTACAAATCCATTCAACCCAACCTCAAAGTGCTTTTAACCCTCGACGAATCGACCTACGAAGGCGGCAATAACGGTGACTTTCACCCCATCGCCTGGTATCATAATCAGGGCAAAGGGCGCGCCTTTTACACCGGCGGCGGTCACACTAAAGAAGCCTTCGCCGAGCCGCTTTTTATCCGGCATTTAGCGGGCGGTCTGACTTACGTGGTCGAGGGCGAGCAGTAAGCAATCCCGTACAAACCCCTCGTCTTCAGCCCTCTAACCCCCGAATCGGGGGAACTTTCTCCGCGCCGAAGACTGTGTAAAAAGAACTAACTGACCCTGTTCGCCGTGTAGCACAAATGTCGATCGGGATTAGCCTGATAAGAAACTATATAGCCAATCGACTAAAGTCGATGCTACTAAAAGGCTCCGGACAGTATAACGTCTAAAATCTAAAGTCTAAAATCTCAACTAAACAACAATGAGAAATCACCTCTTCCTCCTCTTCGCTTCGCTTTTCTTAGCCGGCTGCGGTACCGATGAAGCCGCCAAAGATTACGACCGCCCGCACAGTCCGTGGGTTTTTCGCTCGGTTATGGACGCACAGCCGCGCATGCTGACCGTCGCGCTGCACGATGATATGTGGGCGTCTTACAGCGCACAAACGGGTGCTTTGTATAAAATCTGGAAAGGCTCGGTCAACTTCGACGGCGCGGTTTACACGACTGTACACGGCCCGCAGCCTTCTTCTCTGGGCAATGCCTGGTTTGAAAATAAAAATCAGGAAACGCCTTTTGTCATTCGCAAAAACGGTGAGGATATGCCGACGACTTTCCAATATCGCGGGCATCGCCTCGAAAACGGACAGGTGTGGCTCAATTATCATTTGCTTTTGGACGATATGAAAGTCATTGCCGTCTCCGAACGTCCCGAGTACGTCGAAAAAGAAGGAACGGGTAAGGGTTTCGAACGGACTTTCAAAACCGAACATGTACCCGCCGGAATGCAGGTCGTTTTCAAGACTAACGTAGGTTCGATTGCCCTGCCGAACAGTGTGCAAACCGACGGCAACTGGACGGTTAAAAACGAAGAAAGATTCAATCGCGGCAATATGTCTGCCTTAGAGTTGGAGGGTGAATTGGCTTTAAACTCCAATGCCGCTACGACTTTCACGACCTTTTTTGTTAAAAAACCTTTGTACGAAAATCC
This sequence comes from Saprospiraceae bacterium, assembly GCA_020629965.1. Classification (GTDB taxonomy): domain Bacteria; phylum Bacteroidota; class Bacteroidia; order Chitinophagales; family Saprospiraceae; genus JAHDCG01. Next base: position 82,928 of record JAHDCG010000002.1, on the reverse strand, counting down.
GAACAAAGTTGCCGGCAGCGAAGAGGAAGACGAACGTCCTTTGGGCTACCGGCTCATCGCGCGCAGCGACTGCAAAAGTTGCCACAATACCTACGTCAAAACCATCGGTCCGGCTTACGTCGATGTGGCGAAACGCTACCGCAAAACCGCGTCGAATATGGCGATGTTGGTCGGTAAAGTGAAAAACGGCGGCTCCGGTGTGTGGGGCGAGTCGGTGATGAGTGCACACGATGATTTGCCCGAAAGCACCATTCAAACCATGATTGACTACATCATGGATTTGGATGCGGAAGAAGAGGCAAAATTAGTCGCTATGGAGGCGCAGGAAACACCGAAAGATTTGGATTTGAGTCCGGCGGCGGGCGATGTGGAAGACGGCAATATTTTCCCCGGCGCGGTCATCAACATCTTTTTAGCGGGCGAAGATAAGGAATACAAAAAACTCGCGGATGTGAATTGGGACGGCGAGGCGGTTTACTCCGGTGTGGTGCCGACTATCAATGCGGAGGGCGATGATTTCGGCGGTTTGCAGGATAATTTTGCCCTTGCCGCCGAGGGATATTTGAATATCCCGAAAGACAACAAATATACTTTCCGCCTGTCGAGCGACGACGGCTCGCGTCTGATCATCGACGGCAACGAAATCATCAATCACGACGGACTGCACGGCATGGATGCGATAGACGGCGAGACGGCCTTATCGAAAGGCTATCACCCTTTTCGCTTGGAGTTTTTTCAGGGCGGCGGCGGTCGCGGTGTGCGCTTGGAGTGGACTTCCTTTGACGGCGGCGCGTTTGAGGTGGTGCCTTCGACCGTTCTCGTACACGACAAAAACGATACACCCGAGAGCGGCGGGGCTTCGCCGATGGCGAATGAAACGACCGTTCCGGGCGACGGGGCTTCGTTGGTTGCTATGCACCCGAGCTACGACATTATGCAGGCGCGCCCCGAGACTTTTACGCCGAAAGTGGGCGGTATGGATTTTCTTTCCGACGGCAGATTGGTCGTCTCGACCTGGGATGCCGAGGGCGGCGTTTTTGTCTTGGACGGCGTACAAAGCGGCGACCCGGATAAAATCGAAGTCAAGAAAATCGCCTCCGGTCTCGCCGAGCCTCTGGGGCTGAAAGTAGTCGATGACGTGATTTACGTTTTACAAAAACAAGAACTGACGCGCCTCAAAGATTTGGACGGCGACGAAATTATCGACGAATATTACACGCTGTCGAATAAGTGGCGCACCTCCGCGAATTTTCACGAATTTGCTTTCGGTCTGGTGCATAAAGATAATCACTTTTACGCGACTTTGGCGACGGCTATCAACCCCGGCGGGGCGAGTACGCAGCCGCAAATTCCCGACCGAGGCAAGGTCGTCAAAGTACACGCGGAGACCGGCGAAACTGAGTTTATCGCGCACGGTCTGCGCACCCCGAACGGCATCGGCTTGGGTGTGGACAACGAGATTTTTGTTGCCGATAATCAGGGCGACTGGTTGCCTTCCTGTAAAATTATGCACGTCGAAAAAGGCGACTTTTTCGGCTCGCACAGCGTGGACCCCGTCGGCACGGCGGGTATGGACGGAAAGCCGCCGGTCGTGTGGCTGCCGCAGGACGAAATCGGAAATTCGCCTTCCAATCCGTCGCTCATTCCCGAAGGGATTTATCAAGGTCAAATGACGCACGGCGAGGTCACACACGGCGGTCTGAAACGCGTCTTCGTCGAAAAAATCGACGGGGACTATCAGGGCGCGGTTTTCCGCTGGATGCAGGGCATGGAGGCCGGCATCAACCGCCACGTATGGGGACCCGACGGTGCGGTCTATGTCGGCGGCATCGGCTCGACGGGCAACTGGGTACACAACGGCAAGCTGTGGTACGGCTTGCAGCGCATTAAATACAACGAAAAACCCGCCTTCGAAATGCTCGCCGTGCGCGCCAAATCAAACGGCATGGAAATCGAAATGACGCAGGCACTGCCCGCAAATACAGGTTGGGAAGCGGAAGATTATCTTGTGCAGCAGTGGTGGTACAAACCGACGGCAGACTACGGCGGCCCGAAAATGGATTTGGAAAATCTGCCGATTAAGTCCGTCAACATCAGCGACGACCGCAAGAAAATCTTTTTGGAACTGGAAGGCATGAAACCGGAACACGTGGTTTATATCAAACTGCCCGGCGATTGGGTCAGCGCGGACGACCGCGAAATTTGGACGACCGAGGCTTGGTACACGCTGAATAATATTCCCGAAAATGCACCGGGTTTCACCACAACCGCACCGCCGCCGAGCGACGTTAACGCACTCACCGAAGCGGAAAAGAAAGACGGTTGGCAGTTGCTTTTCAACGGCGAAACGACGGACGGCTGGCGCAACTTTCGCAAGCAAACCATCGGCAAATCGTGGGTAGTCAAAGACGGCGCCCTGATGCTCGATGCCAAAAAACGCGACGACGGCGGCTGGCAAGTGGCGGACGGCGGCGACATTATGACCGATAAGGCTTACGAAAATTTTGAGCTGAAACTGCAATGGAAAATCGCGCCCTGCGGCAACAGCGGCATCATTTACAATGTCACCGAAAGCGAGGACTACGACTACGTGTGGCAAACGGGACCCGAAATGCAAATTCTCGACAACACCTGTCACCCCGACGCGAAAATCAAAACGCACCGCGCCGGCGACCTCTACGACATGATCGAGACGAGTTACCAAACCGTCAAACCTGCCGGAAATTGGAACAAAGTTCGCTTGGTAAAGAAGAACGGCAAAGTCGAACATTGGCTCAACGGTCGCAAAGTTGTCGAATACGATATGAAATCTCCCGAGTGGGCGAAAATGATAGCGGCGAGCAAATTTAAAGATATGCCGGGCTTTGGGAAGGGAGAAAAAGGACACATTTCTTTGCAGGACCACGGCGACCGCGTTTGGTTCAGAGGTATTAAAATCAAAGAATTGTAACCGAGGTCAAACGGCTTCTCATCACACGAAAACGACCGCTGCAAATTCACTTTTGCAGCGGTCGTTTGTGTTCGTCGCCTTTTGACCGACCGAAGCCGACACCTTTTCTTACTTTTGCCGTTTAGGGCTTCGGAAACAAATATTCTACGCATTTGACAGAAACTATTTATTGCCGAAGTCCTTAAATCTAATCTTGAACGATATTTTTTTAACGTCGAAAAATTTGGGCCGACGAGCGTTGCGACGCCGTCGGTATTCAATTTTCGATTCTCAACTTTTCCCGAATGTTTGACAATTTATTTAATCCGGAAAAATTCAGCGCACTCGTCACCGAATACACTCCCAAAGTCATCGGGGCGATATTGGTGCTTTTCTTCGGTTTTTGGCTCGCCGGAATGCTGACGCGACAGGCAAAAAAGGCGATGACGAAAAGCGACATGGATGTGACCATCATTCCTTTTTTGGCGAGCCTGATAAATGTCTGCCTGAAAATATTGGTACTGCTCTGCGTGGCGAGTATGTTCGGCATCGAGACGACTTCTTTTGTGGCGGTGTTTACGGCTCTGGCGTTTGCGGTCGGCTTGGCGTTGCAGGGCAGTTTGGGTCACTTTGCGAGCGGGGTTTTAATTCTTACTTTTCGCCCGTATCGGGTAGGTGACGTGGTGGAAATTGCCGGCAAAACGGGATCCGTCAAGGAGATTCAAATCTTCAATACCATTCTCGCAACGGCAGACAACAAAAGGTACATTATACCCAACGGCGTAGTGACGAGCGGGGTGATTACCAATATTTCGGGCGAAGAGGAAGTGCGGGTTTTTATGACTTTCGGCATCGGTTACGGCGACGACATCGACAAGGCGAAACGCATATTGCGGGAGGTTGTCGAGTCACATCCGCTGGTTATGAAAGAAAAAGGCATCGATATTTGGGTGACAAATTTAGGCGACAGCTCCGTAGATTTTTCCGTGCGCCCGTGGGTAAAAAGTGCCGATTATTGGACTGTGTACTGGTACATGAACGAAGAGGTGAAAAAAGCATTCGACCGCGAGGGTATCAGCATTCCGTTTCCGCAGCGCGATGTGCATTTGTATAAAGAAGAATAGGATTTTACTTGTAAAAAAAAGACTCAGCGAATGACATTTAATCTTTCGCTGAGTCTTTTTTTTTCTAATTCCGGGTCTCTTCCGGCGGTGTCAAAAATATACCGATGCTAAAGTAAGGCGTGCTGCGCGGCTCCGCCTCGAAATCTAAAAAAGGATTACCCGGTGACTCGAAATCGGTACTGAAATTTTCCTGATAACCGACCTCGGCGTCCAGCCAAATCCACCAAGTCAATTTTTGCTGTAAAGACAGCGCCAAGCGGATTTCGGAGTGGTTAAAATTGTAAATTATACTTTCATCGTTGCGCTCGACGTCAAAGGAATAACTGTTGCTGTTGTACTTCGGACCGAAGAGAAAAATGGTATTGTCACTGTGATTGTAACGCAGAGAAGCAAAGGCGGGCAGCGCACTTTCAAAGCCCCATTTACGACTGAAATTTTTATTCAAAATCACAAAAGGCAGACCGATTGTTCGGCGAAAACTGCTCGTAAATGCCGCACCGACACCCCACTCGAAGGTTGCGTTTTTTTGCTTCGTCCATACGGCCTGCGCCGCATAAACGTGGTATCTGTCCGCGAAATTGACGAGACCGGCGTAATCGCCTTTTGCCGTAAATATCAGACGCAAGGTAAAAGAAGATTTGTCCGGAAGCTCTTGATTACCAATCAATTCCAAACCCGTCTCCTTAAATCTTTTGTTGTTTATCGTAGCAAAAACATCCGTAAAATCCGCGCCGAGGCGGTCGTAATCATAGACTTCCGTGATGTAGCGATAGCCGCCGAGTATCTTCGTTTTTTCTTTGAGCAGTATCGGAAATTTCATTTTAAAAGCAATGTCCTGCAAATTTCTGATTTCGGTCAGCGGCGGTGTCAGTTCGCCGTCTTCCGCTTTGTAATCGCCGCCTTGTACCTGTGTAAAAGAAAAACTCAGACCGCGTGCTTTCGACTTGCCTTCGATACCCGCGCCCGCTTCCACCTCGTCCGTGTCGAGTGCCGCACCTTCTACATCTTCGGGAAAAACGGGGGGACGGTCTTGCGCTTTGGTGTTAAAAGTAAAAAGCAGCAGTAAAGCAAAGAGACAGAATTTAAGCATAGCAGGAAGATGAAGCGTGAAGAAATGTATTCGATAGAACGGGATTTTCTTCGTATTTGTTCGTAAACGTAAAAGCCCCGAACACGGTACAGTACAGCGTTCGGGGCTTTTTTTCGGGTTATTCTTCTTACGAAAATTACTTACCCGTCACCACAAATTCCAAGGTATTGACACCCGTTTTGCTTGCCAGAGTGACGACGTAAATACCCGCCGGCATTACCGAAGCATCGAGACGCAAAGTATTCGCACCCGCTGCATAGACGTTGGTATCAAAAGACTGCACCGCACGACCGAAAGCATCGCTGATGCGTACCGTCAGTTCGGTAGTTTCTGCGAGGTCGAAATTCAAAGTCGCTGCGCTTGTCACGGGGTTAGGCGTGACTTGTGCCGCGCTCAGACCCGTTACGGTTGCGGTACTTGACGGCTGCAGTTCCGCGACACCGCAATCTTCGGTGAGCATACCGCGAATTTCTTCCGCACCCGGAGTCAAAGGCCAGATATCCCAAGTGATACTGTTGTCATTGCAAATTACCGAGTAAGTCGGAAAACCCAAAAAGTTAAAATTCGCTGCAAATAAGTCAACGACCGCCGGACCGCCGCCTTCGGTGCCGCCGACAAAGTGGTTGGTGTGCGTCGGATTGAAAATACTGCCTTCAATAGCAGCGTTTGAGTCGCGGTCGCTGATGGCCCATACTTCGACGGTCTGACCTTCGTAGTCGGCTGCGATGGCGTCGATTTCCGGTCCCCACGTGTTACAGGGCGGGCAATCGACGAAAAAGAAATCGAGCAAAATTACTTTGCCTTCCGCTTGCGCCTCAGAGAGCGTGTGCTCGTCGCCGTTGGTATCGGTAAAAGTAAAATCGGGCACTTCCTGTGCGGTTGCCGCGAAAAAGAGAATAGAAAAGAAAAATGTAAAAACGTTCTTCATTTTAAAATTTTTAGTTGATTAAAGTTTGTCGGAATTAAACCGAGCTTTTCTTGCAAAATTCAAAAGTAGCGGAATATTTACGTCAGATTTTACTTTTATGCCTATTACGGAATGTAACGGACATTAAGCCATCGGATTTATGGACTTATGCAAACGGCGTGACCAAAGTCGGAATGCAATTCCGGTTACAAGACAATCAAATCATCCTTTCCCCCTACTCCACCACCTCCATCAGCGTCCGAAAAGCCACAAATTTTCCGCCGTACTTATCAATCACATCTTGTTTGAGTTTCGGTGCGGCTTTGACTTGGTATTGATGCAGTACCGCCGTTGACTCGCAGTCATATTGAAAAGCGTATGTCACGCCGTCCGTGTCTTGCATCGAAATCACACGACAGATACGACAGTCGGAAAAATAACCGCTTGCGAGCACATCGGGTACGTGCTTTTCTTTCATCCATTGCAGCCACTCGTCGTGGATTTCGTTTTCTACTTTTACGGTTACGTTGTAAATTATCATGATTTTTGTTGAATCGTTGAAATGTTGAAATGTTGAATAAACGAAATTGTTATAAAGCGGAGCATAAGCCCGTTTCGCAGTTCAGTTGTAGCGAATTGTCGGAGACTTCACATCGAAACACAGTTTTCGCAGTGTACGCGCTCAACGATTCAACAACTCAACAATTCAACATATTTAAAAAGCAAAGTTCCCTTTTTTCGTCGGAAATGCTTTAGTTTTACGCAAAAAACAAGTTACACACATGAAAAACGCTTTTCTGCTTTCGGTCTTTACCTGTCTGTTTTTTTGTCAATGTAAAACCAAAGACTACCCTTTAGACGCGCTGCCCGCCGAGCGCATTACCTTCGGCGAGGGCGGCGGCTTTACGGGAAAGTATATAACTTGGATGCTGCTCGACAGCGGGCAAATTTTGGAACAAAAAGGTATCGCGGGCGAATTGGTCCAAATCAAAAAAATTAAACGCAAGGCGGTCAGGGATTTCTACAAAAAAGCCGCCGCCCTCGACCCGTCGCTCATGCAGAAAAAGCCGCCCGGTAATTACAATTACAGCCTGACCGTGCAACGTGATACTACGGAAATGAGAGTGACTTGGTCAGCACAAAGTCCGGCGGCAACGGCAGTCACCGAACTTTATGAACAACTGCGCGCCCAAGCGAAAAGCCCCGAAAAACAAAACAAATGAGCCGCTCAAACTTTGGAACTTTTGTAACTCATACAATATGAAATTCAAAAACTTCGCATTCCTCTTTTCCTCGCTGTTTTTGCTTTTTGCCTGCGGCGAAAAAACCGTCGAACAGCCCGTTGAAAATGCCGAGTCGGCTACACCCGCGCCGGTCGGTGCCGCCGATACCGTCACGCTGTCGGACATTCCGCTGTACGGCAGTTATGCTGAGATGCAGCACATTTTCGAGCAAAAAAACGACACGACTTACGTCATCAATTTTTGGGCAACCTGGTGCAAACCCTGCGTAGCGGAACTGCCGTATTTCGCGGATTTGCACGAAAAATTTCCCGATGAAAAACTAAGGGTCATTTTGGTTTCCCTCGATTTTCCGAATAAATTAGAGAAGAAATTAGTGCCTTTTATCAATAAAAATAAACTTAAATCCGACGTAGTCGTCTTGCTCGACGGCAGCTACAACAACTGGATTGACAAAGTCAATACGGAATGGGACGGCAATATCCCGGTTACGCACATCTACCGCAACGGCGAAACGGAATTTGTCGGCAGAGCATTTGAAAACTCGGAAGAACTGAGCGAAATGACGGAGGCGTTTTTGAAGAAATAGGAGCTTGCTAAGGTACGGGGTACTTTTCTCAGGAAAAACACGGTATATTTCGGTACTCTTCCCGGTTTTGTAAAAAGCAAGTACCTCGTACCTTTCCGATATAAAAAATTTTGATACCTAAGCAATTAAAAATACAGAAAACCTATATGCAACTATACGACCAAATACAAGAAACCGTCGCCTTCATCAGAAAGCACACGGATTTCGCGCCGGAAGTCGGCATCATCCTCGGCACCGGTCTCGGTAATCTCGCCGCTGACATCGAGGTCGTTTGCGAGTTGAACTACGCCGATTTGCCGCATTTTGCTGCCGCCACCGTCGAGAGTCACAGCGGAAAACTGCTGCTCGGGAATCTCTGCGGGCGCAAGGTCGTGTGTATGGCGGGCAGATTTCACTACTACGAAGGTTACACCATGCAGCAGGTGACTTTTCCGGTGCGGGTCATGAAGTTTTTGGGTATCGAGCGCATTATCATTTCCAATGCGGCGGGCGGCACCAATTCTTTTTACGAAAACGGCGACTTGGTCTTCATCAGCGACCACATCAACGCGCACCACGAGAATCCGCTGCGCGGTGCAAACGACGAGCGACTCGGGCCGCGCTTCCCCGACCTGCTGCACACTTACGATATGCAGGTCAATTCCATCGCCCTCGACATCTGCCGCCGGCAGGGTTTTCGGGCACACGAGGGCGTGTATTACGGTCTGCCCGGCCCCAATTTAGAGACGCCTTCCGAGTACAAAATGATAAATACGCTCGGCGGTGACGTGGTCGGCATGTCCACCATTCCGGAGGTTTTGGTCGCCAAACACAGCGGGCTGCGCATCACGGTAGCTTCGGTAGTTTCCAATAAATGCTTTCCTTTGGATAATTTGACGGAAACAACGATTGAAGAAGTGATTGAGGTGGTGACAAAAGCGGGCGAAAAATTGCGGACGGTGGTAAAGGAGTTGTTGGGGAGTGTGAGGTGAGGAAGGAGAGAGGTGAGAGGAGAGAGGCGGGTTAACTTTCACGGTAATTTGAGTGTCCGAAAGAAAGATTTTACGTCATAAATAAAGTTTTGTGCAACAGGTAAGAGTAGCAGTCTAACATCTAAAGTCTAACATCTAAAATCTCAAAAGGCAGTCTATCCACGATAGCTATCGGGACTATTATCTAACATCTAAAAAGCAAACAAATGGGCTACATGGGTTATTTCATCAT
>JAHDCG010000002.1:19468-73745 GCA_020629965.1 Saprospiraceae bacterium | reverse complement strand
CTATTATCTAACATCTAAAAAGCAAACAAATGGGCTACATGGGTTATTTCATCATCGTCGGGGTTTTCGCGCTCATCGGGCGGGTGGTCAGCGGCAGATTGAAATCTAAATTTGAAAAATACAGTCAAATGCCGACCCCGAACGGGATGTCGGGGGCGGAAATTGCGGCAAAAATGCTCGCGGATTACGGCATTACCAATGTCACTATATCGCAGGGACAGGGGATGCTGACCGACCATTACAATCCTTTGAAAAAAGAGGTCAAACTCAGTCCGGCGGTGTATCAGGGGCGCAATGTCTCGGCGGCGGCGGTAGCGGCGCACGAGTGCGGACACGCCGTACAGCACGCCAAGTCTTATCCGTTTTTGGGGATGCGCAGCGCGATAGTGCCGATAGTGCAGGCTTCTTCCAAAATACAGGCGATTTTGTTCGGGGTCGGTATCTACTTTATGACGGGCAATAATCCGATTTTTATCTGGATTGCCATTGCCACATTCGGTATCACCGCGCTGTTTTCGGTGGTGACGCTGCCCGTTGAGTTCGACGCGAGTAAGCGGGCTTTGGAGTGGTTGAATACCTCCCGCATCCTGCCCGAGCGCGAGTACGCCGGCGCGAAAGACGCGCTGAAATGGGCGGCGATGACCTACGTGGTCGCGGCACTGAGCGCGGTGGTACAGGTGCTGTACTGGTTGATGATATTGATGAACAGTCGGGGGTCGCGGGCTTAGTTTTTTTTTTTGCAAAAGGAACGCCGTATTCTAAAAGAAAGAGTACGGCGTTTTTCATTAGGTCGATATTTCAATCAATGCACCACAACAAAAGGAATTGCGTTGCGGGTTGCGGAACAACTTAAAAAATAACTGCCCGGCGGCAATTCTCTGACCGATACCATTAAAGTCGTGTCATTGGTATCCGTTTCAAACTCAGACCATACCTTACCGCTGACATCGGTTATGCGAAACTGCGGCGGATTGCGATAATCGAAATGCGGGTCATTGTACCAAATATTCAGTATATCGGAAACCGGATTGGGATACAGAGAGGTTTTAATCTGCGGTAGGTTCGGGTTTTCCGTGTTCGTAACCTGACAGCCGGGAACAATGCAGCCATACTCGTCGGTTTTGATAATCCAGGCTTGTAAAGCAAGGGTGTCGGCTGTATCGTCTTCAGAATATCCGACTGCGACAAGACCACCGTCAGCGGTTTCTTTTACATCGTATAAGACTTGATAATTTCTCAATGAGTTGACTCCGACGTAGTTTCTTGCCCACAGCAGATTACCGTCATCATCGACCTTTCCCAACCACCCGCGCTTAGATACGGGGGTAGTCACTTCCTGACCGCCGTCGTAAAGTAAATCGGTAGCTACCATTACATAACCCGAATTATCCGAAGTTTTAATCATCCGCCACGCTTCCTGACTCCTGGACATCCAAGCGGAAGGAACCTCTAATTCCCATTCCAACTCTCCCGTACTGCTGATTTTATAAATATACTTTTCCCACTCCATGTAGCGCGGATAAACGATATTTTGCTCGTAGCCGTAGCGGGCATTGATGACGAAACCGCCGTCGTCGGCTTCTACAATTCCTCCGGGAAAACCTATCTGTCCTTGTTCGAGAGGAGATTTGTAAGTCCAGAGAGTATTTCCTAAAGTGTCTGTTTTAATCAAACAAGACTGATATTCATATAAATCGAGAGCCTCATCATGGTTATATTGAGTAATGACCATACATAAATTACCGTCACTACAATTTATGATTTGAGTTGCTACATCCATTTTATTTGAGATACCGAAGGGTTTTTCAAATATGGTATTTCCTAAAGAGTCCATTTTTGTCAAAATCACATTATTATATCCATTTGGAAGTTGGGAATTATTTACAGAATAATAATTTCTATTCTCATCTTGAACAAGTCCTAAGCTCACAACAAAATTTGTTTCGGGATTTATATAATAACTATCATAGTCGTTTTCCCATAAAAAATTTCCGCCAGCGTCGAAATTTACGATGACTACATTTCTTGTACTATCAATGCGCACTCCTGAATATGTAATGTTATTTTCATCGTTAATCAAAGTAGGGAATGATACTTTTCTGATATTTTCGCCTACACCTATATCCTGTCTATTCAATAACTCACCGTTGTAATTGAATTGGGCTAAAAAATCTATACTATAATAAGGAGGTAGCGAGTCTATTCTTGTGCCTGATACGTAAATATTGTCATCTTGTACTACTACACCTGAAAACAATGAGTGAGGTGAGGATAAAGGTAACCGTTCATTAAAAGTTTGACTTAAAACAAATGAACAATAAAACATTAGAGAGAAAGCTATAATTGCATTTTTCATAATATCGAAAATTAAAAAAGGACTGCTCGTAAGAGCAGTCCAATGGATTAAAATTTAAATTGGCTATTTGATGATAGAAAATTTGCCCTTTTCTAAAGTATCACCATCTTTGGTAATCAAATAAAAATAAATACCCGTAGGTAGATTTTCAGTATTCAGAACAGCAGCATTTTTTTCCTTGTTCAATAAAATGGTATTTATTGTTCTACCGGAATAGGAGAACACAGAAAGTTCTGCATCATCAGACAGAAAATATTCGAAAGTTACATGGTTTTTTGCAGGATTGGGAAAGATATTAGAGCTTTTCACACTTCTCATGTCTTCTTTTTCTAATCTTTCTTCCGCTCTTGTTTCCGGTAAAATAATTCTCGGATGATTGAATTTACCAAAACGTTCGATTTGTGCATAATTTAAAAGATACAGTGCTTGCGTAGGTGCAACTCCGTAACTTTTAGCAGCAATAGCGTCTAACTCTGTTGCATTTTGTGAAATGAAGTCCGCAAAACTCGTTCCGTTTATCTCGGCTTGTATTTGCATTTTTTTCAGAGCGTCAAAATCAGTATAACGGTCTGCTTCTTCTGTATTTAAGGTAAGTTGAATCTCTATGGAATCTAAAACATTAGCAGCGAATAAAGCCGATTTTTCCTGCAAATAGCAATCCACTAAATCACAAAGTGCTTCGTAATTTCCTTCGCCACGCAGCATAGAACGAACATCTTCGTATGCAATACCCGTAGTATCTGCCTTCAAATCGCGCAACAGACGACTGTAAGCGTAATTACCGTTTGCAGTACTTGTCCCACCGTTCATAGTTGCTATAGCAGCATTTTTGTCATCTTCATTAGCAAATTCTCGTTCGCGGTCATCCGGTAGTTTACTTGAACAAAAATTAACCGATAATGTACTTGTTATTTCTATCGTTGCGTCAGTATATCCGGTCGGCATTTCTCCGGTAGCTCCTTGCTCATAAAAATACTCAATGTCTTCTAATTCGTTGAAGAAATGTGTAAAAGGGTTGGGAAGAGTGGAACTAAAGGTATTTCCAGAAGGTAAATCGGCGTTACCCTGATTTTTAGCTATACCACTATCTATTACATCAGTAGAAGGTACAGCAAAATCATATCCGTTATCGGTAGTCTCTCCGTTTTCGTTACAAAAGTAAACTAATCCATCATCCCCAAAAACCCCTTTATTATCCCCGTTCGCTACATTAGCAAAATCAAGTCCATCGTAATAATTTTTATAGACTTGATTTATTTCGTTTCCGCTGTTTCTGATTACTGTACCGACCGATTGCGCATCCGAAACCGTAAAGTCGAAGCCGGAAAATCTGTTTTCTTCTAATTTAAAACCTGCCGCGCCGTGCAGAAGCACACCGGTGTAAGGATTGGTTTGTGTAGAGGCATCGAGACCTACGGAAAAATCACAACGTGTAATCGAGCAGTTATCGGATGAATACCCCGCTATTCCGAAGTGATTACCTAAAAAATTTGCTCTGTCCACTCGGAATGTATTGATACCGGATTTATTACCCGAGAGAATACCGTTTTGTAAGCCTCTGAATTCAGAGTAAAAATAATTATCACAACTTTCTCCCTGTGGGATAGCTTGACTACATACCGGTAATACTTTAAATTCGGAATCTAATGCCTTTATTCCCTGTCCGCGTTCTTCTACTCCTGCCTGAAAAGACAGCGGAGTATCATTGAGAAAAGTACATGCCAAAAAGCGTAATCCGGTAATACCGCGCATACTTACGTGACTGACAAAGTCCTCACCGTCATCGAGCATATCACTATCGACGGTAAAAACACAATTTTTAAACGAACTCAGATTGCTTTTTTGATTTCCCGCAGGTATTGAGATATTCGTGTACGGGGCAAAATCTACACCGTAAGCACAATTTCTGATTTCCGAGTCAGTCGCAATGATGATGCCGCCGTGGTCATCCATGTTCCCGTTAAACGGGTCGTACAAGCGCACTCCGTATATTGCGTGTTCGATAACCGCATTGTTTCTCATACGAAAGTATCCCTGCGCCCGACTTTGCGTATAGATATTGTAATCTTGACTTTCATCGGTATTACCTTCAACTATGACACCTTCCCATCTTTCTCCGCTGCAATCGGTTGTCAGCACTCCTCCGTCTAAAATCAATCTGCCGTTTGGCTTGACAATAATTTTTGCGTCCGGAGCCACTCTGACCTGTTCTTTGATTGTTAACTGTCCTCCGGACTCGACAATTAAATCACCGCTCAAATGAGCAGGTGCTGTCCATTCTTTAGTGTCGTTGATATAAGTTGTATATCCGGCAGCGAATTTAACTGCTTTGTACGAATTTAATTTACCGGTACCGTGTGGTGCAATATGCCCGTTGGAAACGGGGTCGGTGGTATTTTTGATTATCCCTTCGATTTCGGCAGGAGTGATACAATCATTGACGTCGAGCATGAGTGCGGCTGTTCCGGCTACGATTGGTGCTGCAAAAGAAGTACCTCTCCCCCAGTCAGACCAGCCACCCGCTTGCAGTACGTGCATAAAACCCGCAGGAGCTACAAGGTCATTGAACTGACTGTAAGGACGATTATTCGGGTCACCCAACACCTCGTCTCTATCCAACCACGCTACGTTTATAACTCCCGGAACATTTGAATACTCACTATGAGAATTTAATGAACCGAGATTATTACCACCGGCGACAACTATTACTGTACCGTGTTCTGTAATATACTGTGCAGCAGCTAACCGCGTATTGATAAAGGTGCCGTCACTTAGAGTTATCGATCCGTTGTTGATTCCTGTCCAGCTTACATTGATTACCGGTCGTCCGTCTAAAAAAGCATCCCACATGTTTCTCCAAAGACTTCCCGTGTTCAAATCGTTACCGTTTTCATCAAATCCGCGCACAACATATCCGGCTATTGTTGTATTATAGCCGATTCCTGCAATGTATTTTCCGTTATTCGGAGTTGCTGCAACTTGACCTGCTACCGGCGTACCGTGAGGTCCCAAAGAATTCATACCGGGTTCGTGATATACCAAATTATCTACTAAATCCAAATGATTTTCATTAAATTCAGTATCTATTACTGCTACGGTTATATTGGGGTCACCTGTCGTAACCGACCAGGCACACGGAGCATCTACCGACTCCAACTGCCAAGCCAAGTAATTGGATGGGTCGTTGTAGTAACTTACAACCTTAGGGTCATTAACCTGTACAGGATTAGGACAAGTTGCAAGTTCATATCCCGGCGCATCGTGTATGACCGAAAATTTTCCCATTGACCACAGAGCATTGGCAAAGTTTGTCATATCCCCGTCTAAGTAGATTTCGTAAGCGTTAGCAATAGTCGACGAAGCATCCGCTCCCGGAAATGATTGCTGATAGGAGATAACTGAGTAGTTTGTGAAAATTTGATTGATTTGAGAGTCTCCGGTCAGCACATTAGAATTTGCATTTGAAGCGGGATAGGCAGAAATATGTTTTGGGTAAACATACAAGTAACTATCCGTTTGCCCGAAAAGATTAAATGCAATCAGAATGAGAATGAATGAATGAATGAATGAATGAATGTTTTTTCATAACATAACGGTTTTGGGATTACTACGGCAGTGACCGATAAGTAATTGAGTTTTGAGAAATAAAACAGCAATAGGTGTGCTGTTACGGGTAATTTTTTGAAAAGAAAACTTGGAAAAGGCAAGATAAATTTGGTTCTTTTTTCGGGTCTTTTAGCCGAGTAATCTTTATCATTAAAAATTGTTTACACCAAAAGTAAGAATTATTTTTTAAAAAATCAAATTATTTTAAGATTTTGTTTACAATTGAGAAATTTTTTGGCTATATTACAGAAAATCAGGTCTCGTTCAACGCCGTTTCGCCCCTACATGTATTGTTCTTATATTTAAACCTTCAGGGTAATATTTAAAAAAAAAGAACTAACCCACCGCAGCAGATTAGTTCTTAAAAAATACTTGTTTAACCGATTTTCGACCGAAGCCGAAAAAGCGGTCTTTCGTTTTGTAAAAAATGAAAAAAGTGCCGACCGAAAAAAATTGACCGGCATTTTGTTTTTTCTGTGAGACTGTGTACTGACTTTATTAAAAATAAACCGTATCAGGTATTGAGAAAAATAATTCGGGATTGGGAAGAATTGTTCGGCTTTCGGTATCCGAACCGACCGAGGCGATAACTACCGGTAAGTACTTTTACCTTTCTGTGAAGATAAATTTTCGGCAATCACAATACCGCCTCCTACTAAAAATGCACCGACTGCAATGTATAAAATCAACATACTGAAATAGTTTATGTGTTAGTGAAAATGTTTTACTCTTGAATGTACAGGGGAAAATAAACTGTTTTCGGTGTCTATGATTTTGTGCCGCTAAGATGAAAAGAATTTTCGGAAAATTTATGATTTAATTAAGATTTTTTATTTTTTTTATTTTGACGACACCTTTTCTTAATCTTCCGTGCGTTTTTAAGACGACTCCCTCCCCTTTCCGTCACTTCCGCCCAAAAAAAGACAGCCCCTTCGTCACCGTCGTGAGAAGAGGCTATCCCAAAAACCAATTGTTAAAGGACATCTGTCTGTGGGGGTTTCCCCTGTTTCGTGGTCGGTTGTCGGTTGTCGGTTGCCCGGGGGCTTTCGTTTAGGCGATTATTTCTTGTGTTTCCGCAAATTTTGGAATTGCGATTTATTTTACAGGTCAAACAAGTCACACGAGTTCAACCCGCATACCTGCCCGTGTAACCTTAGACGTGGCAGTGCCACGTCTCTACAAATTCGAGACTTTGCGATTAACATCACGACTCAAACGATTCTAACAAGTCAAACAATTCCAACAAGTCAAACCACTCAAACCCGAAAAACCGCCCCAAACCTATACAACCTCTAAAACCTTTTATCGGTACTTCTTCGACTTATCATAATCATTCTTACTAAACTTACTGAACTCGAACGCCGCCGTCACCTCGTGCGAACCGTTATTGTATTCCTGAAATTTAGCAAAAGACAAATCGAAGCTGTAAAAAACTTTGATGTTGCTGACTCTGCCGCCGAGCAAAATACCCAACGCGCCGCCCGTACCCGAGCGGTAAGACAAACCCGCATACAGTTGGTCACTCAGGAAACCCGCTACCGCGTTAAAGTCCAAACGGAAAGGTGCGTTCAGCGTACTTCTGACCATCAGCGACGGCTCTAAAGTGATGCCCGAGCCTTGCAAGTCCATTTTATGACCCAAATCGAAGATGAAATATTTGAAGAAATTACCTTCGGGTTCGGAGCCGGCAATCTCGCCGAGACGCGCTACGATGAGGTTGGGAAAAGACAAACCGATGTGCGTGCGCTCCCGAATAGTTCCGTAAAAACCGAGGGTGGCATCGAAAATTTTGACGCCGTCCATGTACTCACCGACGATGCCGTCTTCCTGCTCGACCAGAGGATTATCGCCTACGCTGTTTGCTAAGCGCATGGTCTGAAACTCGGTACTGAAACCCATTCCGACCTTCACGTCTTCGTTAAATTGATAGCGAAATGCATAATTCAACTGAAACTGCGTGCGCTGAATCGAACCGATATTTTCGGACAACAAAGCCGCACCGATACCCATCGTACGCCCCAGAGGCCCGTTGTAGTTGAGCGCGTAAGTCTTCGGCGCACCGGGGAAGCCCGTCCACTGATTACGTAAATTGAGCATCAGGTTATTCTTTTCGGAAAAACCCGTCGCACCCGGATTGATTAAAATCGGCGCGACCGTATAGTGGTTAAAAATCGCGGAGTCCTGCGCCCGCAAGCCCTGCAAAGTCAAAAAACAAACAAAGAGTAAAATTAAATTTTTCATATCACGGGATATTACGGAGTGTTTAGCTCCTGAAAATCTGTTTTTCTTTAGTGAAAATCAGACTCATATTTTTAGTAATCGGTTATTGAATATGTACGATTTACGATGTACGATGTACGAGGCTGTGCGTCTCTCGTACATCGTACATCGTAATTCGTACATCAAGGCTATTCACGCAAAAGCGTGATAGAGCCTTTCAACTGCTTCTTCGTGCCGGCTTCGGTGTATTCCAAAACGTAGAAATAAACGCCGCCGCCGAGTTCGTCTTCGCGCAGATTGAGTCCGCGCCATCCGTTCGGGCAATCGTCGGTGCCGCAAGAGTAGTTCTGCTGACGGAACACAAGTTGACCGTAGCGATTGAAGATTTCGAGGTTATTATCCGCGAAGTTTTCGATGCAGTTGATGACAAATTCATCGTTCAGTCCGTCGCCGTCGGGTGTGATGACCAAGCGCGTATCGAGGCAACCCAAAGAGTTGTCCTGTACGATAATGTCCTGCAACATCAGGCTGCAACCGTTGGCATCCGTGACAATTACGATGTAACTGCCCGCTGCGACGTCGGTAATTTCCTGCGTCGTGCCCACCATGCCGTTGCTGCGCCACTCGTAGCTGTAAGGTTCGGTGCCGCCCTCCGGCAAGACGATTGCCGTACCGTTGCCGCTGCCGTCGTCGGGCGTGGTTTCCGCTTCTGCGGTCAATATTACCGGTTCCAAAATTTCCGTGGTCGCCGTGGTTTCACAGCCGTTCGGGTCGGTCACGCGTACATTCACGATGCCCGTGCCGAGGTTGTTGACCGTCGGTAAAAAGGCATTGATGATGCCGGTACCCGTCCATTCGTAATCGTAATTTTCGGGGTCGGTTGCCGCGCCGCCCGTCGTGACTGCGGTGACTGTCGCGTCACGTTCGCCGTTGCAACTGATGCCGTCCGTCTCGATGTTGACCGTGAAAGGCGTCGGTTCGTTCAGCACGACTTCCGCGATGCTTTCGCAGCCCGCGCCGTCGGTTGCCGTTACGGTGTACAGCCCTGCGCCGAGGTTATTAACCGTCGAGGTCGCCGCACCGTTGCTCCACAGGTAAGTGACCACGCCGTTCGCGCCCGTAGCATTTGCCATCGCCGCGCCGTCCGTGCGTCCGGCACAACTGATATTCGCGCCGCCCGTAAAGAGGGTCGAAGCATCCGCCGTGACCGCCAAATTCGACAAAGTATTTATCGTCGCACTGCCGTTAATCGACACGCCCGAGGCATTATCCGTCACCGTGACGGAATAGGTGCCCGCCGCCTGACCGCTGATACATTCGGTGCTTTGACCGTTGCTCCAGGAGTAGGTGTAGTCGCCGTTGCCGCCGTTGACCTGAGCGCAGATTTCGCCGTTTTCATCGTCCGCGCAGTTATTGTCCGTCGTTGCAAAGTTTGCAATGGTAAACAAATTCACCGCGTAAGACGCCGTGACCGTACAGCCGTTATCATCCGTTACCGTGACGATGTAGTTGCCCGTCGGCAGGTTGATATTGTTTTGTCCGTTGCCGCTGTTCCAATCAAATTCGTAGTCACCCGTGCCGCCCTCGACCGTGACGTTAATCGCGCCGTTATTGCCGCCGGCAATGGTAACGGGGAAAATCGTCGCGCCCGTGATGAGCAATTCTTCCGGCTCGGCGATGACCAAATCCGTCAGCGATGCCGTTTGACCCGCGCTGTCTTCCACATTCACGGAAACCGTTTGCGGACACAAATCGCCGAAAGTAATCGACGCATTTGCCGTCAGACCCGAGTCGAGTATCATGCCGTCCGCCGCAACCAAAGTGACGGTAAACGGTGCAATTCCCGTCGGCATATTGACCGTAACTTCGCCGTCGCATTCGCCCGCGCAGGACACGTCGGTCATCACGGCGTCAATGGTCAAAGGCTCGGGAATGAATTGAATATTCGTCGTATTCGTAATCGTACAGCCTTCTTCATCGGTAATCGTCACCGTGTAGCTGCCCGCGCAGAGGTCGGAAATTACCGCCGTCGTCATTTGGGGTACGGTATTCCACACGAAAGTGTAATTACCGAAGCCGCCCGTGACCGTACTTACGTTTATCATTCCGTCACAAGCACCTTCTTCGCTGAGTTGAATGACATTCGGCACGACACTTAAAGGTGCGTCGGCTTCTTCCAAAGCAATTATCAACTCATCCGTGCCGCCGTTGGCATCCGTTGCGGTGACGGCGTAAGTGCCGCCGGCAAGACCCGTTAAATCTTCGGTCGTTGCCGCAAACGGCGCATCGTTCAGCGTCCAAGCGTAGGTAATCGTACCCTGACCGCCGAAGGTATTGAGGTCGATAGCACCGTTATTTTCGCTCGCGCAGGAAGGTTGGATATTGTTGACTTCAATAAATAAAGGACTCTGCACCATAAAACACATCTCGACCGTGCAGCCGTTGATGTCCGTGATATTCAGACAGTATTCGCCGCCGACGGTCAGGCCGCTGAGGTCTTCGGTCGCTGCCGTAAACGCAGCCGGTCCCGTCCAAGCGTAGGTGTACGTGCCCGCGCCCGCGCCGCCCGCAGGCGTTGCGTCGATTTCGCCCGTTTGGTCTTCACCGATATTGACGACCGTTGCCGTGACGGAGAGTGCAGCGGGTTCCGCGACGGTAATGCCGGTGAGTACCGTTGCGCAGTTTTCCGCATCGGTAACGGTGACATCGTAGCTGCCGACCGCGATGCCCTGCGGATTATCGCCGCTGAGTCCGCCCGTCCAAGCGTAAGTATAGTTGCCGTAGCCGCCCGTTGCGTCGATTTGCACCGCGCCGTTATCTTCGCCGTTACAGGTCGCGTCGGTGACGCTTGCCGTTGCGTTCAAAGCAGACGGCGGACCTTGCACGGTATAGCTTTCGGTAAGCGTACATTGATTGGCGTCGGTGACGGTGAGGTTATAAACGCCCGCCTGCAAGCCCGAAAGATTGCTGCCCGTTGCGCCGTTCGGCAAATTCGCGCTTTGCCACATATAGACTAAAGTGCCGGTGCCGCCGTTGGCATTCAAAGAAATCGACCCGTCGAAATCGCCGAAGCAAGTCACCGGATTGAGGGTCGGTGTCAAAGTAATCGAGTTGGCGGGTTCCGTAATTTGGAAGGTCTGCATGGCCGTACCCGCGCCGCCGCAAGAGCTGACGTTAAGCGTGTAATTTCCTACCGCCAAGCCGCTGACATCCTGTGTGCTTGCGATGATTGAGCCGTTGGCATCATTGACCCAAGAGTAGGTATAGTTGTTGTCGCCGCCGGTTACATCGACGTCGATTGCGCCGGTGTTGCCGCCGTTGCAGGCTACATTCGTGATGCTGTTTTGTGCAATTAAAACCGCCGTGCAGTTGTCGGCTACGTTGACCGCGCAGGTGCCGAAGACGACGTTGATTGTGTTGAAATTTCCGTCCAAAACCTCGACGGAAACGGGGTTACCGTTGAAGGTCATCAGCGAGTTTTGCCCCACATTTCCGGTCACGGTAAAGCAGACTTCAAAGGCCGTTGCGCCGTCCGGTAAGGTTGCCGGCGAGCCGGACTCATGTACCACGGCGAGAGTGTTGTTATTCGGATTAGAAAAGGAATTATCGGTCATTTCGGGGAAGCCGAAAGCCTGTACATTATCGAATTGCAGCACATTCGCATTCCAGTGCATAGAGTACTGAAAGCTGAAAATATTTTCGTAATTTTCTACGGTCACGGGGAGGCAAATTTGCTCGCCGGGTTGGGCATTTTCGCATTCAAAACGGAAGACAATATCGTCGGTGACAATGTCACCTTCTACGCTGACGATACCGTTGTTGAAAGTCGGGTCGAGTACGCTGCCGTTACTCGCGGTGACTTCGCTCGCCGTCGGTGTACCCGAAAAAGCGACTGTGCTCGCCGAGCCGGCGTCTCCTTCTACGTCGTAGCAAATTTGAAAAAGAACCGTGCCGTTCGGCAGTTCTTCGCCCGATGCGGTCGGGTCGTCCCAAGATAAGGTGAGGACACCGTTTGCCACGTTATTCGTACCGAAACTCGCCGCACTGAACTGACCGAGCGACGCAAAATTTTGAATGCCCGTGTAGGTCAATTCATTCACATCCCAGTTGATGCTGTATTGAAAAGAAGCAATATCGAAAAAGTCATTTACCGTGACGTCGAGGCATTGATTGCTGCCCGGCGCGGCGGTAATCGACTCCATAGTGAAAGTCAGGTTGTCATTATTAGTCGGATCGCCGTTGCCGCCGCCGCCGTTATTGTCTTCAATCAGAACCGCTCCGTTGACAAAATCTGCGGGAAGGACTTGATTGTTTGTCGTCGTGACTTCAATTGCGGTAGGTGCACCGGAAAATGAAAGGCTTGTCGTGCCGGCTGTGTTTCCCGCATCGAAGCAGACTTCGTAGAGTACGGCATTATCCGGCAAGGTAATTCCCTGCGTCGTATTATCGAACCATGAAACGGTCAATACGCCGTTTGCGACACCGTTCGTTCCGAAGCCGGACTCGTTTAATCCTGCCAAGTTAAAGTTCTGTACGCCGGTATAAGTCAGATTTGCCGCATTCCAATTCATCGTATATTGAAAACTGACAATCTCGTCGAAAGTCTCGACGGTTACGGGAACGCAAAAACTCTCATTCACATCGGCAACCTGATTTCCGAAGGTAAAAGTCACGTCATCCGGCGGGTTTGTACCGCCGCCGTCCGTCACCGTGACCTGACCGGGGTTGCTGAAAAAGTCAATTTCGGTACCGCTGTTATCCGTCACTTCAATGGCAGTCGGATTGCCCGTAAAGCTGACCAAAGGCGTCGTGTTGACACCCGAAAGTACCGTGTAGCAAACCTGATAAATCACGGTGTTATTCGGCAAAGTGACACCCGTAGTCGCTTGGTGCAGCCACGACATAGTCAGTTCACCGTTAGCCGTACCGCTCGTTCCGAAGGCCGAAGCATTCAAGTCGGTGAGGTTAAAATTTTGCACGTTGTCGAATTGCAGTTCCGTTTCATCCCAAATCATGGTGTACTGCGCGCTGACGATGTCGGTGAAATTTTCGACCGAAACATCCAGGCAAATCATGTCCCCGGTTTGTGCATCTTGGTCTTCGATGGTAAAGGTCAGGTTGGTATTTCCCGTACCGCCGCCGTTGTCACCGCTGATGGTAATTTGACCGGAAGTAAAATCTGGCGTGACTTGGTCGGAGTTGTTGTTCGTCACTTCGATTGCCGTCGGGTTGCCTGAAAAGCTCAAAGTCGTATTCTGTCCGTCGGTGCCGTTGACATCGAAGCAAACCTGATAAATCACCGTGCCGTCGGGAACGGTAACGCCCGTGGTCGCATTGTGCAGCCATGACATGGTTAAATTTCCGTTCGCCGTGCCGTTGGTGCCGAAAGCCGAAGCATTCAAATCGGTGAGGTTGAAATTTTGTACCGAAGCGAAGGTCAAAACCGAGGCATCGAAATTCATGGTGTATTGTGCGCTGACAATATCGTTGAAGCCCTCGACGCTGACATCGAAACATTCCTGTGAGTCGTTTTCTGCGGTTACGGACTCAAAAATGAAAGCGAGTTGGTCGCTGTTCATACCACCGCCGCCACCGCCGTTTCCGCCGCCTGCATTATTCACCGTGACCACGCCCGCCGTGAAGTCGGGGGTGACTTGGTCGGCATTATTATCGGTAACTTCGATTGCCGTCGGATTGCCGGAGAAAGAAATATTCGCCGTGGCACCGTCCGCGCCCGCTACATCGAAGCAAACCTGATAAATCACCGTGCCGTCGGGAACGGTGACGCCCGTGGTCGCATTGTGCAGCCAAGAGAGCGTTAAATTACCGTTTGCTGTTCCGTTAGTACCGAAAGAAGCGGCGTTGAGGTCGGTGAGGTTAAAATTTTGCACGGAAGCATAAGTCAAAATCGAGGCATCGAAATTCATAGTATATTGTGCGCTGACAATATCCGTAAAGCCTTCGACGCTGACGTCGATACATTCTTGCGTGCCGTCGTCGGCAGTGACTGACTCGGCGATGAAAGTGAGTTGGTCGGTATTTGTACCGCCGCCTCCGCCGCCGCCGTTCACGGTGATTTGTCCGCTAACAATGACGGCATCGACTACGTCGGAATTATTATTGGTGACTTCGACAGCCGTCGGACTGCCGGAAAGGGAGACCGATGCCGTTTGTCCGGCAGCCGCATTTTCGACGTCGAAACAGACCTGATAGATGACTGTGCCGTCGGGGACGGTGACGCCCGTGGTCGCATTGTGCAGCCACGAGAGGGTCAAATCGCCGTTGGCCGTGCCGTTAGTGCCGAAAGATGCGGCGACCAAATCGGTGAGGTTATAATTTTGGGTAGCCGCGTAGGTCAACAGATTTTCGTCCCAGTTCATGCTGTACTGAAAACTCACGATGTCCGTAAAGTTTTCGACGCTGACATCGAGGCAGACTTGGTTGCCCGCATCTGCGGTTGCTGAGGAGACCGTAAAGCTAACATCGCCCGCAGGCGGCGGAGGCGGCGGCGTACCGCTGACGGTAATCTGTGCGCCGATTAAATCGACGGGTAAGACCGCGCCGGTATTGTCGGTGACTTCAACGGAAGTCGGATTGCCGGACAAGGCGATAGGCACGGTTTGACCTTCGGCGGCAGCTTCCACGTCGTAGCAGACTTGGAAGATGACCGTGCCGTCGGGAACGGTAACGCCTGTGGTCGCATTGTGAAACCACGAGACCGATAAGTCTCCGGACGCGACATTTGCGGTGCCGACAGCGGAAATATTCAAATCCGTGAGGTTGAAATTTTGTGTGGTATCGTAAGCAATCAACGTTTCGTTCCAGTTAAAACTGAACTGAAAACTGACAATATCCGTGAAGTTATCGACGGAAACATCGAGACAAGTTTGGTCACCCGGGTCTGCCGTCACCGACTCTACGGTAAAGGAGACATCCATGAGGGCGTCCGTGTTAAACGTCGAAAGCGCAAGACCGGTCGGGTCTGCGGGAAGAGGAACAGCTTTCGCTCGGTTTGCGGAAAACACGTCTGTTTTCGCGGGAGCGGAAGAGAAATCGGTGGGCGTGGTTGCTGCACCTGAATACGCGGCAGAGGGTACGATACAGGCAAAGAAAGCCAATATCGACGCACTCATTACCAATGTAATAAGCCTTGTCATATGCTCGGAATTTGGGACGAATGCAAAACGTACTCTACCTTTCCGCCGGGGCGAAGTGATAAAATGCGGGTGTTTTGCAAATTAATTTTTTTTTTAAAAATTAACCGTCTTTTAAAATTAGTAACTCGTTGAATTGGACTCTCTTTTTTTCGCTTTGTCGAGCGTTAAAATTTTGTCTAATCCGTTAAAAAAATTCCAAAGTCATATTCGTTCACGGGATATGAAGAATACGGCAAGTACGTTTAGATGTCCGTTACTTGGTTGCTTTGAAAATTAAAAAATTAAAAACTTTCGGTTGTTCTTGTACGCTTGCGAAAGGCGAAGCGCGAAAAAGTGTGTAATCGGAAAAATTAATAGTTCGAGCGGTTTTAGAGGGGTTATTTGTTTTCAGAATTAAAATTAGTCTTTAGATTTTGTTGAATCGTTGAATTGTTGAATCGTTGAGCGCGTGAAATTTGAGAGCCGTGCTGATGTACGGGGTTCTCAACGATTCAACACCTCAACGATTCAACGATTTAATCAACCAAAGTCAACTTGCGGGCAGCCGTTGCGCCTTCGGTAGTGAGGCGGTACACGTAGTTTCCCGCTGCGGGGAAAATGCTGTTATTGAGCGTAATGCTTTGTGCGCCCGAGTTGAGGTCGTATGTTTTTTCAAAAATCAACCGGCCGGTCACGGAGTAAACCGCGAGAGTAGTTGCTGATTTTTGGTGCAAATCAAAAATGATATTGGTTTCCGTTTTGAAAGGATTGGGTGAATTTGCGTGTAGGGCAAATTCGTTGGTTTGAATGGTTTGTACGGCGGTGCCGGGGTCAATAATAACATCACCTACATTAAACTCTACGTCGAGTTCCGACAGGTTCGGGTTCAGTACCTCGATGGCAGTCGGCATACCGTCAAACATCAAAGTGGTGCTGCTGCCGCTGCTGCCGACAGCGGTAAACTGAATGCTGAACAGAGTCGAGTTATCTTCAAGCGAAACACCGACGAGGGTTTCATCATCCCAGGCAAAAGTCAAAGTGTTGTCGCCGGTAGTAGGCGGTGTACCGAAGCGAATTTCGGATACGCCGGGCAATGCCCAGTTGGTGATACCTTCGTAGGCAAGCACTTCGTCGTCCCAGTGCATAGACCACTGCGCACTGACAATATCCGTCCAGTTTTCTACCTTAATATCGACGGTGACCACTTGACCGGGTTCTGCCGTGACGGGCATGGAGGTAATCGTGACATCTTGCGCCTTTACGGAAGAAAGGGCTAAAAGCAAAAGAGTAGCGAGAGTAAAGATATATTTTTTCATAATATAACAATTTACAAGTAGCTTGCCGGAATTGACCGATTTCGGTTCGGGGTGACTTTCGCAGCGGAATATTTGCTAAAATACCGACCGCTTGCGAAAATTTCTTTTCGATTCGAGACTGTAAACGTAAAAATGAAAATGGTAAAGACACGGCGCAAAGGAGATGCGCGTGTAGGTAATTATCGGTTTCTGCAGATACGGAGATACATACGAAAGGCAGAATAAGCAAACCGCCGGCGCAAGGATGCACCTTTGATTTTGTTGTAAATACGGGATTACAATTTATTACTGTCTTTCACCGCAAGACGACGGGCAGAGCGAAAAGGAGAGTATTTTTACTCCACGTTTTTCGGACTGTTAAATCGGTCTCGGCAAAAATGTTGATTGTTTCGTGTGTATGGGATGAAAACGAAAAATGAAACAATCGGAAGAAATAGGAAAGTCCGGCTTTCTTATTTCCTGTGTTCGGTTATGTATATGTTCATTGCTGCGGAAAAGGTCGATAACTCCTTTCTTTTACAAGATTTCAGAGATACGTTTTTTCCTTTAGCTTAGTAAAATGTTTTTACCGGTCAATTTCACATTGAAACGACTTATTAAAAACAGTTTACTTAGGGATTAAAACTTAATTCGGCACAAAGGTAAGCAATTTAGAAACGGATAGCAAATTTTTATTTTTCGAGAGGGGATTATTTGCGACAAATGAGATGATTTATTTATAACGGCAGCTCCGCAAATAAACTATGGTCGGAATGATTCCGATGAAAGCAAGCACGGAGTTTGTGTTTGATACGGAATAATTGCATTTTTGCATTAAATGCAACAAAATATGAAAAACAAACCGAGTTACGGTCTGAAAAAAATTACCGTTGAAAACTTTCGCGGTATAAAAAAAACGGAAGTTACGGATATTCCGGAAGATACCGCGTGGATATTTTTAACGGGCAATAACGGATACGGTAAGACTTCGTTTTTGCAGAGTATTTTTATAGGTTTATTAGGAAAAAGGTCAGAATCTTTATTATTTGACTCAGAAGACTTTACAATATCTGTTGAAATTGAAAGCTCACGAGGGTTGTACCGTAATGAAGTAAGCAAAATAGCGGAAACATCTTTTGGAAATTATGTTTTTGATAAAACTTGCGCCTACGGCTCGGCTCGTCTCTCAATTCAAAACGACAGCAGTAAAGGAGAGTCCGAAAAACGGAGCGCCGTGTCTTACAGTCTTTTCAATTCCGACGGCGTCTTGTTGAGTATTGAAAATGAATTGAGGAGTTGGTATTTTCGGTCATCTGCGGATACTGTTTCGGATGAGTTGCGAAAACATTTCAAAAAAAGATACGAGTCGGTTCGTAGTACACTAATCGGATTAATGCCCGGTGTTTCTTCCATAGAAGTGAATGCAGAAAAAGATACCGTCGAATACTTTGAAAAAGGAGCCGACGGTAAACTGTTGGACAAGCCTGTTCCTTTTGAGCATTTGGCGTCCGGGTATCGCAGCGTGATTGCAATGGTCGGCGATTTAATTTTGCGACTCTTCAAAACACAACCGCAAATCGACGACCCGAAAGAATTGGAAGGTATCGTTTTGATTGATGAATTGGATGTACATCTGCACCCGATTTGGCAGAAAAAAATACCGCAACTCCTTTCGGCAGCTTTTCCGAAAATTCAGTTTATCGCCTCCACACACAGCCCGATTCCTTTTTTGGGTGCGCCCGAAAACAGTGTATTTCTTAAAGTAAATCGAGCAGTGGAAGTCGGAATTACGGTCGAAAAGTTAGAAATCGATGTATCCGACTGGACGCCGAACCTGATCCTCTCCTCTCCCATTTTCGGTTTTTCCGAAATTATTCCGGTCACACACAACGAGGACAGACCCATTCGCACGGAAGATAAATTTTCTGATTACATGCTGAATAATTCTTTGACCGAGCGGCTAAAAAACTACTCCGGCAGTGAGCGAGAAAAAGAACTTTTGAGAATTTTAAGCGAGTAAAGAATGCGCAGCAATAATCGAAAGAAACTACCCGAATTTTCGGCGCCTTCTTCCCTAACCGATGAAAGGGCAGTCGCTTCGTTGCGAGAAATCGTAAGCAGCCGAGATAAGAACAGGATAAGCGATGTGATATATAAAGGCAGCAAACCTGAGTTTATAGTCAGAAAAACTCTGCGGGAAATTTACTTCAATAAATGTGCTTATTGTGAAATACCTGACAGTAAACCCGAAGTCGAACACTATCGACCGAAAGGTAAAGTAGCGGAAGACAGCAACCATCCGGGTTATTATTGGCTTTGCTATGAGTGGACAAATTTACTTCCGTCCTGTCATTATTGCAATACGGAAACGGGGAAAGTGAATAGTTTTCCCGTCAGCGGCATAAGAGTTATGAGTCCGCCTTTGGACGAAGCAGGAAATTCGCTGTTCGCCGCACACACCTTAAACTCTGCCGGTCTCGCAAATGAAAAGCCGCTTTTACTTCACCCCGAAGCAGACACTCCCGATAACGGAAGCTATTTCAGATTCGATTATACGGGTAAAATATACGGTATCGATTCACGGGGACGCGGGGCGGCAACTATCGACATTTGTGATTTAAACCGAGATAACTTACTGACTTTTAGATTGAAATTTGTAACCGCAGAATTGATTCTTAACTTGGAAAAGGCATTGGATAAGTATTATAAGGGAGAGATTGCCGATGTCGAAAGTTTTGTTTCCTTATTGAGAATTCTTTTTGAAGTGTGGATAAGAGGCAGCCATCCTGCCGAGCCTTTTTCTCTTTTTGCGTTGTATGCACAAAATAATTTTATCGAAATTATCGCAGAAGATGCCGGTAAAACTTCCGAACAGCGTTTAATTTTGACGAAAGTTTACGAGGACTTTGTCGAAAAGAGAAACTTTTTGCCCGCCTGACTGCATCGGTTCAATTGTTACTGTTCTCCGATTTTTCTTCCGAATTTACGTTTTATTTTATTCAAAAGAAAACAAAGAAAGGGGCGGCTTCACCTAAGAAGTCGCCCCTCGCTTTTGTTATTCTCGAAAGAATAATTTATTCAAAACTTACTTCACTACAACCATAGTTTTGGTAGCAGAGAAATCAGCGCTTTGCAATGTGTAAGTCATCACACCGGCAGGCAAGTTGTTCAAAGTTACTTCGTTGTAACCTTTCGCGTAGTCGCCGTTCAGTACTGTGATTACTTTACCGTTTACGTCGCTTACGGTTACGTTAGCTGCACCTGCCGTAGGCAAGTTGAAACCGATAACCGTGTAGTCAGAAACGGGGTTCGGAGTGTTTTGGTACAAAGCAAAATCCGTAGCAGAGTTTGCAAATTCCAAGACAACTTCCATCGCACCGTTAGCAGAGTATGCTTCCGCAGTCGTGATACGGTCGGTCAAAGCCAAAGCTTCGGACACAACTACATCTTGAGTAGCGCGGAAAGTAACAGAGAACAAGCGGTCGCCTGCTTTCTCTTCAGAGAAAGAAGTCGTGATTGCGTCAGCAAATACACCGAAGTTTTCTTGGTTACCGTCGATAGCAACAACTTCCAAACCTGCGAAGTCCAAAGTGAACTGGTAACCCGCTACTGCATCGGCAGAAGAGAATTCAACGGTTACTTCCTGACCTGCCGCCAAAGCAGCGTCGTTAGCGCGGATAGTCATGCTGTTACGCTCGTCTGCTTCGTCTGCGAAACCGAAAGTTCCGTTGACGTCACCGACGCGTACCGCTACAAAGTTTGCGGTTTGGTCGCTTGCGATGTTGTTGAAAGACGCAACCGGCGGGTAACCGTCGGTCAAAGTCCAATCAGCAGGGAACTCGTAAGCTGCATCGACAAATACCCAAGCGTTGTTGTTGGTGTAGCCTTCCGCCATACCCAAAATCACCTGACGTGCCAATACCAAATCGGCAGCGGTAATCGACTGCGAGTTATTGACGTCCGCAGCAATCATTTTGTACGGGCTGTCCAACAATTCGGTAGTCAAGATGTGCTTACGGATAAG
This sequence comes from Saprospiraceae bacterium, assembly GCA_020629965.1. GTDB lineage: Bacteria > Bacteroidota > Bacteroidia > Chitinophagales > Saprospiraceae > JAHDCG01. Next base: position 53,108 of record JAHDCG010000002.1, on the reverse strand, counting down.
CAACAAGTCAAAAGTAGTTACGCTGTTGTCGTAAACATCGTATTCCGGAGTAACGGTAACGTCTTCGTTGGTTACTGCATTCAAGGCGTAAGAACCGTCAACAGCCGAAGTTGTCATTGCGCCGCTGTTCAAAGAAACGGTCGCACCCGCAACCGGAGCATTGTTTTCGGTAGCCAAAGCACCTGCCACCAACGGAGTCGCAACAGGACAAACATTAGGCACACTTTCGATAAAGACTGAAGTCAGGCAGTAATCCACGTTACCCGCTTCGTCTTGAACGTACATGTAAATGTTTTGCTGACCTACGGTGCCGCAATCGAATACCAAGTTGGTAGTCGCATCAGCAAAGTTGTCAACAGCAATGTTAGCGAAGAATACCAAGTCGTCTTCGTCGGTACAGTTGTCGAAAGAACCTGCGTTGAAGTCATTCGCCCAAATTTCGACCATACCCATATCAGACATACCGTCGCCGTCTTCGTCCATCGGCATCAATTCTACTACCAAGCCGCCGACACAGTAAGGAGTCGGTGCTTTGCAATCGCGTACTACGAAATCGTATTCGATGGTAGATTGGTTACCGCAGTTGTCGATAGCTGTCACGGTTACGGTGTAAGTGCCGGGAGCTACATTGGTGTAGTTCAAGCCCGTACCCAAGCCCGCAACGGTGTAAGTTACGGTCAGGTCTTCGTTCAATACACAGTCCGTTACCTCTACCTCGGGCAGAGTTACGTTACGGTCACAGTCGCCGTCGGCATCGGTGCTGCCGTCGATGCAGAAGTCCAAAGTACCCGGGTTAGTGATAACCGGAGCTACATCGTCGTTGACTTTGATAACTTGTGTGTAAACAATGATACCGTCATCGTTATTTCTGTCGTCATCTACAAAGACAGGAACGATGTCCGTGTCGTTGTACAATTGAGAGCACAATCCGCCGGAGTCGGCACCGCCTTCTTCGTAGTAACGCGGGCCGCGACCCAAGCAGTTAGCACGCAAACGGTCGTCGTTACCTGCGCCCAAGGGATTGTTCAGATTTACAACGGAACTTTCGGTACCGTCGTAAATACACCAGTTGATTGCCGTCCAGGTACGAATAATTTTGTAGCAAGCATCCGGCACTACATCGAATACCGCATCTTCCATAGAAATAGCTACCAATTCGCAATCGTCGTCGAAAACATTCGGCTCGCCGAAATCCATATCCGCTACTTCGTCTTCGCCCGGCAGGCATTCCAAAGTTACATCTTCGGGGAAGTTGATAGACCAGTCGTTGATGTGTAAGACGGTAATGGTCTGTGTGCACAAGTTAGCAGGGTTTACGTTTCCTGCGGGGTCGGTTACGTTGAAAGTACGTGTGATAGTACCCTGACCGCAAGTATTGACATCAACTACAAAGCTGCGCGTTACGATAGTATCGCAGTTATCCGCGTATTCTACATCGCCGAAAGCGTCGATCAAAACCTGTGGGTTGGTATCGCCGTTAGCTGCGGCAACATCCAAAGCAGGTTGGAAATTGGTGAAGAAGTCGTCGCAAGTGATCGTGAAATCATCTACGTCCTGTACTTTGAAAGGAGCGATTTTGTCTTCTACCAAAACGTTGACCATACACTCGTTGTAGTTTCCGAAAAAGTCGAAAACACGCAATACGACCATCGTTTCGTTTCCGATGTCTTCACAGCAGAAAGTTACAAACTCGCCGTTATCCGGGTCAATCGGAGAATCTTGCGGGTCACCGTCGTTGTCAAAAGTAGTGTTACCTACGCGACCGCAAAGGTCGGACATCCGGCGTACTTCGAAACGGTCGATACCGCAGTTGTCGTTAGAGCCGTCGTCGAAAGTTTCCGCGAAAACGGTAGCTTCACCGTCCGCGCCGATAGCGACTTGTGTAATTTCGTCACACACCGGAGTCGGTGTGATGTCATCCACTACCGTCAATTCTACGGTCAACTCGGAAGTATTACCGCAGGCATCGGTAGCCACATAAGTGATATTGTAAGTACCGATAGGCAAGCCGGCACTCGGGATAAACGGTGTACCGACACCCGTAAAGACCGGTGAGTTCGGGTTGTTAGGCTGCGTAACCGCCTGACCGACCGGAGTAAAGATAGTGTAAGTTACGTCACCGCAGTTGTCGGAAACAACGGCAGTCGCCAAAGCAGCGATAGAAACACACGGCTGCGGGTGTTCGCCCGGCTGGTTTGCGCTTACGGTCTGTGCACCGACAGTAATAATCGGAGCAGTAACATCTACTACTTTGATGACCTGTACGTTATCTTCGCCGCTCGCACCGGTAGTGACCAAAGTGTTGGTACACCAGTCCAAAACAGTCCAGGTACGCACGATTTTGAAAAGATTGTCGTCCGGATTGTCACCGCACAGTTCCAAAATATCGTCGGAAGAAGTTACCGCGAAGTTGCAGTAAATACCTTCGGAAACATCGGGAGCACCCGAACCGAAGTTAGGATTATTTGCGCTGCTCAGGCAGAAGTTAGTTGCGTTGGTACCGTCCAATACACCGCCGAGTTCGTCGTTGATGAGGAAGTTACAAGAACCGGGCAGAGGCTGCGCGTCGATAATGCCGGGGAAAGCATCGAAGTCATCACAAGACCAAGCGATGTCTTCCGGAAAGTCAACGTCGGTGACACGCGTAATCGTGATAGTCTGTGTACAAGGCGCACTGACGTTACCGACACCGTCGATAGCGATGTATTGACGGGTAATAATTACACCCGTAGAGCATTCCGCGTCGTCGTCGGTTGACTCGTCAATTAACTGAATATCAGCCGTGCTGCAGTTGTCGTCTGCAGTGATACCTTCACCTACTGCCGAAGAATCGGTACATTCGATAGTCAAATCTTCACATTCCAAAACAGGAGCTGCTTTGTCTTCGATGATAATATTACCCCAGCATGCGTTGCCGTCTTCTGCGGTAATCATGACGAGCAAAGTTTCGCCGAGAACATTAGGAGCCGAAGCATCTACAACGTTCATAGGCTCACCGTCAACGGTTACATTATAGCAGCCCGGTACGATGTCGCCTTCCAAAATCAAGTCCGGAGTGATAATCACTTGGCAGTTTTCATCGGCAGATACATTTACCAAATCATTACAAGCCAATGCGCCGCCGGAAGGACCGCCGGTGCCGTCTTCACAAACACATACGGTGCCTGCGGGCGTATCGGAAGAGTTCAAAGCTACGTTTACGGTAACTGCGCAAGTAGTTTCGTTGCCGCCGGCATCGGTAGCAGTAAAATTAACTACGGTAATACCTACGGGGAAGAGACCCGAAGCGTTATCGTCGGTGTCGTCGTCGTCATCAGCGAAGTCATTAGTGACTGTTGTCGTAGTTGCATCGGTTGCTACTACTTCAACCAAAACATCAGTTTCGCATTCGCCGAAAGCAGCTTCTACAGAAACAATGGGTTGTGGTCTGACCAAAGTCGCATTATCGAAAAATGCGGCACCGCCGAGGTTTGTGGGTGTTCCGTCATCGTTTTGGATAAACAAACCGAATAATTCTACCGCTACCGTACCTGCGGGAGCTTCGAGACTCAAAGTATTAGGAATGAGTACGTTTTGCGGAGAAGCCGAAGTCAACGGATCGGACTCCGTTCCGGCGATTTCGTTATTTGCCGCATCGCGGAATACCATTCTGACGACCGCGCGGTTGTTCGGCTGCATAGCATCGAAAGAAAAGTTAACCATGTCCATAGATGCTTCCCAAACTTCACCCGGTTGTGCCGGAGAGCTTTGGAAAAAGCCGCCTACATTGGTTACTCCGTTAAACTGACCGAAAATCTTGACATATTGGCTCGTAGGCGCAGTCGCCGGAGCGGGAGAGTTGATAAACTCGGTAAAAGTATTACCGAAAGAACCCCAATCTTCTACGCTCATGCTCGGAGTAGTGCCTTCTTCAAAGTCACCGTTTTCGAGTACATCGCCGCTGCAAATATCCAAAGTCGGAGCAGTAGTGTCTTCTACGACCACCTCGAAAGTACAAGGTACATCGTTGGTGTTGCCTTGTGCATCTTCGGCAGTAAATGTAATGGTAGTCGTACCGAGCGGGAAGTCGCCCGATGCGTCTGTGGTGTTGTTAAAGTCGTTGGTAACGGTAATGTCGCCGGGGCAGTTATCTGAAACCTGCGGGTTGTCAATGACTACGGGAGTCAAGTCAGCCGTAGCTTCTACCGTGATAACCGGAGTCGTGGCTTGGCTGTTGTTGACCAAGACGAAGTTGTCAAAAAACGCAGCACCGCCGCCGCCGCCAAACTGTACGACCAGACCGAGAAGCTGCACGGAAGCAGCATTCGAGGGAGCAACCGCAGTAAGCGTCTCACGAATAGTGACATCTTGCGGAGAAGATGCATTGACGGGAGCCGATTCTACAAACACACCGGTAGAGGCACCGGAGGCATCGAAAAATTCGAGCTTGGAAACCGCAAAAGTGTTGCCCGCCAAAGCATCGAAAGAAAAGTTAACGATGTCTGCACTGTAAGTGAAACTCTCGCCGGGAGCGGCAGGAAATGATTGAAAAATACCCGAAACTCCGTTGCCCGCGACGAAGATTTTGCCGTAGCTGCTCGTAGGCGCATTAACCGGGTCGGGAGAGTTGATAAACTCTTTAAAAGTAGGGCCGAAAGACATAAAGCCCTGCGGAGGCACGCCGTTGTCGCCCGCCTCGAAATCGCCGTTAGCGATTAAGTTGTTACTGCAAAGAAAAGTCGGTGCCGTCGTATCTTCATTCGGACCGCATTGCGCGTGCACGGACGAAGTACTAAACACCCCCATCAGCAACAGCAAAAGAAGGAATGTAAAATTCGCTTTTTTCATTGGATTACAATTTGTTAATAAAAGAAATAAATAGAAAGATTCCGTTCTTTTGCCTGCCGAAAGTGACACCGAAAAAAACGAAAGTGTGTGTTTCTATATAAAATGCGGCGGATTAACTCGCATTTTTCGAGGGCGGAGGATTAGGCCGCGCTTTGTGTAAATTTTGTCGAATTTTGAATAAATATTTCAAAAGACCTCGCATGCTTTTGTACGAGTAAAAGTGAGTTTGTGTAAAAAATACACATTTCTCGGGCAGACGGATTACGGTCTCCCGTCTGCAAATATATGGAAAAAACTAAAACGATTCCAAATCTTGCTTTTCCGATATTTTTCTAAAGCTCATTCATATAAAAACCTTAAATAATATCAAAACCGGAAAATACCCGAATTCGGGTATAAAATCTGCTTTTCCGGCGAAAAACAACAAATTTACATTTTTCCGATTTTTTTGATTTTTTTTAATTTCAAATCAATTTTCCTGCGTTTTGCCGCGCAAATTGAGCCGAATTCCGTCTTTTCCGAGAGAAATTAGACTGCGTTTGTACAAGCCGCCGATTGCATTTTTGAAAGTCTTTTTACTCATCTCCAATCGCTTCCGAATCTCCGCCGGATCGCTCTTATCGTGCAGCGGCAGAAAGCCGCCCGCCGCTTCCAATTTCTCCATAATTACCTGCGCCGAGCCGGTCACTCTGTCCAGTCCGGTCTTGCGAATTGTGACATCGATTTTGCCGTCGGGGCGCACCCGCTTGATGAAGCCCGGAATGCGGTCGCCGGGTTTGATATTCTTGTAAACATCATCGTGATACACCAAACCGCGATGCAAATTATTGACCACCACATTGTAACCCAAATCCGTATCGTGACCCACCAAAAGACTGACCTCCTCCCCTTCTTTGACGGTAATCGGTTGCTCCTGAAAAAAGCGATTTAGTCGCAGCGAAGCCGCAATGCGGTCGGTCTCCTCGTCAATATAAACGTACACGATGTAATGCTCTCCCGGTTCCAAAGGGTCGCCCTGCTCCCGAAACGGCACGAATAAATCTTTCAGAATGCCCCACTCCAAAAACGCGCCGTATTCCGTCACATCTTTGACTTTCATATAAGCAAAATCGCCGACCGTTGCCAGGGGTTTCAGCGTCGTTGCCACCGGTCTTTCTTCCGAGTCCAAATAAACAAAAACCTCGATTTCGTCTTCAAATTCAAACTGCTCCGGCACATAAGCATTGGGCAGCAACACTTCTTCGCCTTCGGCGTCGCGCAGGTACAGCCCGTTGTCGGTGCGGCGGGTAATGGTGAGGGTGTTGTATTTTCCGAGTTGCATGAGAATTGGTTGATAGTTGATGGTTGGTGGTTGATGGTACGCGGCTCTCTTTCCTTTCTCCTAAAAATTCTTCGTCTGCCGCTTCACAAATTTAGGCACAAAACCGCCCTGAAAAGTACCGACGACGGGGATGAGTTGGTCGCCCGATTTATCTATCGGAAACTTTTTTTGCACCGCTTGATACCACTTTTTGTCACTGTAATTTTTCTTGCGAAACCCCGTCGCTTTCTCCGGGTCGATGAGCAAATGATAGCCGCCTCGCGTCTCGACAATCGAATAATTATCGACACCGACCTCGGCATCCAACCACTTTTCGTCCAAAGGCGCGGATTTGTCGTCGATGTCAAAATCAATGTAACACGTCCTTGCTTTCGATTTTTGAATACAACTCAAAGCCTCGGCGTGTATGTTAAACTTCTCCGACTGCATCAAATCCCAACAATGTCTGCCCATCATACGCGTCGCTTTGCGCAAAGAACGCGGATTGAGAGAAATATACAAAGCTAAGGAATTTTGCGGGGCTTCGCCCGATTTCAGTTTCCAATAGCCGAGCGGAATTTCAAGCTGCCGGATTTTATCGAGCAAACGCTCTTTATTACTCACAAATCTTTTCAACTGCGCTTCCTCATTCGATTGCTCGCCGCCGTTGCTGTATTTTTTACGCGAAAAAAGACAAACGTAATATTTTTCGTCGGCTTGCAAATCGGGCAGCCACTCAATAAATGCTTTTAATTTTTCTTCTTCGGCGACAATTTGATAATTCATTTTCGGTAAGTTTTTTAGGTGTGTTTAGGCGTTTAATCGTTTAGTTGCCGTAAGCTTTCTAAACACCTGAACGCCTAATCTTTTAAACAAAAAATGTGACTTATTAAAAATTCTGCGTCTGTATCAGACAAACCCTTTGTGAAAAAGCCCAAAGATTTAACAGTCGGGTGATTTTAGAAGAGTACGTTTCTGCAACCAAACAAGTAAACGATTCGATTTATTTCGGGTCATTTATGAAAACGCAGGGCGACTCTTCTTTTTTTTAGACAAGAGTTGAGTTTTTTTGATTTTTTCAGACAGGATTAGGATTACAGGATTTTTTAGATTTCTGTTCTGCTTATTTCCCCTTCCTCCCCAGCTTTCTTTTTCTTTTTCCGAAAATTAAAAAACTCCTGCAAGCAAAACGCCTACAAGAGTTTTTTTTAAGTGGTCCCGCTTGGGCTCGAACCAAGGACCCTCTGATTATGAGTCAGATGCTACTAACCAACTGAGCTACAGGACCGGTTTTCAAAGACAGAATGAAAACGGCTCTATTTGAATTTATGTGATTTCAGGTTTCCAAGGGGTTTCAACCCCTTGTTTGTAAGCAGCAAGGGGTTAAAACCCCTTGGAGTTATTCTGTAAACCACATGAAATCATAAAATGCCGAGAAAACTTTCCGAACCTTCCGAAAACAGAACGCAAAATTACATATTTGCGGTTCCCTTAACAAGCGAAAAGATAAAACTTTTATGAAAAAAATTCGCAATCTGGTATTCGATTTCGGAAATGTGCTGCTCAATCTCGACATGTCTGCCACCGAAAAGCAAATGCAGGCACTCGTCGGCGACGCTTACAACTTCTCCGCAGAGCGCAATGCTTACCCCGCTTTTTTTGAGGAATACGAAGTCGGTAAAATATCGGAAGCGGAATTTTTCGCGGGTTTGCAGCAAATGCAGCCGGACAAAAATCTGTCCGCCGGCGACTTGAAAGCCGCTTGGAATGCCATGCTTTTGGATATTCCGCCCGCCCGCTTAGAAATGTTGGAACGGCTGCGCAAAAAATACCGGGTATTTTTGTTGAGCAATACCAACAAGACACACATCGACTTTGTGATGAATTATCTGCGCCGAACGCACGGCATCACTGATTGGGACAGCCGCTTTTTTGACAAAGTTTATTATTCGCACCTCGTCAAAATGCGCAAACCCGGCGCGGATATTTATAACTTTGTGCGCGCCGATGCGAACTTAAAGGCGGAAGAAACTCTTTTTATTGACGACAATGCCGCCAACATCGAAACCGCCGCAAAACTCGGCTGGCAAACCATTCTGCACGACGACGGGCGCGACATCACGAAAGTTTTGCAAGACTTTTAAAATCTCTTTTTATGCTACGATTTTTTACTTTTTTATTGGTTCTCACTCTCCTCGCTGCCTGCGGCGATACCGAAAATACCCCGACCGTGACGACCGAAAATACCCCGAAAAAAAACACCGAAAAACCCGCCTCGAAACAAGAGGCTTTCGATAACCTGAAAGGTGAATTGGCGACCGGCGGCGCGGCTTACGAGGCAGCAGAAAAACTGCCGAGCGTAGAGTTAAAAGTCCTCGAAAATCTGTGGCTGAACGCGGATTACGTCGATTACGTTTACTACGAACTACCCATCAGCGCGAGTTTGGACAACCAAAATGCCATTCAGTCCGCCGTCGCGCACATTGCCGAGCAGCCCGCCGGCAAGATACCCGGTTGCAAAGCCATCGGTCGGGTTTTTTACCAAATCGAGGGCGAAAACGTCTTGCAAGGCGATATTTTCTTTTCCAAAGGCTGCACCTACTTTTTGTGGGTCGATGACCAAGGCACCTACTATGCGGGCAATCTGATGATGGACTCTGCCCTGAAATTTTTCGCAAGCAACATCAAAGCCGCCACCGGCGGAATGCGACAATAAAATCCTAAACCTATGCACCCAAACGCGGTCATCGACCTCGGCACCAATACTTTTCACCTGCTCATCGCCCGCAAAGAAGCCGCCGGTACCTATACCGAACTCTTCCGCGAACGCCGTTTCGTCAAACTCGGTGAAAACGGCGTGGAGCGCATCGGCGACGCACCTTACGCACGCGGCTTACAGACCTTGATTGATTTTCAGAAAATACTGGAAGAGAAGCAGGTCGAAAACGTTCGCGTTTTCGGCACCGCCGCCCTGCGCACCGCCGCAAACGGACCGGACTTTGTGCGGGAAGTCAAAGAAAAAACGGGGCTGACCGTCAGTCTCATTTCGGGCGACGAGGAGGCGCGGCTCATTTGCGTCGGCGTAAGACAAGCCGTGCCTTTCACCGCCGAAAAAATGCTGATTATGGACATCGGGGGCGGCAGCGTCGAGTTTATTATTGCAAATGATGCGCAGGTGTTTGCCGCGCAAAGTTTTCCGATCGGGGTGTCTGTTTTGAAGAATAAATTTCACCACAGCAACCCGATTTCTCCCGCCGAAATCCGTGCGGTACAAATGCACTTGACCGAGACACTCGCCCCCGTGCGGGAGATGCTGAGAAATCATCCGGTCAGCACGCTTATCGGTGCATCGGGTACTTTTGACGTTTTGGAAAATGTATTGAGTAAAGAGGAAGTGACGGGTCTGTACTCGGAGTTTGCGGCGGAAAAATTTTACCCGCTCTACGATAAATTTTTGACGACGACTTTGGAAGAAAGACTGCAAATGCAAGGTTTGCCGGCCGACCGCGCCGATATGATTGTCGTGGCTTTAATCTTGATTGATTACGTTTTGAAAATTGCGAAAATCGAAAAGATTACGGTCTCGGCTTTTGCGATGAAGGAGGGAATGTTGGCGGAAATGTAAATTGGTTGATGGTTGGTAGTTGATGGTTGTTGGAAATGAGTGGTAAACTTGACTTCATTGTTTTTTCCGAAAAAAAATCGGAGCGTCAGTGTCCGATACTCTACTTGAGCTAAAAAACGTAAAATTGATTTTAACCGACGAATTCACGCACAAAGAGTATCGGACACTTGTAATCTGCACACCTCAAAACGTAACTTACGCCTCTGCCTCCTCCCCCGTCGTCGCCTTATAATACAACTCACAGCAATTTTCCTCCGTCAAAAAAGTACGTGCTACGCGCTGAATATCTTCGATAGTGACTTTGCTGTAATGTTCCAACTCTTGATTGGTCAGCTCCACGTCCCCCAATAATTCGTAAAAAGCCAAGTTCATCGCCTTATTCAACACGTTGCTTTCCGAAAAAAGCAGCGTGCTTTCCACCTTATTTTTGACCTTTTCCAGTTCTCGGGTCGAGACCGGTTCGTGCATGATTTTGTCCAACTCGGTGCGTATCGCAATTTCCGCCTCTTCCAAAGAAACGCCCTCCGACGGTCTGCCCTCGATGACCAACAAACCCGGGTCGATGCTGCCGCTGACGTAGCAGTCGATAGCAGTAAAAATCTGCTGTTCTTTCAGCAAACGACGGTACAAACGCGAAGAATTTCCGTTACACAAAATATCCGAAAGCAAGTCTATGGCGTAGTAATCGGGGTGCAGTCTCTCCGGTACGTGATAGGTCAAATACAAAGCATTCACCGGCACACTCGCCTCTTGGATGCGCTTCTCCAATCGCTCCTGCGGCGGCTCGATGGGCAGTTTGCGCTCGGGTATTTGCCCGGCGGGAATGTCGGCAAACCATTTGGTAATCAAGGTTTTCACCTCTTCGGTCTTCACATTACCCGCCACGGTCAGCACCGCATTATTCGGGCGATAATATTTGTAAAAAAAATCTTTAACGTCTTCCATCGTCGCATCTTCGACGTGTTGCGGCACTTTGCCGATGGTCGGCCAGTTGTACGGATGCACTTTAAATGCCATTTCGGAAAGGTGATGCCACACATCGCCGTAAGGCTGATTAAGGCAAGTTTCTTTAAACTCTTCGACCACTACTTTGCGCTGCACGTCGAGCACCTCTTGGTCAAAATTTAAACACAACATCCGATCGCTTTCCAGCCACAGCGCGGTTTCCAAATTTTCCGCCGGCAACAAATTATAAAAATTCGTCACATCGTTATTTGTAAAAGCATTGTTCTCACCGCCCGCATTCTGTATCGGCTCATCAAAATCGGGAATATTCGCCGAGCCGCCAAACATCAAATGCTCGAACAAATGCGCAAAGCCCGTTTTGTCCGGACTTTCGTCGCGTGCACCTACATTGTACAACACATTAACGGCTGCCATCGGCGTACTGTCGTCTTCGTGTATGATGACAACCAAGCCGTTATCCAGCACAAATCTTTCGTATTTTATCAAGGAAGAAAATTTAAGAATTGGAGTTGCTTTCACAACCGAAAAATGAACGCAAATTTACCACTATTCAACCGAATTACACGCGCTCGAAAAATAACATTTCCGCCGGTCGCAAAGTTGTGAAAAGCAAGACAAAGTCACACAAGAAGCGAGTATCAATAAAAAAAACCGCCGGCAAATCAAAAATGACTCTACCATCAACTACCAACCACCACCTACCAACCAACTCACCATTCCTTCCCCAAAGTCCTGTCCAACTTTGTCACCCGCACATCTACGCGGCGGTTGCGACTGCGGCTTTCTTCCGAGTCGTTGCCGGTCACGGGTCTGCTGCCGCCGAAGCCCTTCACCTCGATGCGCCCCGGGTCGATGCCGTCTTGGGTCAAATATTCTTTCACGGCGCGGGCGCGGTCTTCCGAGAGGCGCTGCAGGTCGGCGGCTTTACCGTTGTTATCCGTGTGTCCTTCGACGATGATTTCCATGTCGGGATACTCTGCGAGCAGGTCGGAAAGCGCATCTACGGCGGCGAATGATTTGCGCAAAATGTTGGCTTTCGAGCGTTCAAAATAAACGGGGTCGAGGCTGATTTGCGCGTTCAGTTCCATCGGGTCGAGGATTAAATCGAACTCGTAATCTTTGAAGTAAAAGAAATTTTTCTCGAATTTCAAGCGGCGCGGGTGACTGAAAAAGCCGTCTTTTTGCGCCACGAATTTGATGTCTTCCCCCTTCTTTACATTCATGCGAAAGGTGCCGTCCGCCGAAGCGTAAAAACTTTTATACTCCTTGGCTTTTGCCGGTCCGAAAAACAATTTCGCAGGAATAATATCTCCCGTCGCGCTGTTGATGATGCGCCCTTTGACCGTGATTTCCGTCTGCGGCTCGGGTGCTTTGATGCTGACGCGAAAAATGTCGCTCGATTTGTCGCGATTGGAAGTAAAGTAGAGAAAACCCGTCGCCGCGTTGAAGTAAGGTTGACTGTCATCCGCCGCCGAGTTGATTGGCGCTTTCAGCAAAGACGCCGCCGACCAACTCTGCCAACTGTCATCCAAACGGCGCACCGAGTAGATGTCATTGCCGCCGAGACCGGGTCGGTCGGAGGAAAAATACAGCGTTTTTTTATCTTCGGAAAGCTGCGGTGTCGTCTCCCGGTAGTAGCTGTTGACGCCCGCCCCGAGATTGCGCGGCGCAGACCATTTTTGCTCGCTTTCTTTAAATGAAACGTACAAATCATTGGAACCGAAACTGTCTTCGCGCTCCACGCTCAGTATCAAGACCTCGCCGTCCGTGCTCATAGTAAAGTTTACTTCCTGCCCCTGCGTGTAATAATTTCCGATGTAAATCGGCTCCGGAAACGACCAAGAACCGTCCGCATACAGGCGCGTACTCGAAAAGCCGCCCTGCATTCCGCCGCCTTTTTTAAATTGATTGATGACGATAAATTCGTCCGGCTCGGGCGTCAGAGCGCAAATGCTGTTGGGCAGCGCCGAGTTGAGCGGATAGCCCGGATGATAGACGTAATCGAAATAATCTTCCCGACTTTCCGCCACGTAAACATCCTGATTGAAAGGAGAATTGGCGGGATAACCGACCGGTGCGCCGGCTAAATCGGCGTAGGCTTCGCGCAGTTTGGAATCGTACAACGCGGGCGAAGTTTCGTGCAGGTTTTCCCCGCCGACCATCAGCGTTTTGTTGAAATCGGGGTGCGCGACCACGGTGTAATACAGCGTCTTGCCGTCGCGCGAAACGACGGGCGAAATCTCGTTGTACTGCGGGCTGTTGACCTTGCCGCTGAGTTTTTCCAAGCGCATGTCTTGGGCAAAAAGCGCGCAGGAAAAAAAGGTAAAAAAGACTATCGGTAATCGGCTCATGGAAAAAATTAAAAACGTTTTTATTCTCTGTTGCACATAAAATGCCGGCTTTTAACGGGGCGGTTGCGAAAAGTCCGCAAATTTACATTATAAATTTTACTATGCGAAGAAAAGTTTCCCGGGCGGTGGACGATGGACGGTGGACGGGTTGCCCGCTTCGTAGCATCGACTTCAGTCGATAAGCTATTTTAAAATTTTCGATTTTTAGCGGGTAGATTAAAATCGACGCTGCGGTTCTCCCCCGTTTTTTCCCTACATTTGCCCGGAAGCAAAATTATCCTTCCGAGTCAAAAATTGTAAACCATGTTTAACGCACAAACCTACCGCACCCGCCGCCGTGACCTCATGCACTCCGTTACCGACGGCGTTATTCTTCTGCTCGGCAACGACGAGGTCGGGATGAATTATGCCGCCAATGTCTATCATTTTCGACAAGACAGCAGCTTCCTTTACTACATCGGCATCGACCAACCGGGGCTGAACGCACTGCTCGATTGTGAAAGCGGCGAAGTCACCCTGTTCGGTAACGAACTGACCATGGAAGACATTGTGTGGACGGGCGCGCTGCCGAGCCTGAAAGAGACCGCAGCCCGCGTCGGCATTGACAATACGCGTCCGAAAAACGACCTTGATGCTGCCGTCAAAGACGTACACCGCGCCCGTCGCACGCTGCATTATTTGCCGCCGTATCGCGCCGCCAATCAGATTAAAATCCAAAATTGGTCGGGGCTGAAACCTGCCGAACAAAAAGAAAATGCCTCTTTGCGTTTGATAAAAGCCGTCATCGGTCAGCGGTCGCACAAAAGCAATGCGGAAATCGAAGAGATGGTCAAAGCCGTCAACACTACCCGCGACATGCACCACGCCGTGATGCGTCACGCCAAACCCGGCATGAAAGAAGCGGAACTCGCCGCCCTTGCCCAAAGCATCGCCGTCGCCGCCGAGGGGCAGACCGCCTACCCCGTCATCATGACCACCAAGGGTCAAATACTGCATTCGCACGACCACTCCAACACGCTGCGCGAAGGACAACTTGTACTCGGCGACTACGGTGCGGAGACAAAAAATCACTATGCGGGCGATATTACGCGGACTTTTCCCGTGAGTAAAAAATTTACGCAGCAGCAGCGAGAAATTTATGAAATCGTCTTAAAAGCGGAAAATGACTGCATCGCTGCCTGTCGGTCGGGCGTGGCATACCGCGATATTCACAGCCGAGCGGCGCAAATTATGGGAGAAGGTTTGAAAGATTTGGGACTGATGAAAGGCGATATTGCCGAAGCGGTCGCAGCCGGCGCAACGGCTCTCTTTTTTCCGCACGGACTCGGACATCACATCGGCATGGACGTGCACGACATGGAAGATTTGGGCGAAGATTACGTCGGTTATTCCGAGCATATCAAACGCTCCGAACTCTTCGGCACGGCGTACCTGCGTTTGGGTCGGGAACTGGAAGCGGGCTTTGTGCTGACCGTGGAACCGGGCATTTATTTCATCCCCGAACTCATCGACCAATGGCAGGCGGAGGGTAAGTTTAAAGATTTTATCGACTACGAAAAACTCGCGCCCTACCGTGATTTCAGCGGCATTCGCATTGAAGATAACGTGTTGATTACGGATAACGGGCACCGAATTTTGGGAGATCCGATTGCCAAAACGGTCGCAGAGGTCGAGGCACTGCGGGCGGAGGCATTTTAAATTACCGTAGTCGATATAAGCTGTTATTTCCGCTTAAAAAGCAAGAAGGAAAATTTCGCACCGACGGTAAAGTCGAATTTGACGCGTGCTTCTTCTCGCCTATCACGTTGAAAATTAAAGTTCAAAAATCCGGGCGGCACAAATCTCGCTCCCGTCAGGTCGGTATAACGCACGATAAACTCCCGCCCGCCCAAGGTTGCATAGCCGCTGATACCGATACCCGACCGGAAGAAGTGCGTAAATCCGCCCCTCATCCGCAGCCCGCGTACCCGGCGCGTAATGTCGGCGGAGTCGTAAGCAATGCGGTTATTGCCGCGCAAAAAATTCCCGTTAACGCGGCTGTAAGTGTGGTCGAGCGAAAAAAACTCGGGGCCGAAAAAGAAGTCTGCACGGCGGTCTAAGTAGTAATTGAGGGCAAAGCGTTTTTCGTGATAGCGACCGTTCATTGCGTCGCGGTTGAAAACTTTATACATTTCATAAAACGGGAAACCGTATTTCGCCTCAAAGGCTATGCGGTCGAAAGGCTTGACTTCCAAAGCGACTTCTGTGGTCGGCGTGCGGATTTCAAAAGCGGAAAGCGGGGAAATTCCGAGGGAGGCAAAGCGCGTGAGGGGTATGTCTTTTTGCATTTGGGCAAGAAGTCCGTGTGCAGCGAAACACAAAAAAAATAAAACGGGAATATTCTTCATGAGATTTTACCCTTCGTAAAAAAGTAAGTATTCGCTTCGGTAACGAACGAAATATCGACTCCGCTGCTGCCCCCTAAAACTCACTCGTAAAGTGAAATTCCACGCCCGGATGCGCATCGCGCACCATCTGTAAGGCATAGGCACTCTGCGCCAAATACACCCAATTACCCGCCAAATCTTTGGCTAAATCCGCGCGGCGGCGTTTCAGAAATTCCTGTAATTTTTTATCGTCTTCGGCCGTCACCCAGCAGGCTTTGTGCAGGTTCAGCGGCTCGAAAGTGACACTCGCGCCGTATTCGTGTTTGAGACGGTACTGAATCACGTCGAATTGCAGCGCACCGACCGTACCGATGATGCGGCGGTTGTTGCTCTGCCGGGTAAAAAGCTGTGCGACGCCTTCGTCCATGAGTTGCGCCAAGCCTTTGACCATCTGCTTTTGTTTGAGCGGGTCGGCATTGTCCACGTAGCGAAACTGCTCGGGCGAAAAGGAAGGAATGCCCTTAAAGTGCAGCACCTCACCGCCGGTCAGCGTGTCGCCGATTTTGAAGTTTCCGCTGTCATATAAGCCCACGACATCGCCCGGAAACGCCTCGTCGATGACGCTTTTTTTCGAAGCCATGAAACTCGTAGGGTTGGCAAATTTCATTTTGCGCTCCTGCCGCACGTGCAGGTAGTTGGTGTTGCGCTCGAATTTTCCCGAACACACCCGCATAAAGGCAATGCGGTCGCGGTGTTTGGGGTCCATGTTGGCGTGAATTTTAAAGACAAACCCCGCAAATTGGTCTTCCGTCGGCTTGACCATGCGCTCCTCGGTCGGACGCGGCAGGGGGTTCGGCGCAATATCCACGAAGCAATCCAACATTTCTTTTACACCGAAATTGTTAATCGCCGAGCCGAAAAACACGGGGTTTATTTCACCGCGCATATAAGCGTCTTGGTCAAAATCGGGATAAACCGTCGTCACCATTTCCACCTCTTCGCGCAGTTCGGCGGCGGCTTCTTCGCCGACGTATTTTTCCAAATCGGGGTCGTCGAGATTGTCGAATTCTATCGTTTCTTCCGACTCGTTTTGCTTGCCGTGCGGTCGAAACAGCACCAACTTTTGCTCGTAAATATTGTAAACGCCCTGAAATCGCTGCCCCATCCCGATCGGCCACGACAGCGGTACGACGTTTAATTCCAATTTGCCTTCGATTTCATCCAGCAGTTCCATCGCGTCTTTACCCTCGCGGTCGAGTTTATTAACAAAAACGATAATCGGCGTCTTGCGCATTTTACAGACGCTGACGAGTTTTTCGGTTTGTTCCTCCACACCCTTCGCCACGTCGATAACCACGATGGCACTGTCCACCGCCGTCAAAGTCCGGTAAGTATCTTCCGCGAAATCTTTGTGACCCGGCGTATCCAAAATGTTGATTTTGCGCCCGCGATATTTAAAACCCATCACCGAGGTCGCCACGGAGATACCCCGCTGCCGCTCGATTTCCATAAAGTCGGAAGTCGCGCCCTTCTTGATTTTATTGGACTTGACCGCCCCCGCCGTCTGTATGGCACCACCGAAGAGCAGCAACTTTTCCGTCAAAGTCGTCTTGCCCGCATCCGGGTGCGAGATGATGCCGAAGGTGCGGCGTTTTTGTATTTCTTTTGCTAAAGACATAATTTCGGTTGACTGTTGTCGGTTGCCCGTTGTCAGGCTGCTTTTTGCTTTGGCGCAGCGGCAAAACTTAATATTTTCACTTTCTTCCCTAAATATCGCTCTTTTTCGGGGCGCAAAAGTACGGACTTTCGGGTTTGTTTTTACTGATTTTTATTTTGTGCGGTATTTCGTTTTCTCACTCCCACCCAAAAGTATTTATCAAGTGCATAATATCCGCCTTCAAAAAATCATAGACCGGCGCGATAGAGTCGGGGCGCACCCGCGTATTGGCGTACAGCGAGCCGCGCAAAAAGTGCGTGTGTGTGCTGTCCGTCAAAAAGAACTGAAAGGGCGTAGCGGCGGGGCCTTCAAAGTCGAAAACCATGCCTTCCACATTGTTCGGGGTCTTGACGGGAAACTCGTCGATGTAGCTGGCACGCACGTTGTGTTTATTCGCCAATTCAAAAGCATCGGCGCGTAACTCGTCGAAGGTTTTCCCCTCGCCCGGCACGGCGTAGCTGAGGTAGATGCGGGAGTTCAAACTCGGAATATCCAAATCGTACCAACAGGGATGCAGCGGTTTTTCGTCAAAAAAATTAGAGTCTTGTTGAATGACGGCGTAGGTCGGCACCTCGAATTTAAAATTACAATCCGCCTCGTTAAAAGTCGTGTAACTTTTTTCGGGAAAGTCGATTTTCGGGTAGCCGCGCGGTTTCGGGGTGTATATCGGGTCTTCGCAGCTTGTGAGGCAGAAGGTTAAAAGGAGGAAGAAAATGAGTAGTTTTTGCATCGTCGTATTCAAATGAGGAATGTGTTTTTAAATAAGCAACAGGTACGGGGTACTTTATTCAGCAAAAGGAAACTGCTTTCGATTTATCCGCTCAAGACCAAAAAAAGTAGTACCTCGTACCTTTTCCCACTCTTTCTTACTAAAAGACAGCGGTAGGTACGAGGCACTTATTTTCGACCGGTCGGAAGCAAACATAAATTTCAGGTCTCTTAGAACCGGAAGTGCCCCGTACCTAAACAAAAGAAAAACGACACGCGAAGCGAAACCGGTATCTAATGCGCCGATTTTTTCGGAGCCGGTGCCGCCGCGTGAAAATCTTTAGCGACAATCGCCGCGTATTTATCCAACAATTCCAAAACCCGTTCCCGCTTTTTCGAGCGTACAATCATACCGACGTGGTAATCTTTGTTGATTTTCCAAACCACCTCTTCGTCGTCGAAAACGGACATATCGGGCTTTTGGTAGCGCGATAAAGACACTAAAATTCCGGCGTACTCATTGCGTGCTTTGGGCTTTTTGTAATCCGTGCCTTTTGCCATCGCGTCCTCGATTTTTGCCCATTCCGACCACAGACTGATGCCCGAAGAGGCCTCCACCATTTCCGCCAAATGTGCGCCGCCGACGCGGGAAGAGGTTTCCAAAAAATAAAATTTACCGTCTTCTTCCGAACGGATAAACTCGGTGTGCGAGGCACTGAATCGCATCCCGAAAGCCTTCATGACTTTCGCCGTTTCTTTCTGTATCGCCTTGTCGTCTTGACTGTGAAAAGGCAGCGTTACCGAGCGAAAAATCCCGCCGCCGTGCGCCACTTCCATCGGGGTAGAGAGGTATTCCGAGCCGCGACAAAAGACGACTTTACCGTCCACACTCAAAGCGTCGGCGTGGCAGACCGTACCGGCTTTAAACTGCTCGACCAGATATTCGTGTCGCTTTTCACCGAGTTCGTGTACGACTTTCCACAGTTCGTCGCCGCTGTGTACTTTGGAAATGCCCGTCGCGCTCGCCTCGCCGCGCGGCTTCACCATCCACGGGCCGGGTACTTCGGCGATAAATTTATTGATATTTTCGTCGGTAAAAAGGTGGGCGAAAGGCGGTACGTCGATGCCCGCTTCCGCAGCTTTCATCCGCATGGCGAGTTTATCGCGGAAGTGCCGCGCCGTGGTCTGCCCCATGCCGGGAATGCGGAATTCTTCGCGCAGCATGGCCGCTTTTTCCACATCAAAATCGTCCAAAGCCACGATGCGCTCCACCCCTTTTTCTTTCATCAAATACGCCATACCCTTGATGAGATTGGCGAAATGCTCGGGCGTATTCGCGTCGGTATTGGTGTAAAAAGTTTCGTCGATAGAGTCCCATGGCCACGGTTCGTTTTTGAGCGACTCGCGGGTGAGCAAATAGACTTTATTGCCGGCGGCTTTGCAGGCTTTGAGGAAGGGCGCGCCTTTGAAATAGCAGGAGATGCAGAGGAAATTCATAATGTGTTGGTTGTCAGTTGTCGGTTGTCCGTTGTCGGTCTCGCGTGACTCGGGAGCGGACGGATGTCTATTGTTTCTCTTTGGTTTTTAACGGGTTTTATATTTTAATTTTTATAAACTGAATTTCCGAGACAGTGTCTCGGATTTTCGTAAAAGACGAAAATTTGTTTATTCTTCTTCCTCTATCAATCTTTTCAATTCTTCTTTACTCGGCAAAACCGTTTGGTATCTGCTCGCAAAAATTTGTTCGTTGTCTTCGGGTAAAGTAATTTCTACGAGTGTGTCGCTTTTATCTTGACAGAGGATAATTCCGATAGTTTTGTTTTCTTCTTTTAACTTTACGAAGCGGTCGTAGTAGTTGACGTACATTTGTATTTGTCCAATGTCTTGATGTTTAAGCTCACCAATTTTCAAGTCTATTAATACGAAGGCATTTAACAGGCGATTATAAAATACCAAATCGACTTTGAAATGCTTTTCATCAATCGTAATTCTTTTTTGCCGTGCAACGAAGGTAAAACCCTTACCTAATTCCAAAAGAAAATGCTCCAGCTTATCAATCAATTCCGTCTCTAATTCAGACTCGGAATATTCCGCCCTTTCGGGCAAACCCATAAACTCTAAAATGTAAGGGTCTTTCAGGACATCGGCAGGCAAATTGACTATCTGACCTTTTTCTGATAATTCTTTCACCTTCTCTTTATTTCGACTTAATACCAAACGCTGATACAAAGCCGAGTCAAATTGCCGCTGCAACTCTTTTAAACTCCATTGGTTTTGTACGGCTTCTATTTCGTAAAATTTCCTCTCCGCCTCGTCCCCGATACGCGATAATTTCAAATAATGCGACCAGCTCAAACGAAAATCGGGCATCGCTTTTTTCTCGGCTTTTGAGTAAGCTAAGTAAAACTTCCTCATGTTTTCCAAATTATCCGTCGAAAAACCTTTTCCGTATCCCGTTGATAACTTTTGCGACAATCCTTTAATCAGGCCTTTTCCGTAACGCGCACGCTTGTCTCCGTTTTGCTCACTCTCCACTATTATCCGCCCGATTTGATAGTAGGTGTGTACCATGGTTTGGTTGACCTGATTAAAGACTTTTCTTCTCGCCAATGACAGCAATTCTTTAATCTCCAAGAACAGTTCGTCTTCTCTGTTTTTCTGTGGTATCATTACTTGTAGTTTTACCAATAGTTAAACTGTAAGCGATAAATATTTACATTTTTATTTTCATAAACTGAATTTCCGAGACAGTGTCTCGGATTTTCGAAAACACAAAAAATCAGCGTGAATCTTAATAAATCAGTGTCCCGACCGAGGCGCGGGATTGCGCTGCGCTCAATAAAAAACTATCCCTCACAAACACTCTCGATGTAACGCAGCAGCAGCCTCACCCCAAAGCCCGTCGCACTCCGGTCCGATCCGAATTCATTCGCCGTGACCGAAGTGCCCGCGATGTCCACGTGTGCCCAATGCGGGTGTTTGCTCGTGAAATTTTCCAAAAATTTGGCGGCGGTAATGCTGCCGGCTATCGGTTTTCCGCTGTAATTTCGGACATCCGCTACGTCCGATTTTATCATGGCGGCGTAGCTGTCCCACATCGGCATTTGCCAGAGTTTTTCGCCGGTTTCTTCGCCTGCTTTAATTAAGTCGGCAGCGAGTTTTTCGCTTTTTGTGAATAAACCGCCCGCTTCGTAGCCCAAGGCGCGGATGACGCTACCCGTTAAAGTCGCTACGTCAATCATGACGTCGGGCTTGTATATTTCGTTGACGTAAGCCAAGCCGTCCGCCAAAGTCATACGCCCCTCCGCGTCGGTGTCGATGATTTCGACCGTCTTGCCGGAGTAAGTCGTGATGACATCCGAAGGCTTGTAAGAGAGGGCATCGACGGAGTTATCCGTGGCACCGACGACGGCGATGAGGTGTACGGGCAGTTGTAGTTTCGCGGTCATTTCCATGGCACCGACGACCGCGCCCGAGCCGCCCATGTCGCTTTTCATCAGGTGCATATTGGACGAGGGCTTGATGGACAAACCACCGGTATCGAAGGTCACACCCTTGCCGACCAATGCGACGGTTTTTACTTTTCGGTCGGTCTGCGGTTTATGTTCCATGACGATAAAACGCGCCGGGTCTTCACTGCCGCGATTGACGGCAAGCAGCCCGCCGAGACCGATTTTTTCGATTTCGGGTTTTTCCATGACGCGCACCGAGAAACCGTTTTTCTCACCGCGCTTGACCATAAACTCCGCCATGTCCTGCGGACGTTTTTTGTTGGCGGGGCGATTGATAAGGTCGAAAATATTCCGCAAAGTATCGGCGTTTTTTTCGGCACGATCGGCGGCTTTTTTAGTCGATTCGATTTGCGATTTATCGACAAAAATGTCGATTTGCGCTTCTTTACCCGCGAGCGGTACGTCCTTTTTTTCTTTGGTTTGATAAAAATTGATGTCGTAAGTGCCGAGCAGCATGCCCGTTAAGATTTCGGTCGTGTAAGCGGCAGTTTCGTTGAAGGAAAGGTCGATACTTAAATGCCCGGCGAGTTTGTGGCGGCGGTGATGTACGAAGCTGCGGCAGGTTTGCAACACGGCATTGCTGTCCGTTCTATCACCTAAGCCTAAGAGGAAAATTTTGCGGTTATTTTTATCGTAAAAGGTATGCGTTTCTTTTTTATCACCCGAAAAATCCGCGTTGAGATTATCGGCGGAGGCTCCGGTCAGGTCGGCGATTTTCTGCAAGGTTTCTTGCATATTTTCGACTTTGAGTAGCGGAAAAATGACGGTTTTGGCTTGAGAATTTCGGTCAGCGGTGACATGTATTTGCATTGGCTTCGTTTTGTGCGGGGTTGTGTAACCCGAAAGGTAAAATTTAATATTCGGGCAAAAGTAACCGAAAGTCCTTGATTATAAAAGAGTTTTGTATTTTGATTTTTGGGGTACGGAGCAATAAATAACGGGTAACGAAATTGTTGTTTAAGGGTTTAGGAGGTTAAGACGTTTAAAATGCTCGCGGCAACTAAACGATTAATTCCGATAGCTATCGGAACCAAACTCTTACACACATTAGACTTGTTACACCGTAATGAATAATTTCACCCTGAATTTATTAAACTTATCACTTCCGAAGATTTTGCGGCTCGAATGTATAAAATGCCCCGATAATTTTTAACTTTGCCTAAACGAAACGACCTTTTTTGTTTGTAAAAAAGGTTTCATTTTTCAAAACTATTCAAATGAAAAGCACAATGAAAAAATCAACTCTCCATTTTCTGTTCTTTGCCTGTGTCATCATCTTCGCTGCGGCAGCCTGTCAAGGCAACCCCGCCGACTCGGAAGAACACAAAGCCATGATGGCCGAACACGAGGAAATGGAAACCCTGCACGCCAAACTGATGAGCGAACACGAGGACGCGGAAAAATTACACGACAAACTCATGCAGCAACACAGCAGTATGAGCGATGCCGCTACCGACTCGCTGCACAACGCACTCGAAGCGGAACACGATGCGATGCTGAAAAAACACGCCGAAATTATCGAAAAACACAACGCCATGCTCGCCGACCACAAAAAACTGACCGAGCAACACGCCTCCGGCACGGCAACCGCCGAGTCGCTCAAAGCCGACCACGACCGCATGAAAGCGGAACACGAAGAGATGGTGAAAGAGTACGAAATGATGAGCGCGGAACACAAAAAAATGGATGCCGACCACGAAAATATGGTCAAAGAACACCAAGCGGAAACCGAGGAAATGTAGGACGTTTCTTGAGTTCGATAAACGGAATTATCCGGATAGATTGTATAATTTATCCGGGTATTTTTTTTGAGGCACGGTAAAAGTGACGCGAAAAATTTATTTTTAATTTTGTCAAAATGACGCCTTGCCCTACTTAGTAAAATAAACCAAATAACTTGAACCGTTATGCCCATTCTTTTTCCTTCTAAAATATCCAAAAAATAGTTCCGTAGCTACGGCTATGCAACGATTTTTTGAATTCTTTAGAAGAAAAAATAAAAGAGCATTCCGGCACAACTTATTTAATTTATTTTACTTACCGTCAAAAATAAGTTGTATTTTTGACGGTAAGTAGTTTTAAAACATAGTTACCGTCAAAAATCAGAAAATTCACAACACCACCACCCGCTTCACCGCTAACCTCCCGCCCGTCAAAAATCGGCAGACATAACTTCCCTTCGGCAAATGCGACAAATCCAACTCTGCCCGGCTCTCTCCCGATAATTTCTTTTCGAGCACCTTTTCACCCCGCGCGTCGAACACCGTGACCTGCTCCGGATAATCGTTTGTCAATTCCGTGTCCGTAATAATCGTGACTCGACCCGTCGTCGGATTCGGAGTCAGCGCAAGCGCGTCGCTGCCGCACTCCACGCCGATAACGCGGTGGTATTCGATGCGCCCGGCGGTGTCCGTTTCTTTGAGTCGATAATAATTTAATCCGTTTTGGTAGTCGCTGTCTCGGTACAGATAATTCGCCAACTCACCCGGCGATTGAGAGATTTCGAGGGTCTGTATCGTCTGCCAAGTGCGGGTATCGCTGCTGCGTTGCAGTTCAAACCGGTTGGCGGATTGACCGATAACAGCTGTCCAAACCAAAGAAATTTCGCGCAGTTTTTCTTCACAAGTACCCTGAAAATCCGTCAGTTCTATCGGCAAAATTATTTGATTCAGTTCGCACAAAAAATCTTGCCGCACTTGATTGGCGTTGGTCGTGGAGGGCGGCAGGCTGTGGAGTTCGCCCGCGTATTCGTAGTAAGTAAAATCGGGAGAAGTAACGCCCGCAGCGGCAAATTCCGCCGCTAAAAGTTGACTGTGATTGACCGTCACCACGGGGTCGTCGCTGCCGTGGTGTACCTCGTAGGGCGCGGGCATTTCATCGATAAAATAAATCGCCGACCGCCGCAGCAATTCCAAACGCGCCTCCGCCAAAGTCAGCGTATTATCCAAATAGGGAGCCACGCCGTAGGTATAGGTCGCATTTTCGGGCGGAGTGAGGCCGCCGCCGTTATCGACGTAATTTTCCATTTTGCTCTGCAAACCCGGTAAAGATATATGGTCGGTCGCGCCGAAAAATACCGAAACCCGACTGATGCGGTCGTCTTTGCAAGCCATTAAATGACTGACCCCGCCGCCGCGACTTCCGCCGAGTACACCGACCCGCGCCGCGTCCGCACCGGGTATCGCCAAAATGCCCGTCAGCAGTGCCAACGCATCGTCGGTGTCGCCGTCCATTTCGCTCTGTGTGCCTTCGGAAGTGTAAATAACATCGGGCGGCGTAGAAATCGGACCGCAGCGCATTTCTTCACTACGAAATGAGGGCAAACCGACAAAAAAATTGCGGTAGCAGGTCGCCTGAAAAGCACCGAGACTGACGGCATTGACGCCGCTCGCGCCGCCGTGATTAGAAATCAAAACGGGATAACTTTCCGTCGGGTCGTAATTTTCGGGATAACGCACCGCCGCGTAGTGCTTCTCGCCGTTGACCTCGTGCGATACAATTTCTACGGTAAATACTTGATTGATAGTGCCGGTTTCGTGTACCGTCCAATTGTAAGCGGCGTGGTCGCGGGTCGCCCATTCCGCTTTGACCGCATTGATTTCGGCTGCCGTCGGCGTAGCGTGCAGAGCGGTCAAATCGGTCTGCGCGTGACCGGCTGTGGCTGTGAGGAGGAGCAGCAGGGTCTGAATAATTCTTTTCATTTTTGTGTTCGATTAGGTTTGAGCACGGCGCACTTTTTCTGTGCGCTTTTTCATACGTTTTCAATAAGCAATCCGGATTTCTAAAAAGCGCATATATAGGGAGAATTTATCGGAAGGGGGTAAGATGAACCTGTGATTTTTCAATACGATTACAAAAACATCTCAAACACGACAAAAGCACCGCTCCCCATTCCGGCAGCATTTTTGAAACCAACACATTATAAAAATTTGCAATTCGTAAAATTCTTACACAGCGTACTACACAACTTTTTTTCAAATTAACAAAAGCGGAATAAGTAAGCACAAAATTATTCCGCAACGGGGTCGAAAGATTTTAAAATCGGCAGCAAACAAGGTTTATCTGTTTTCAACTTTAGTTTTTTTCGTTTGTGGTAAAAATCGACGGTATGAAAAATAACGTGGGGTCAGGAAATTTTTCCAACCAACCATCAACTTGCCATGAAAAAAACTCAAAAGTCAAGCAAAACCAAGCCCTAAAGCACAAAGCCCAAAATCTCAATCCGCCCCGCCAATTATAATCTGCTATGAAACGCTGTCTCAAAAACACCCTCTGCCTCGGCGGACTCTTCCTCCTTTGCGCGTCCTCGATTTTTGCCCAATGCAATCTTTCTTGTCAAGAAGCGCAGGTCAACGTCGCCATCAACGAACTCGGAAATTCCGAAATAACCTCCGATATTTTCGTGACGGGCATGACAGGCGATTGCTCCGGCAATCTCACCATTCAAGTCTTTAACAACGCCGGCACCGACCTCGGCAATTTTGTCGATTGCAGCACCGTCGGCAGCTTTCTGACTGCCCGCATCACGCACGATAACACGGGCAATTTTTGCCAAAGCACCCTCTTCATCATGGATAATATCGGCCCGCTGCTGACCTGTCCCAATGATACCGTAAACTGCTCCGCCTCTACCCTGCCGGCGGATGTCGCGCCCGTCGTCGCCGAAGACAACTGCGACCCGAACCCTACGCTCAACTTCAGCGAAACCACCCAAAATCAACTGTGCAGCGGACAGCTTTTTAACCGTATCATCACGCGCACTTATAATACTTTCGACATCAACGGCAACGCGGGCATGAATACCTGTACGCAGCAAATTTTCGTGCGGGCGGCAAGTTTAGACAGCATCGTTTTTCCGCCGAATTTTGATAATATCGAAGAAAATATGCTCGACTGCACGGCGGACTTTCCGACCTCGGCGGTCACGGGTATGCCGACCTTATTCGGCGAGGCGGTACAGCAGGTTTGCAAAATAAATATCGACTCTTCGGATGTCGTGTTGACCCTCTGCGACGGCGGCTTTAAAGTCCTGCGCACCTGGACGGCGCTCGACTGCTGCACCGGCGAAACGCGCACCGACACCCAAGTCATCAAGGTCGCGGACAGCACCGCACCCGCCGCGACCTGCCCCGACCCGCTGACCGTCGGCACGGACGACAACGTATGCGCCGCGACGGTCACGCTGCCCGTTATTCCGGTGACGGACGATTGCTCAAGCACGATTGATATTCGCATCTTTTCACAATTCGGCATCATCGACGGCAACGGCGGCACGGTCGCCGATATCCCCGTCGGTACTTTTAATTTCGCTTACCGCTTCCGCGATGCCTGTAATAACGAGTCGCTCTGCAATGTCTCGGTAACGGTCGCGGACGACGAAGGACCGACGATGATTTGCGAGCAATTTATCGACGTGAGTATCGGTACGGCGGGCTTCGGCGAGGTCGCGGCGGAAGATTTGAACGAGGGCAGTTTTGATAATTGCTGCTCGGATTTGACCTTTGAAGTCAAAAGACAAGGCGAACCCGACACGCAGTATGCCGCACAGGAAACCTTCGACTGCACCGACCTCGGTCTGCAAACGGTGACGCTGCGCGCGACGGATTGCAACGGTTTTTCAAATACCTGCAACATACAAGTCGAAGTCGAAGACAAAACCGCGCCCCTGCTTGCCTGCCCGCCGCCGGCTGATTTGGACTGCACCCAATTTCCCGCCGGCACGGATGTCGCGGGTACGCCGTTCGTTTTTGACAACTGCGGCATCGCGGATTTAAACTTTACCGACGTCGAAAATCTAAACTCCTGTAACAGCGGCACGGTTACACGCACTTTCACGGCGACCGACCCGGGCGGACTGTCGGCGAGTTGTACGCAGACGCTGACTTTTACCGATAACACGCCTTTGGTCGTCACCTTTCCCGCAGATACGACATTGAACAACTGCGGTGCAATCGCCGACCCCACCGTGACGGGCGAGCCGATGACAAATGCGGACTGCGAGCTGTTGGGTACAAGCGTACAAAACGATACTTTCGACCTCGCGGACGGTTGCGGTATTAAAATTTTGCGTACATTCAACGTGCTTAATTTGTGCAGCGGCAATACCGTTTCGGATGTGCAGGAAATCAAAATCACGGACAACGAAGCCCCGACTTTCGACCAACCGGAGGGGTTTTTCAACGATACATTTTCCTGCAACGAAACCATTATTCTGCCCGACCCGCCGACGGCAACGGATATGTGCGGCACGGCAACGGTGACGCTGATTGACGATGCACAAGAAAGCACGGGCTGCGGCTCTAATTTCACGCGCACCCTCACCTATCGCGCCGAAGACGACTGCGGCAATACTGCGGATTTTCAAACCGAAATTCTGGTCGAAGATACCACGCCGCCCGTTATTTCCTGCCCCGTCGGTCTGATTGCCTCCGCCGACGAAAACTGTGAGCGCAATCTCAATTTGGCAGCCGCAACGGCAACCGACGACTGCTCCGATTTTACCATCAGCAATGATTTTCCGGGTGCCGCCGAGCCGAATGCGACGGTGTCCGGCGATTTTCCGCTCGGTGAAACCATTGTCACCTACACCGCGACCGATGACTGCGGCAACAGTGCCGTATGCCTGACCGCTATTCTCATCGAAGACCAAACGGGACCGGATTTGGTCGCTGCCAACATGATTACCGTACCGATTGAACTGCCGGACACGCTCGGCATCTTAGATATCGCAGACGTGCTGATTAGCAATGTAGATGACTGCAATAATCCGACGACCGTTACTATCAGTCAAGATACTTTTGACTGCAACGAGACGGGCAGTACCGTAACGGTCACTCTGACAGGTATCGACGCCGTCGATAACGAAACGGAACTGGAGGTCATGGTCATTGTCACCGACCCCGACTCCCTGTGCTTTAACGAACGAGCTGCCGTAACTGCGGGCACGGTCAGACGCCCCGCCGGCGAGCCGATAGCGAATGTCGCGGTGCATTTGCAAAACCCCGCGACCGCCGAAATCAGCACGACGAGTGCAAACGGCATTTATGTTTTTTTCCATGAATTTGAGGAAGCCCCCTGTCAGATTATTCCCGTTTCGGAGGTGCCGGCGATTACCGAAGTGACGAGTTGGGATTTGCTTTTGACCAAAAGACACATTCTAAACATCGAGCCGTTTACCTCGCCGTATCAATATTTTGCCGCTGATGTTAATCAATCGGGCACGGTGACTTTGGCGGATGTGGTAGAAATGCGCCGTGTTATTTTGGGCGTGCAGACGGAGTTTGATAACTCTCCTTCTTACCGCTTTTTACCGGCGGATTACGTCTGCCCGGCGGGCGAAAATCCGTTTGATTGTGACATACCGGAAAGTTATCTGATGACGAGTCCGGTGTGGGAAGAGATTGATTTGGATTTTATCGGAATCAAGGTGGGAGATGTGAGCGGGGCGGAATAGACGGTGAACGGTGAACGGGTGAACGGTGGACGGCTCCCGCACCGTAGCATCGACTTTAGTCGATGAGCTAATTTTTCTGTTTAAGGGTTTAGGCGTTTAGTCGTTTAGGACCGGAAGCGTACTAAACGATTAAACGCCTAAACAACACCCCCTCATTTCCCCCCGTCAAACTTCACGCTGTAACTAAACGACGGCAAAAACGGCAGACTGTACACGGCAAGCTGCCCGATTTGCTGTCCCGAAAAATCGTAGGCGTCGTAGATAAAGAATACATTTTTACGATTGTAAGCATTGTACAAACCGAGATAGATTTTGTGTTGCAATTTCTTTTTTTCGAGCAGAATATTCACCCCCAAATCCAAGCGGTGATAGGCGGGCAGGCGGTCGTTTTTGATGTCAATAAAATCTCCCTGTAATATTTCCGAGAAGGGAATATCGTTTTCGTTGGTGCGGGTATTTTCTCGCCCCACGGGTCGCCCGGTACGGAAAGTCCACATCGCGGAAAAATTGATTTTGTCGTTCAAACGGTAAGTTGCGGTAGCGTTGATGTTGTGTCGGTGGTCGTAAAAATAAGGCTCGGTTTCGTTACGAAAAGTACGGTTGCTGTAAGCCAAAGTGTAATTGGCGAGAAAATTCCACGCGCCGACGCCGTGCTCTCCGCTCAACTCCAAACCGTAAGCCGTGCCGCTGCCGCGCTCCAAAATTTCTTCGCGATTAGAGGCGTCGATTTGTAAATCGGTGATAGTCCCCTGTCCTTCGCTAAACAGCGAGTCAGGATTTAAGCGCAGTACATCGTCGATGTTTTTCCGATAAATTTCCGCGCGCCACAGCGTTTTCGGCGCGGGCCGACCGGAGATACCGGCGACTAACTGCCACGCTTTTTGCGGCGGTGTCTTACGCCCGGCGGGCACCCAAAAATCGTCGGGCAGCCCGGAGTCGGTTTTGGTCACCAAATGCAAAAACTGCGCGGAACGACTCGCCGACAGGTGCGCTTCCAAGTCGTTTTTAATTTTATAATCGACGGACAATCGCGGCTGCGGAATAAAGTCTCGTCGCTCGTCGCTCAAAAATCCGGCAAGGTGTACGCCCGCCCGAATGTGCCATTTGCGATAGCTGAAGTCGTCGGAAAAATAGGCATTAAGCTCGGTAGCATCGAGAACGACACCATCGTTTTGAAATTGAAATGTTTCGAGACTATCCAAATCGCCGCCGGTGTTTTGTACCTCGCCGAAAGCCGGCTCAAAGTATCTTTTAACGGCGTGTACACCGAAAGCTACCCGATTTTTAGTATTCAAAAAATAATCAAAATCGGTGCGCAAAGAAAAGTCTTTTATGGTCGAGAAATAGAAAGTATTGGCTCTGAATGCAAAAAAATCGAACTCCCCGAAGTTGAATTCAAAAGCTACATCGCTCGTACTCAACGAAGAAAAAGAGCTGTAAGTCGCGGTGGTATTCGAGAAAAGTTTGTCGTTATAAATGTGGTTCCATCGCAGCGAAGAGATAGTATTGCCCCATTCCGTCGCAAAATCGGTGTCGATAAAATCATCGAAACTAATCGGCAGCGGCAATTCCTCTTCGGGAGTTTCGACCGTCGTCGTCGTCGCATCGCCGAATCTGTCACTACCGAGATATTGACTGAAATAAATCTTGTCGCGCTGCCCGAGCGAGTAATGCGCCTTTAAATTCAAATCCGTAAAACGATAATTCATCTCCCCGACAGACTCGTCGTTTTCCGCTTTTCGATTGCGGCTGAGTGGGCGCAGCCAAGAATTAATGTGCGAGTGCCGTGCCGCCGCCAAAATACCGCCCTTTCCTTTTCCCAACGGAAATTCGAGTACCGCCTTCGTTGCCATTGTCCCGAAAGTCACCTCCCCCGTAAAGTTTTTGCTGTTGCCCTCGCGCGTTCTGACATCCAAAATCGACGAAATTCGCCCGTCATACCGCGCCGGAAAATCAGACTTATAAAACTTCACGCTACGTGCCAAATCGGGATTAAAAATCGAAAATAAACCGAAGGTATGCGACGGATTATAGACCGGCACATCGTCCAAGAGTATCAGATTTTGGTCGCTGTTGCCGCCGCGCACATGCAACCCGCCGAAGCCGTCCGCGCCGCTTTGCACTCCGGGCAGCACCTGTAGGTAGCGCATCACATCGCGCTCGCCGGCGACGGTCGGTAATTGTGACATTTTTTGCAGCGGCAGCGTTTGGTCGAGGGCGGAAAGGGTGTTGGGTTCGACCTCACGGTCGGCGACAACGGTGATTTCCGTTAAGGTTAATTCGGGTTTCAGAGCTACGTCGAGGGTCTTTGCTTTCTGCAAATCGACGGTGAGCGTCGCGGTTTGATAGCCGAGGTAAGAAAACTGCAAGGTCAGCTTACCGGCGGTGAAGGTTTGGCTGTAAAAACCGTAGGCATTGCTTGCGCCGCCGTTGCTCGTTTTGACTTCCCATACGTTGGCACCGACGAGTCTTTCGCCCGTTTCGGCGTCGGTTAAAATGCCGCTGAGCGTGTATTTTTTCGGGATGATTTTAAAAAGAATAATTTGTCCGTCGTCGAGTCGATAGCCGATTTTAGTGCCGTCGAGGCAGCGTTGCAGCACGAGTTTGAGTGGTTCGTTTTCGGCTGCTACATTAATTTTTTTGTCTTTGGGCAGAAGTTTGGGCGAGAAGGAAATATTTACGTCGGCGAGGTCGCCGAGGGTCAGCAGCACTTCGGTCAGGCTTTCGTCTTCGGCAGAAATGCTAATCCGTTTATCTGCGAGGGATTGCGCGGATAAACGAATTAGGAGGAGCAGGAAGAGGAAAGTGAGTGTGCTTTTTTGCATGAAGATTTTGACGCTGATTTAATCTGTTTGACTATGATTTTTTACGCTGATTCGTTATGATTTTTTAAGATTTTACGCTGTTTTTTTATTTGCAATTTCCGCCGGCAATTATGTAGCTCCCTTCCTCTTTTTCAACAACAGTTGCATTAAAAACTTTAGCGACGTTTTGCAGAACATCCGCTGCGGAAGTTTGCGTTTTGAAGCGACCGGAAAAGGCGCAGCCGGCGATGGTCGGGTTTGCCAATTCAACTTTTACGTTGTAAAAATCAGCGATTTCCGACAGCGTGTTTTGCAGTTGTGTATCGCTGAAGCGCAGGCTCTTTCTCTGCCAAGCCAAGTCGTTGAGGTTTTTGTCGGTGACTTCCCGCATTTCGCCGGTCGTCACGTTGTAGATTGCTTTTTCGTCGGCAGTCAGAGTGACTTTATCGTCTCCGACATTTTCGCTGACCCGGACTTTTCCTTCTCTGACGGCAACTTTGACGGTTTCCGCATTTGCGCGGGCGTTAACGTTAAATTCCGTTCCCAATACCGTGACGGTCGTGTGTTCGGTCAAGACACGAAAAGGTTTTGCGGCATCTTTGGTGACGACAAAAAAGGCTTCGCCGCTGAGTTCGACGGGGCGTTCCTCTTGTGCGAATTGCTGCGGATAAGTGAGCGTGCTGTTTGCGTTCAAGTTAACGACGGTGCCGTCGGGCAGGGTAATTTCCTGCACGTCGGCGGAGGCGGTGACGGTAATTCGGTCGATTGCTGCTCCGTTGAAAGAATTACGGATAACAAAGCCGGCAACCACTAAAAGCAACACGGCGGCGGCGATGCGCAACCAATTATTGCGGCGCGGCGGCATAGTGACGACTTTACCGGTCGGGGCGGCTGTTTCGGTCTGTGCGACAGGTTGCAGACGACTTTGAATTTTGGCGAAGTCGGCATTCATATCTAAGTCAAAAGGCAAATCGTAGTCCGCACTCGCCTTCCAGGCGCGGCGCACTTCCTCCGCCTCCGCCCGATTTTCGGGGGCGGCGGACTCCCACGCGCGCAGGTCTTTTGCCTCGGCGGCGGAGATTTCCCCTTTGAG
The DNA here is from genome assembly GCA_020629965.1 of Saprospiraceae bacterium. Lineage (GTDB taxonomy): Bacteria > Bacteroidota > Bacteroidia > Chitinophagales > Saprospiraceae > JAHDCG01. The sequence continues at coordinate 20,386 of JAHDCG010000002.1, read as the reverse complement.
ACTTTTGTAAATAAGCGTTATGTAATTATCTTTTTTCATATCTTTTTTTCTTGAATTTTTCGGTTTTTGGTATTTTTTTTTATTAGACAATCGGCTTGGCTTTATCCCCTATTCGGTTTTTGATTACAATTTTAGCAGGTCGAATAAATTCAACGCTGCGGTGCGGGTGTGATTTATATTCATGACAAAAACCAACTCAAAAACAGCCACAGCAAAGTCCTTTTTGCTACCGCCGACCGCAATGCTTTCAAGGCACGCGTCATTTGGTTTTCGATGGTTTTGGTAGAAATGCCGAGTTCCGCCGCGATTTCTTTGTGTGATTTTTCGTCAAAGCGACTCATGCAAAAGATAATACGACACCGCTCGGGCAGCGCGTCGATAGCCGTCTGAATAAGGCTGCGCGTGTCTTCGTATTCGAGATTATCGGCGGCGGCGGGCACGGTCGGGGTTTCGGGCAGCATCGCATTTTCGGAAAAGTCCATGCGCTTTTCCCGTTTGATGTAATTCAGACATTTGTTGACGACCGCTTGTCGCAAATAGGCTTTCAATCCCGTCGTGATGGTCAGGCTGTCACGGCGATTCCACAATTCCACAAAGGCATCTTGTGCCATATCTTTCGCTTTTTCGCCGTCGTGCAAATAGCGGTAGGCAGTCACGGTGAGATACTTATAGTAGGCGTCGAACAAATCGCGAAACGCCCGTTCGTCACCCTGTTTGACTTTTGCCAATAATTCTTTTTCCCGGTCGGGAGTGAGTATTTCCATGTTTTTAAAATTTACGGGGGTAAAGTTAGGGGTTTTTGGGTTGGGAGGTTAGGGGGTTGAGGAGTCGGGAGGTTGGGGACGCGTGACGAGAGCCGTAATGAAGCCCCCCGACTCCACGACTGAAGTCGAGACAGGCCCGGAGCGGGGAGTATCT
>JAHDCG010000002.1:0-19368 GCA_020629965.1 Saprospiraceae bacterium | reverse complement strand
TGAAGATGCAGAGCAAACCATTTTTTCGCAATTTCTAATCTTTCTCAAAAAAAATAATACGCCCATAAACATCTGAAAATCAACATTTTAAAACAAAAAAATTCTCCCCCTAAAATTATTTTCAAAAAACTTTTAGGGGAACATCCGAACTCGCTTGTCCTGTATTCGAAGGCTGACAAATCACTTAATCCGAAAAAATTTGCTGCTTTCTTAATCTAAAAATCTTAACTCGCTCTTTTTCCTAAAACCCTCATTCGACCGAAAAAAGAGCACAAAAAAATTTCAATTATGATGACTAAAATGTTCAAACTGTTCACTCTGCTTTGCGTGACTTCTTTCCTCCTCGTTTCTTGTAACAAAGACGAAGATTTGGTAACGACGCCGAATGTGCCGACTAACAACGAAACGGTGACACCGCCGAGCCAAAACAATTCCAACCAAATTAACGCCTTTGCTTCGGCGGTTGAAAACGACACCATCGACTGCTTTGTGCCGACGCTGCCGATGACTTTTGCCTACGAAGACGGTACGACGGTGACGGCGGAAACGGAAGCTGACTTAGACCAAATTTTCGCAGCGGAACCTTACCCTTGGGATTTTGTTTACCCCGTCAATCTCGAAAATCAGACGACGGGCGAAACGACAACCGCAGTCAACGAAGAGTCGCTCTTTGAACTGCTTGTCGCCTGTGAAGAATGGGATGACGAAGACGGTGACTGGGACGATGAAGGCGATTGGGATGACCAAGGCGGATGCGACAGCTTAGATTTTCAGTTGGGTGCTTTGGCTTGTTATGACCTGCAGTTTCCCCTCGGTTTTGTCTTGGAAGACGGCTCGACGGTGACGGCTGCGGATGAAGAAGAACTGTTTACCCTCTTCACAAACGGCGCGGAAATCGAAGATTTTGTTTATCCGATTACTTTGATTCACGTCGATGACGACACCGAACACACAGCGAATAACGAGGAAGAAATAGCTGTCTTGATTGAAGCCTGCGGTGACTTTTACGACGACGGTCCGCAAGATGAAATAGTGTACCTTTTGACCCTCGCAAGTGTAGGTTTTGACGGTGCACCCATCGACGACTGCTACGATTATGTTTATCCGGTTTCGGTCTTAAATCAAGACGGCGAGACGGTAACCTTCAACAGCGATGCGGAAATCGGTGCAATTTTCGAAACCTCTACGGAAGATGAATATTACACGGATTTCGTTTACCCGGTCAGTGTCACGGTCACGGCTACGGGCGAAACCGAAACGGCGGAAAATCCGGGCGATGTCTATGCTTTGCTCGAAGCCTGTGAGTAGATTTTAAAAGAAGAAAGGTGATATAATTATCATTTCAGGTTCGTCGCCTCGGCTTTGGTCGGGGCGACTTTTTTTTGTTGAACCTGATTTTTTGCTTGTGTGACTATGATTTTTTTGACCCTGATTTTTTAAGGTTTTTATGAGAGGGTTATAATTTGAGTTCGGCTTTTTTCTTGATATCTTTGGTGTGGCAAATCTTGTATTTTTTTCTTCTGTGAACAGGTTAGATGTTATCAGAACGGATAAAGCAAAACGGAAAATCCTTACCTGTCCCGTACTTTAGTCGGGAAAATCCCGTTAATCCTGTCCGCTTTAATTTCTAATGTCGTATTTTTACTTAAAATAACATCATCGCTTTCCTTTCCGAAGCACAATACAACGACTTTCGATGAAAAAAATTTACTTGCTTTTTGGTTTTCTCCTCCTGAATATCGCCCTCTTTGCCCAAGTCAAACCCGACCGTGCCGACTTGAAATCCGACCGTGCAACTCCCTTACAAACGACGGATATTTCTCCGATGAATACCGAATTAAAACCCGGTATTTCCGAGAGTTTACGCTTTGCGGATGAAACAGAAAACGCCTTTGTCCCGCTGCCGACTTTGACGAAAAAAGCAAACTATCGCAACGGCTTGCAGTTCGTGCGCACACCCGATACCGGGTTGCCGTATTTTATAAAAGGTACGCCGAAAGATTGGGATGCGGGCTTGGATTTGACGCGACAATACGAGCTTTATTTTGCGGAAATTGCGGATGAAATGCAATGCGAAAATCCTGCGGAAGAGTTCGTCTTCACATCGAGCGAAACGGACAGACTCGACATCACGCACACGCGCTTCGAGCAGTATTTTTCGGGTATAAAAGTCTATGATTCCGAGGTCATCTTACACGCAAAAGACAACGCGATTTTTCTTTGCAACGGTCGCTTTTTTCCTACGCCGAATTTGAATGACGTAATACCGACAATCAATGCAGACGCTGCTTTGACTAAAGTAAAAAATGAAGTCGGCATCACGGAAACGGTGACGGTGACGCCGGGTTTCGAGTTCCTGATTGCCGACGAAACGGAGGTCAGCGAGTTGGTTATTTATCACCCGGACGGCGACATCGACCGCGAAAAATTGGCGTGGCACATTACCTACATTCCTACCCTCGCCGACCGCTTCGAGTATTTTGTGGATGCGAAAACGGGTGACATTTTGCACGGTTTTAATAATGTGTGCCGCTTTACCGGTCCGCTGACAAACCCGGCGGAAGGACACACGATTTGCTCTCATTCAACGAAAAAAGAAAACGTAAAAACCGAAAATTTCCTGCCGCTGCCTCCGCCTGATGTAGCGACCGCGCCCGACCTTTTGGGTATCAATCGCACCGTCGATGTCTATCAGACGGACGGCACTTACTTTATGATTGACGCGGCGCGCACGGCGATGTTCGAGCCGAGCCAATCGACTTTTCCGAATGATGCGGTGGGCGTAATTTGGACCATCGACGGCATGAATAATAATGTGGAAGGCAATAATTTCAACGTCGCGCACGTCACCGACAATGATAATAATTGGAACAACCCGACGGGCTTTTCCGCGCACTTCAACGGCGGCGCGGCTTACGAATATTTTGAAGAAGTACACAGCCGCATTTCCATCAACGGGCAGGGCGGCAACATTGTCAGCATCATCAACGTAGAGGACGCGGGCGGTCCGATGGACAACGCCTTTTGGAACGGGCAAGCCATTTTTTACGGTAACGGCACCACGGCTTTTAAGCCCCTCGCGCGCGGACTCGACGTCGCCGGGCACGAAATGTCGCACGGCGTCATTCAATCGACCGCCAACCTCGAATATGAAGGCGAAAGCGGCGCACTGAACGAAAGTTTTGCGGATATTTTCGGGGCGATGATTGACCGCGACGATTGGCAAATCGGGGAGGACGTGGTGGAGTTATCGCAGTTTCCTTCGGGCGCACTGCGCGATATGGCCAACCCCAATCAGGGCGGCAGCAGCCTCGCCGACCCGGGTTATCAGCCCGACCACACCGATGAGCAGTTTACGGGAAGCCAGGACAACGGCGGCGTACACATCAACAGCGGCATTCCGAATAAGGCCTTTCAAGTCTTCGCGACAGCCGTCGGAAAAGACAAAGCGGAGGAAATTTATTACCGCGCCCTGACTCAATATTTGGTACGTGCTTCGCAATTTATCGACTGCCGGGCAGCCGTTGAGCAGGCGGCGGCCGACCTCTACGGCACAACGGAAGTACAGGCGGCGCAATCCGCATTCAACGCCGTCGGTATCGGCGAGGGCGGCGGCGTCGGCGACAATGCGGACAACGGCAACAGCCAAAATGATTTCGAGCCAAATCCGGGGCAGGACTACATCGTTTTTAAAGATGCGTTCGGCAGTATTCTGAAATTGTACCGCCCCGACGGCACGGCAGAGGCTGACCCTTTTACCACCAATCCGCCGCTGAGCAAACCTTCGGTAACGGACGACGGGACGGCGATTGTTTACGTAGCGACGGATAAAACTTTGCAACTTATTGTCATTGATTGGGTGGCGGGCACTTACGAGCAATCGACTTTAAACTCCGACCCGATTTGGTTGAATATCGCCGTGGCACGCGACGGTACGCGCATCGCCGCACTGACCGATGACTTGGACGAGCGCGTTTACATCTACGATTTCACTTTGGAAACGGGCGAATTTTTCACGCTTTTCAATCCGACTTACACGCAGGGCGTCTCGACGGGCGATGTGATTTATGCCGACGTTTTGGAATGGGACTTTACGGGAAATTGGGTGATGTACGATGCTTTTAATCGCATCGACGGCAATTTCGGCAACGACATCGAATATTGGGACATCGGTTTTGTCAATGTTTTTAACCACGGTGCTCTGCAATTTGGCAGCGGCGAAATACAAAAACTTTTTACCGGGCTGCCCGAAGACGTGAGCGTGGGCAACCCGACTTTTGCTAAAAATTCGGATTATATCATCGCTTTCGACTACATCGACGAGTTTGAAAATGCTTACGAACTCCGCGCCGCCAACCTGCAAACGGGCGACGTCGGAACGATTTTTAATAATTTCGGTTTGAGCTATCCGAATTATGCGCCCGACGATAATCAACTTGTTTTCGATGCACAAACGGGTGACGGCGAGGAAGTTTTGGCATTTATCGAGTTGAACGACGATAAGATTTCTACCGACGACGCGGGTTCCGTTTTTATCGGTGACGGGCAGCAGGCGGTTTGGTTTGCGGAGGGCGACCGCAACTTTACGAGTACGGAAAATCTGCTTTTTAACAAAAATGAAGTCCGCGTTTCGCCCAATCCTTTCTACCGTGAAGTCTCCGTCGAGTTTACTTTGCAGCAGCCCACCGAGGTCGTTTTTACGTTGACCGATATTTCGGGCAAAGTCATCAATGCGCAAAAAAGAACGGCGGCAGCGGGTACACAGGTGCAGAGTTTAAAGTTCGATGTGCAAGCGGCGGGCGTTTACTTTTTGCAAATGCAAGCGGAAAAGGAAAGTGTGGTTTTGAAGTTGGTTAAAATTTAGAGTAGTGGATTAAAACGGTTGGTATTCTCTCCGTACAGGTGAGTCACTCTTTGAGTAATCACGGATTCGACCCGTTACCAAATGTATAAACAATAATTCCCGCATTAAAAAAGCCGCTTTGTTCAAAAAAAAACAAAGCGGCTTTTCTATTTGCAAAAAGTAATTACACAGCCAAAAATCCAACCACAATCTCACGAACAGGTTCCTGACCACCCCATCAACCACCAACCATCATCCACCAACCAACAAAATGCCGTCCGACATTTCCAAAGTGCGGTCGCACTCTGCCGCCAGATCGTTATTGTGCGTCACGATGACGAAAGTTTGCTCGAAATCTTTGCGAAGTTGAAAAAGCAGATTGTGAATTTCCTGCGAAGAACTGTTGTCTAAGTTACCCGTCGGCTCGTCGGCGAAGACCACGCCGGGGCTGTTGATGAGGGCGCGGGCGATGGCGACACGCTGCTGCTCGCCGCCGGAAAGCTGACCGGGTTTGTGCTGCATCCGGTCGCCGAGTCCTAAGTAATCCAAGAGTTCTTTGGCGCGTTTTTCGGTGGGTTTAACGGCGGCTTTGGCAATATAAGCGGGAATACAGATATTTTCCAGAGCGTTGAACTCGGGCAGCAGGTGGTGAAATTGAAAGACAAAACCGATATTTTTATTTCTGAAATGCGCCAGGCTGTCCGCTTTCAACCCTCTGGTTTCGGTATCGTTGATGACGAGCGAGCCGCTGTCGGGTCGGTCGAGTGTACCCAAAATGTGCAGCAAAGTACTTTTGCCGGCACCGGACTTGCCGATGACGGAGACGATTTCGCCTTTTTTGATGTGCAAATCGACGCCTTTTAAGACCTGTAAATCACCGTAAGCCTTCCGAATATTTTGTGCTTTTATCATGCGCAATTTTGTCATTTTCAACTCGCCGAAGAGTCGCTTTTTTCCCTTTTTCGGCAAAAATACGTTAAAAATCCTGAAGGCGGTTTTACCGATTATCCTTGAAATCCTACCAAATATACACCCAACTCTACCATCCGTCCGAAATTTCAATAAATATCAAAAAAAGACCTTACTTTTACTCTAAATCCCGCCTGCTTCTTTTTTCCGAAAATTAAACTCCGTTCACCTGATTAAATAACTAACCTTTGCTGACTGAAGTGACAACTTTACGCGCCGTACTGATAGACGACGAGGTCAACTGCCTCCAAATGCTCGAATGGGAACTCCGAGAGAGCTGCCCGAACGTTGAAATCGTTCGCACCTGCCCCTCGGGTAAGGCCGGATTGATGGCAATTAAAGAAGAAAAACCCGACGTGGTTTTCTTAGACATTGAAATGCCTTACCTCAACGGCTTCGAGGTATTAGAGTTGGTGCCGAGTATCGACTTCGACGTCATCTTCACGACTGCCTACGATAAATTTGCCGTGCGCGCCTTCAAAAGCAGCGCGACCGACTACCTGCTCAAGCCCATCGAAGCCGACGACCTGCAAAAAGCCGTTGAAAAGGTCGTCGAAAAAAGAGAACAGCGCATCCCGACGACCGACATCAAGTTTTTGCTGCAACAACTCGAAGATGTCAAAAACAATAAAGTCAGTAAAGTCGCCCTGCCCACGCTCGAAGGCGTTACTTTTATCAATACCGAAGAAATAATTTGCGCCGAGTCGGATAAAAATTACTGCTATATATTTTTGACCGGCGACCGCAAATTTTTTGTTTCCAAATCGCTCAAAGACCTGTCCGATATTCTCGACCCCACCGTCTTTTTTCGCCCGCACAATTCGCACTTAATCAATTTGCAGTACGTCAAAAATTATTTCAAAGCGGACGGCGGCTATTTGGTGATGGAAAACGACCGCACGGTAAAAATTTCGCGCAGCAGAAAGGATAAGTTGTTTGAGTTGCTTTCGATGTAATTATTTGTTGAATCGTTGAAGTGTTGAATCGTTGAAAACTCTTCTTCGGAACGGAAAGTATTAGTAATTTGCGCTTAACGATTCAGCAATTCAACAAAAATTTTATGAGACAAAAATCAATCTCATTTGCCTTTTAATGCGATACAATCGCTTACCTTCCCGTCCTCGCTATGCTCAAGAAAAAATTCGACCGTTTTTTTGCCGGTTATTTGCGCACACCCGCATTGCCCGACGTCGAGGCCTTCGAGTCGCGACATTTGCGCACCAATCTGTTGCGTTCGCTCTTTATCCATCAATTTTGCCTGCTTTTTTATCTGCCGCTGTTGATTCTTAATTTTTTGCGGTGGAAAAACGGCATATTCGAGACCAATCCCGAATATATTATCGTGCTTGTCAGTCACGTGCTTTTGGGCTTTTTTATCTATCCTTATTATCAAATCAAAAAAAATCGCGCGGCGATTGAAACGGAGGCTTTTCCGCTGTCAAAAAGTCGTTTTTTGCTGTTGCTGAGCATCGGGGTTTTGAGTTATATCTTACTGACTATCAGCGGCTTCGCTTTACACGAGCGGGCGTCGCTCGCGCCTTTTGCCATACATTTGGTTTTGGTCAATTATGTGGTAGTGACGCACCCGCGCATCCTGCTTTTTATCAATGCGGTCATTTTTTTCATGACTTTACTTTTCGGCTGTTATTTCGCGCAGCGCACGGGATTGGATTTTTTTGTTTTTTTTATAGAATGCAGCGCGTTGATAACTGCGGTTTATGCGGGCGCCGTGTTTCGCTACAATGCGAGTGTCAAATCTTACATTTACGAAAGACAACTACAAAAGCAAAATACTATCATTCAAAAGTCGCTCACCGAGCAATTCGAGCGGCAAATCGCGGAGGTGGAAATGTCGGCACTGCGGGCGCAAATGAACCCGCATTTTTTGTTTAACGCGCTTAATTCCATCAAGCTGTATGTGGTCAAAAACGACAGCCGCACCGCCGCCCTGTATCTCACCAAGTTTTCCAAACTCATTCGCAGCATTCTGAATAACTCAAAATCGCAAATGGTGTCGATAGCCGCCGAGGTGGAGGCTTTGGAGTTGTATATTCAGATGGAGCAGTTTCGGTTTAATTTTAAATTCGATTACAAAATAGAAATCGACGAGGATGTAGATAAAGATTTTACCGAAATACCGCCGATGCTGATGCAGCCCTTCGTAGAAAATGCTATATGGCACGGACTGATGTACAAGCATTCCGAAGAAGGGAATTTGCTGATTTGCATTCGCCGAAAAAAAGGTAATCTTGAATTTATCATCGAAGACGACGGCATCGGCAGAGCGAAGTCGCAGGAGTTGAAAAGCGCGGTCAAAACCAAACACAAATCGCTGGGTCTGCAAATCACCGCCGACCGTCTCGCCGTTGCTAATAAACTCTACGGCACGGAGGGGACGGTGAAAATTATTGACAAAAAAGATGAAACCGGTAAAGCGACCGGGACTAAAGTCGTCTTCAAATTGCCCCGGGAGGAGTGAAAATCCGTCAAAAAACAGCGTTCTGATATTTCAGAAATATGCAAATTATCCGGAAAATCCTACCAAATATACACTCAACTCTACCATTCGTCCGAAATTTCAAATCAGTACGACAATACCGCTTAACTTTGTATCATAATCAAACACTTAACCTGTATTACTCCTGATTTTATCTGACGACTGTTAATTTAAAAAACGACTCCGAAGTTCCTTTTTTTCACCTGACTGTTAAAAATATTACGACTTTTTATTGACTTAATATCTGAAACCCTTTCGACTCCTTTTTCTTTACGACTGTTAAACAAAAATCTAAACCCTTTTTAACTCCTCTTTTTTCGACTGTTAAAAATTTAAACACCACCCTTTTATTAAACCTGTGTTACCCTCTGTTATGAAAACCCGATTTATTTCGGAAATTCTAAAATCACCCTTTTTGACTGTTAAACCCGAGGACTCACCGTTCTCACCCTATTTTTAATTAAGATAAAGATGTGCCCTGTCATCGCAAGGCGCATCTTTTTTTTGTCTTTTTTAAAGTTATGAATAAAAAAAGCGCAAGGTCGATTACCTTGCGCTTTTTTTTCGATTTATCGAATTTCACCTTTTCACTCCCGTATAAAGCGTACAAATGCCGAGTGTCAGCGGTTCGAATTCGCCCTCCGCGTACCCCGTTTTTTGCAGCACACTCAAAAAATCTTTTCCGTCCGGGAAAGCCTGCACCGACTCGTACAAATAGGTGTAGGCACGGTTATCTTTGCTCGTCACCTTGCCGATAGTCGGCAGGATATTTTTAAAATAAAAGTTGTATAACTGCTTGAAAGGAAAGACCGTCGGGCGCGAAAATTCCAAAACCACCAACTTGCCGCCCGGGCGCAGCACGCGGTTCATTTCGCGCATGCCTTTCTCCAGATTTTCAAAGTTTCGGACGCCGAAAGCCACCGTGACCGCATCGAAGGCATTGTCTGCGTAAGGCAGATTTTCCGAATCGCCCAAGTCCAAACGTATCGTTTCCGTCAGTCCGCGCTTTCTGATTTTTTCGCGGCCGACTTCCAGCATTTCGTGCGAAATATCGACCCCGGTGATGTGCTGCGGCGAGAGTTGTTTTTGCGTTTCGAGCGCAACGTCCGCCGTGCCCGTTGCCACATCCAGCACCTGCTGCGGGTTCAGACTTCTGATTTTTTCAATCATTTTCTTCCGCCAAATCGTGTCGATTCCGAGCGACAACACGCGGTTGAGCAAATCGTACTTCGGCGCAATGTTATCAAACATCTTCGAGACCTGCTCTTTCTTACTGCTGTCCGGTTCGTATGGTTTTACTGTTTTCAATCCGTATAAATTATCGCCGCAGAAGACGGAGGCTTTGCCCCGCATTGCGACGGTGAATAAAAATGTGTGTAAACAGAAGATAAATAAAGCGGAAAAGTTTAAAAAGGGGGCGGGTTTCGGTACGCGAAATTGTTGAAGTTGTTAGTAACCGCCGGCTTCAGCCGGTCGTAAAAAAAGACTGTCGTTTTTTAACCGAGTCAGCAAAAAACTTCGTTTTTTAGACGACTTGAAAGTCGCTGTTACCTTCGTGTGGCTTTAGTAAACGCCGGCTTTAGCCGGTCGTAAAAAAAGACTGTCGTTTTTTTAACGCCGTTAGCAAAAAACTTCGTTTTTTAGACGACTTGAAAGTCGCTGTTACTAATCCGAACTCCTAATGAAAACGTGCACGAAACTACAGCAAAAACGAGTTTCTTGATAACCGACCGCAAAAGTCACGTCCCCGTCCACCGTCAACCATCTACCGTCCACCGTTTCCGCACCACAAACCCCTTCCCCACCGAGTGCTTACGATTTTTAAAAAGCGCGTAATCCGTCTTAATGAAAGCATCGGTCAGCGCAGCCAAAGCGGGTTCTTTGGTCGAGGGGCGCAGCTTCATTTTCTTCTCTTTTTCGCCCGAGATATTGCCCGCGTTTTCTTTGAAAATACTCTGAATAATACCCGTCCAATAGACCTCCGAGGCGGCGACCAGATAACCGCTCAGATTTTTTTCGGCGACGATTTCCAAGTTATTTTCCGCCGCCCACTGTTTAAATTCTTCGCCGTTAATCAAATATTCGTGCCCGAAAGCATAAGCACCCTGCGAAATTTTTTTGTCGGAATATTTCCCCAAGATACGGTTAATCGGGTCATACGTCCACGGAAAAAATAACTGCGGAAAAGTGATAAACGCCAAGCCGCCGGGGCGCAGCACCCGCCCGATTTCCGCCGTCATGCGACGCGGTTTACCGACGTGTTCCATCACATCGACGGAGATGAGTAAATCAAAACTGTTATCGGCAAAAGTAAGGTTCAACGCATCCTCTTTGCGGTAGGTCAGATTGGGTAGGTGCGCGTTCAGTGCGCGCGCAAATTTCAGGTCGTTTTCGTTGATGTCGCAGGCGGTCAGGGTCTCCGTGCGCTCGGCAATCATGGGGTCGTAGTCGCCTTCACCCGTGCCGAGGTTGAGTGCCTCGGCGAATTTCCCGTCCGCTCCGTACTTCTCCAGATTTTCTTTGACGAAGAGCCAGCGATTGCGGTAGGTGGGGAAGAGGAGTTTGTAGTTCATATTGTGAGGCGTTGGATGTTAGATTTTAGACTGCGTACTTTTGAGACGTTGGATGTTAGATTTTAGACGTTGGATTGCATACGGGTTTTGACAAAAATAGCCTAAAAAAAATCTGCACGGGGAAAAAAATTTACGCCGGTCGAGTTATTCCCCCTCTCCCCTCTCCCCCAAAATCAGCGTTAAATCTTAATAAATCCTAACTAATCAGCGTAAAAAAAATCATCCTCACCGCACCGTCACCCGCATACTCTGTACGCCGCCCGTACCCGGCAAAATCTGCAGCAAATACGTTCCTTCTTCCGCCGGTGCCGTAAAGTAATGCGTATTTTCGCCGCGCAGCAGAGCCACCGACTCGTTTTTAATTTGCTTCGTTCCGTTGCCGAACATCTTGAAAGTAACGCTTTGGTCTTTCGGCGATTGAATGGTCAGGTAGGCCGGTTCGCCTTTTTTAATCGCGCCCGGTTGTACATCCGCCGTGAATTTTTCGACCGCCGCACCCGCCGCATTTTTGACGGTAAAAGTCAATTTATTTTCGCAGCCTTCGCTGTCTAAAATCGTCACCGCGTAGTCGCCCGCTGCCAAATTTTCGACCTTGCTTGTGCCGCCGCCGTTGCTCCAGGCATAGACGTAGGGCGGATTTCCGCCGACGATGTTGTTGATTTGAATGGCACCGTCCGCCTGCCCGGTGTTGCTTTCGTCGCTCATCGACAAGCCCAAAAGCACATCGCCCGGATTGCGTAGGGTGAACTGCGCGTAGTCTTCACAGCCCTGCGCGTCCGTGATGGTCAGGTTGTATTCGCCGTGACTCAAACCGCGCAAATCCTTAGTTACCGCACCCGACGACCATTTAAAAGCGTAAGGCTCGGTGCCGCCGAGCACCCGGATTTCAATGCGACCGTCCTGCGCGCCGGGGCAGGAAATTTGGAAAACCTGACTGCCCGCCATGCGCAGTTCCTGCGGCTCGACGACGGTGTATTCCGGACTCACCAAAGGACATAGCTCGCTGTCGTAAACAGTTACCCGGTAGTTGCCGCCGCTGAGATTGGTTAGGTAATTTTTATCGCTGCCGGTGTTCCATTTGTATTTGTAATTGCCGAAGCCGCCCGCGATTTTCACGTCGATAGCACCGTCTTTTTCGCCGGCGCAACTGATGTTACGCAAATCGGTTTCGATGATATTGAGCGGCGATTGATTGTCAATCGTGACGCTGCCGACGCTCAGTAAAGTATTGGCTGCGCTGAAATTATCCCGAATTATTTCAATCTCCGTCGGGAAGTTTTTGAACTCCAAACGGGTCAAATCGCCGTTGCTGCCGTTTGCCAAAAATTTGAGGCGACAGATGACCGTTTCGTCTTTGACCGAGGTGCCGCGCTGCGTCAAGGTCGTCCACGCCACGCCGAGTTTGCCTTCGTTGCGGTAGCGAAAACCGAAGCTGCTTTCGTCCAAACCCGCGAGGTTAAAATCGGACGCGCCGACAAATTGCAAAATATCTTCGTCCCACTGAATGCTGAACTGAAAACCCATAATGCGGCTGAATTCTTTAACCGTCAAATCCACCAAAACCGTATCGCCCGTACCGCAACTGACCATGTCCGCCAGAGCAAAAACGGGGTTGATGTCTAAAGGCGGTACGTTCGGAAAGTCGTCGGAAGTCACCAAGTCGCCCGTTTTGAGTGCGGAAAAATCCAAGCCGTTGCGGTCTTCTTTGATGGCGGAAATAATTTGAGATTTGGGTACGCCGACTTTAAAAGGGTCGCCGTAGGAGGGAAATTCGTAGCCTTTGGTGACAAACTGCCACGCGCCGTTACCCGAAAAAGTCGTGTCGGTGTGCAATATCGCGTCACGCATTTTTGACAAATCGGAAACCGTCAAAAAGTCGGAGTAATTGGCATCCGCCGCGATTTGCAGCCAAGGGTCGGCAAGCAATTTTGTCTTTTTCAGACCGCGCTGCAAATAAATCATATCCAGCACCGTTACGCCGCGCGACGCCTGCGCACTCAGTCGCGGCGTAAATTTATAATTTTCGTTTTGCACCAAACCGCCGACTTCATAAAAACCGTTGGCGTCCGTGACGGCGACGATGTTGCCTTCGTTCAGTATTTCTACGCCGCGCAGGGGTTCGCCCGCCCGCGTTTTCACGAAGCCTTTTGCCGTATATCTGCCGTCGAAAGGCTTGATGTACTTACCGCCGCCGCCGCTGATTTGTAGGGAGTTGACCCTTAATTCGGCGTATTTCCAACCGTTAAAATTGCCGGTGTACCACGTCGGTGCCGCGCCGCCGGGCGGGTGATGCAGCGTAAATTTTCCGCCTTTATTCTGCAAAGACTCGGTAAAAGGGTGTGTAGAAATACCCGAAATCGTAAAGAAATTCAAGTCTTCGGGCTTTTTGGCTTCTTCCTCCGTCTTCACAATGCTGCGCCCTACGTCGTCGATGTCGGTTTGGTTAAAATAAAAGCGCAAGCGCAAAGTCGTGTCGATTTCGGCGGCGCGTTCGATTTGAAAGTAGCGGTTAAAAACAAACCATTTGTGCGTGTCTTCCACGTAGTCCGCGCCCGTCAAATCCTGCCCCGTGCTGCCGTAGCTGCCGAGCAGTCCCGACTTCACGGTCAGTCCGTTTTCTACCGAACCGATATTCGCCGCGCCCGCGTGTACGGAGAGCAGCAGTTCATTATTGACGCTGTTGTAAAAATGCGTCCAGCCTTCGGCATCGGTGATTTGACGGTCGGCCACTTTAAGCTGACCGGGCGAGGTGATGAGATTGAAATCAGGCATTTTTTGCGCCGAAAGGCTGCCGACGAGCAGGAGAAATAAGGCGGGAAGTAATTTGTGAAACATAGGATGTTTGTCTGTCTTTTTTTAGGAAATCGGTTCTCAGGATTTATAATGCAATGAGAGTACCGAATTTGTGAATTATACGGGGAAAGAGGAGATTTTGTTGGAAGAATAATTCAAAAGCAGCATCCGCGATTTCATTTTTCTTTTCCTTGAATTATTCTCTCGTTTTTCAAATCATCAAGTCGTGCTAAAATTGTTTCCAATACTTGAGGTCTGTTGTTCAATACTTCGTCATTTGAAAATCTAATTTCAGAAATGCCGTTATCAGATAATATTTTAGTTCTGACAGCATCGTATTCTTTATTTTCAGCGGTATTGTGTATTTCGCCGTCAATCTCAACGCAAAGTTGCTCACTCACACAGTAAAAATCAAGTACGAAACGATTGTAAGGATGCTGCCTTCTGAACTTGAAACCTCCCAATTTTTTTCCCGCGTAATTCTGTCCACATTATTGCTTCGGTTGCCGTCGGATTGTGTCGTTGTGCTCTTGCGAAAGCATATTTATTTCCCGTTGCGCCTCCGAAGATTCTTGCTTTTACTTCAGCGTGTGTTTCGGGTAAATCGTTGTTTTTTGGTATGTTTTTCATTTTATTAGATTTAATTATTTGATGAGAAAATCCGTATCAAAAGCCCCCCCCCGCCCCCAATGGGGGAGAATTGCAAATTCAAAATTAAATTCGCCTTTTATTTAAATCGTCTTTCAAAAAGCGAAAACTCCGACCGGTAATTTCTACCCCGAAATTAAGCGCGGAGAAAGTTCCCCCGGTGGGGGTTAGGGGGTTTTCACGCTCGCCGCTCCTTCCCGCCCCGATACCAAGCCCGCAAAAACAAAAAGGAAAAAACACAAAAAGCTGAAGTCAAAATCGTATTCTGCTCCGCATCGAAATCAACGGCAAAAAACCATCGCAAGCCGCCGAGCAAGAGCGCAAAAGTACCGAAAAACAGCATCTGCCCCAACCACCACAGCAGGCTGAAACCGCGCCGCACATCGGGGTTGCGGACTTCGGTTTCGCCGCGACTCGTCTCCTGTAAAAAATTGTGCAGGTCTTGAGGTAAGGCCAGGGCGGTGGTCATCTGACTTTGTAAAGTGTTGATTATCAGATTCTTAATGCCGTCTTTGCGACTGACTAAATTATTTTCGATGTAGGGCTGTACAATGTCAATCGGATTTAAATCGGGTGCTAAATTAAAACTCGTACCCATCAGCAGCACGACGGCGCGGTAGAGCAACACGTAATCTTTCGGAATTTGTACGGAGTCCGAAACTTCGCGCAAGTCGATTTGCTTAAACAGTTTGGCGAGGGCGACGACGCCGGATTTGAGCTGAATTTCTTTAAAATTCATACCTTCAAAATCGACTTCCTGCAAGAGAAATTCGCGGAAAACCGCCAACTGTTTGCGGATGACCTTGTCCGCCTCCCGCCCCTCGGCGAGAAAACCCATTTTGCGCAGCGCGACGATAATTTTTTCCGAATCGTCGCGGAGCACAGCTTCCAGCAGCTCGGGAATAGTGTCTTTGGTGGCGTCGGTGAGGCGAGCGACGGCGCCGTAATCGAGCAGACAGATTTGTCCGCTTTTGTTGATTAAAATATTGCCGGGGTGCGGGTCGGCTTGGTAATAGCCGTCGATGAGTATCATTTTGCAGTACAACTCCAACACGCGGCGGGCGAGGTCTTCACGGTCGATTCCCCACGCATCGAGTTGTGCGATTTGTCCGATTTTTATGCCGTCGTAATATTCCGTGACGATAATGCGCTCGGTGCTGAACTCCTGCAAAACCTCGGGAATGACGACGTTCAGCTCTTCCTGCCGAGCGAGATTTTGTCGAATAATTTCCATCGCCGCTGCCTCGCGCCGGTAGTCGAGTTCGTCGGCTATCATTTGTCGGACTTGCTCGTAGAGGTGGTCGAGACCTTTGACATCCATGAAAAAGGCGTGGATTTTTACGAGGTTTAATAAAATGGTCAAGTCCGCCTGCGCGGTCACGGGGATGTCGGCGTGTTGCACTTTGACGGCGACCGTCTTGCCGTCGATTTGCGCTAAATGTACTTGTCCGACGGAGGCGGCGGCAAGGGGTTCTTCGGAAAAATTTTGAAAGAGCTGCTGCGGGGTTTTGCCGAGTTCGCGCTCGACAGCGAGGGCGACCTCGCTGTAATCACGGGGCGGCACTTTGTCTTGCAGACTTTCGAGCGGCCCGCGAAATTCATCGGGCAATACATTCGATAAAACGGAAATCAACTGCCCGATTTTGATGAAAAGCCCCTGTAATTCAAGGATGGTTTTCTTAACGCGGGCGGCGTTTTTGAGGTGCAGTTTCTTGACTTTTCGATTGTAATAGTTTTGCCCGAATATTTTACTCAAAAAGCCGAGTTTTACATAGCTCAAGCTCACCGTTAAAGCCGTTTTATAGGCTTTAAACTTACGAACACGCGGTTTATAATTTCGCTTTTTTATTTTATTCATTTTCAAAAATATTGTAAATGACACACTAAGCCTAAATCTTGTCGTGCCGTTTTTTATTTATACTCAAATATCAGAATTTTCTTAAATATCCAAAATACAATTCTCATTAAAATACAAATAAAACCCTTGTAAATAATTGAAAATCAACAAGTTACAAAACCGGCACGCAAATTGATTGACACAAAGCACAAACGCGAACTAATTTATTCGCAAATAATACCCCCACAAGACTTTTTTCCGACTTTACTCACACGACTTAAAATTAAAAAAATGACTGCTACCGAATTTAACACCCGCTATTCCGAACTCGAAGATTTACTTTTCGGCTTCGCCATGAAATTAACCAAAAACCGCGACCGCTCAAAAGATTTGATGCAAGATACGGTAATGCGTGCTTATAAAAATAAAGACCGCTTTCAAAACGGTACTAATTTTAAAGCCTGGGTCACGACTATTATGCGCAACTCCTTCATCAATGACTACCGCAAACAGCGCACCCGCAACCGCGTAGAACAACCCGTCGAAGATATGCTGCACATCGCCGATAAAGCGGTCGTCACCGAAAGAGCAAACTCTTCGATTATGCTGAAAGAATTGGAGCAAATTGTGAGAAATTTAGCGGATACTTACAAAGTACCGTTTATGATGTTTTACCGCGGCTATTCTTACCTCGAAATCAGTGCACACATGGAGCTGCCTATCGGCACGGTCAAAAGCCGCATCTTCTTCGCCAGAAAACAATTAAAAGCCGCAATCGGCGAAAAATACGGAGAAAATTTTCGTACGCCGGTTTAAAAAAATAAATACCGCCCTATGCTAACCTGACCAAACAAGCCTGACTTTACTGATACTTACTCCCTGAATTTTTCCTGACTGTTACACTTAAAACCTTACTCCCGACAACCCGCACGATTCGTTTCGTGCGGGTTGTTTTTTTATTCGAATCTTTTCAAATCACTCACCTCAAATGTCCGGTCGGGCGTTTGTATAATCGACTCCGCCACGTTTGGGTACCACGGATTTCCCGGACTTTTCGGGTTTTGTAATACGTGAATTTCCTGCGCGGGCATGTAGCTTTGTGCCAACAAAAACAGCCGCTTTCCCGTCGCTTTTTCTTCCGCCGCATCGACCACAATGACTGCGTGACCGGGGCTGCCGCCCTGAATAAATACGTCGCCGATTTCGATGTTTTCGATGCTCACCGGTTTCAGTTCTTTCGCCAATGACAAAGTGCCCGCGTAGGTATAAATGAGGTCGAGATATTTACGAAAAGTGCGATAATCATCGCTCGGTTCCGCCGTTTTCACCCACGATACATCGTTGCCTTTTACACGCACCCGATAGCCTTTGCGCCACTTATCGTAGTCGATTCTGTCGCCGCTCACAAAGTTAAAATGTATTTCCGCAAAACGTTTTTGCGCGTATAAATGCTCCGCGCGCAGCCGCATCACGGCATCAGCGCACTGCTGCAAATTTCGGTCTCCGACATCCGTCGTCAGTACGGCGGCGTGTACGTCGCGCGGTTTTTCCCGCCCGTCGTAATAGTGTACTTTTGCGCCCGGCGGGTGCAGCGACAGATTTTGCAGATAGTAAGCAAAAGTGCCTTCCGCCGGCTGTACGCGCACACAACCGGGCGGCGGTGCGAAGCGGGTTTTTATGGTGTTGCCGGTCGAAATCGAGTCGGCGTTTTGTGCGGTTTCCGAAGTGATTATTTCGGTATTCCGGCTTTCGCTTTCCGTGCAGGAAAACAGACCGAGCAGGCAAAACAAAACCGTCAATTTTTTCATATCTTATATTTTTTCGGTAAAATTTCATGCAGCAATTTTTCGCAAACATCAGCGCAAAACTCAATAACGGTACGGCGGCTTTGCAGTACTTTAATTTGCTGCGTTTCGGCACCACGATTCTTATCATGGTCATCTTGGGAAAGCTGCTGCCCGCCGAGGAAATTTCCGTTTACGAAAGCTTTTGGTTTACGGCGAGTCTGCTCACTTTTTTTTGGGTAGCGAGTTGCATTAACGCCGCGCTGACTTACCTGCCCAAACTTTCCGCCGGTGAGCAAAAACAAGCCTTTTTCAATATTTTTCTGTTTTTTACGGCGGTCAGCACGGCGGTTTCCGGACTGCTGTACCTCGGCGGCGATGTCTTTTTGCAAACGTTCGACATTCGCCCGGAATTGCCTTTTGTCGAACTGCTTTGCCTTTTTTTAGTGGTACAAACCCCGGCGTGGCTGATACAGATTTTTTATTTGCTGCTGAAAAAATATCGGAATATTTATATTTTCGGTTCGATCGGTTTTAGTTTACAAATTCTCGCCGTCGTTATTCCGTTGGCTTTAGGCTACGGTTTGGAGATGATTTTTTGGGGTTTGATTTGGATGTCGGCGATAAAATTTATCTGGCTGCTCGTTGTCCTTTTCCGTCACGCGACTTTTGTTTTTAATTTTAAAATGCTGTTACCGTTTTTTGCCCTCTCGCTGCCGCTGATGCTCAAAGCCTTCCTCAATCACGGCTACGAATACATCGACGGTCTGATTGTCAACAACTATTTCGACGACCCGGCGGCTTTTGCGGTTTTTCGCTACGGTGCCAAAGAAATGCCTTACATTGCGCTGTTCATCGGCACGATAGTCACGGTGATGCTGCCCGAATTTTCCAAAAATATCGACGGCAATTTATCGGTTTTGAAAGAAAAAACATTAAGTCTGGCAAAGTGGATGTTTCCGATTTCGTCGGCGATGATGCTGATTAGTCCGTGGCTCTTTGTCACCGTTTTTACGGAAGAATTTCGTGCCTCCTCACTGATTTTCAACGTCTATTTGCTGATGCTGTCGAGTCGCATTTTACTGCCGCAGACCATCGTCATGGCTTTAGAGAAAAGTTACTTTATGCTGTACGCGGCGATTTTTGAAATCGGCATTAATGTCGTTTTGAGTTTGATTTTGGTGCAATATTTCGGACTGCCGGGCATTGCTTTTGCCTCGGTCGTTTCTTTTTATTTATTCAAACTCACTTTGATTATTTACCTGAAAAAGCGACACGGCATCGCGGCGGGACGGTACATTCCGCTGCGGGCGCATTTCGGTTTTTCGGTGCTGCTGTACGGGAGTTTTTTGGTTTCTTTGATGGTGCAATAGGCAAAGACTTTTACAACTTAGTAACCGCGACTTTTAAGTCGGCGTAAAAAA
>JAHDCG010000051.1 GCA_020629965.1 Saprospiraceae bacterium | reverse complement strand
TTAATTCTCGATTCTTTTATATTTTTTTGTTAAAGTCAGATATTTTCTCCGGTAATTTCACAAAACAATAAAATTATCAGTGTTTTTTCGTAATATCCGTGGCTGCTTTTTCAGATTTAAGGCAATTATCATTGCCTTTCTCAGAATACTCACGGCAAAAAATTCGATTTTAAATGAGAACTCGAAAACCATGCGAATAAAATATTCGCCGGCGACTTGTCGTTTACTCACGGGTATTTTCAAACCCGGCGTGCGAGGCGAACTTTTAAGCTGCCGCGAATAACGCCCTCGTATCTTATCTTTGCGCTTTTCTCGGATAAAATCCTGCTTCATCATCAAATCCAATTCATGCCCGAAAATCGTTTTCAAAAATTTACCGCTTTCGTTCGTTCCCGTTGGCAGACTTTCAACCAAAAATATCCGCGTCTGTCTTGGGCTGCGCTCGTCGGAGTTATCGGTTCTTTTTTGCTCGTCTTTTCCGTGTGTCTTTTTATTTTTCTGACTTACAAAGGTGCTTTCGGCGCGATACCGACCTACGGCGAGTTGCAAAACATTCAGAACAATACGGCTTCCGAGGTTTATTCCGAAGATGAAGTTTTGCTCGGTAAATATTACATCGAAAACCGCGTGAACGCCGAATACGACGAGCTTTCCGAGCATTTGATAAATGCCCTCGTCGCCACCGAAGACGCCCGTTTTTTCGAGCATCGCGGCGTGGATTTTCGGGCAACTCTGCGCGTGGTTTTTAAGACGGTGCTGATGGGAGACAGAAGTGCCGGCGGCGGCAGTACGCTCAGTCAGCAACTCGCCAAAAACCTGTACGGCAGACGCGGTTCGGGTATCGTTGCGATGGCTTCGACGAAGTTTAAAGAGATGTTTATCGCGCGGCGTTTGGAGAAAATTTATACAAAAAAAGAACTGCTGAATTTATATCTGAATACCGTCCCGTTCGGCGATGATATATACGGTGTAAAAGTCGCGGCGCAGCGTTTTTTCAACGTCTCACCCGCAGACTTAACGGTAGAAGACGCCGCCGCTTTGGTCGGAATGCTCAAAGCCAACACCTACTACAATCCCGTCCGCAATCCCGCCCACGCCACCGAACGCCGCAACACTGTCATGGCGCAAATGGTAAAATACAACTACCTGACCCGCGCCGAGGCAGACAGTCTGCAACAGTTGCCGATTACCGTCAAATACTCGCGCGAAGGACACAATCAGGGTACGGCAACTTATTTTCGGGAGCACCTGCGCGGCGAACTGAAAGACATCGTCGGCGAAATCGAAAAGCCCAACGGGCAGCCTTACAATATCTACACCGACGGTCTGAAAATTTTTACGACCATCAATTCCGATTTTCAACGCTACGCGGAAGAAGCCGTGCGCGAGCATTTGAGTAAACTGCAACCCGAATTTGACAAAGACAAAACCTTCGGTAAAGACAGTGATTTGGTGGAAAATGTCATAAAAAAATCCGTCCGTTACGAACGCCTGAAAAAAGCGGGAAAAACCGAAGCGGAAATTAAAGAAAACTTTGACACGCCCGTGCGGATGACGGTTTTTGCGTGGAATGAAGACGGCGAAGAAACCCGCGAAATGTCACCCCGCGACAGCATCGCTTATTACCTCGGCATTCTGCGTGCGGGCTTTATGGTGATGCAGCCGCAGACCGGAAAAATACAGGCTTGGGTAGGCGGTGCCGACCAAAAATATTTTCAGTACGACCACGTCAAAGGCACGCGACAGGTCGGCTCGACTTTCAAGCCTTTGGTCTATGCCGAGGCACTGCGACAGGGCTACACGCCTTGCGAATATTTGTACAATCGCCTCGTCACCTACACCGAATATCAAGACTGGACGCCCGAAAACTCGGACGGAAAATACGGCGGTTTGTATTCCATGAAAGGCGGCTTGGCAAACTCCGTCAACGCCGTCACCGTCGATATGATGATGCGCGTCGGTGTGGACAGTGTACGGGCATTGGCGCAGGAGTTAGGCATCGAAAACGACGTTCCCGCCTTACCTTCTATCGCCCTCGGCGCGGCCGATTTATCTTTAGGAGAAATGGTACTTGCCTACGCGACTTTTGCCAATAACGGCGTGCGTCCCGAGCCGTATTATTTAACGCGCATTGAAAACAGTCGCGGCGAGATTATCTGGTCTGCCGACACGCCCGACCCGAAAGATTTTGCGGAAGTTTTGACGAAGGAAGACAATGCTTTGCTCACCAATATGCTGGAGGCAGTGGTGGACAGCGGTACGGCGCGGCGCATCCGTTATCAGTTTAACCTACCGAATGATATTGCCGGAAAAACCGGTACGACACAAGACCAGGGCGACGGTTGGTTTATGGGCTACACGCCGGTCTTCGCGGCGGGGGCTTGGGTCGGCGCGGAATATCCGACGACGCACTGGCGGTCGCTTGCCAAAGGGCAGGGTGCAGCAACGGCGCTGCCGATTTGGGGGCTTTTTGCCAAAAAGATGTACGCCGACCCGAAATATAAAAAACTGCAACGAGCTACTTTTTATCCTTTGACGCCCGAGCAGCAACTCGACATCGCTTGCCCGATGTATCTGGAAAGCGAAGACATGCTGCAAGACAGCACGGACTTCGAGCCGAAAGAGCCGACGATGAACGACCGTCTGCGCGACCTGTTTAACATTGAAAAGCGAACACGAGAAGAGGGTCAGCGTAGGCGGGAAGCAAAGCGCAGCGCGGAGCAGAGAGAAAATTCTCGCAAAATCAGAGAACGCAACGAGGCATTGCGCAGAAAGCGGGAAAAGGAAAAAAACAAGAAGAAAAAGAAGCCGTTCTTTAAACGAATCTTTAAAAATCAGCAGTAAAACCCGAATGCCGTTTTGTGCGTAGAACTTCCTACTTTTGCGGCTCATTGTATAAATGCGCTGCGCAATTATTTTCAACGAGTCTGATACAAAACCAACGATGCAAAATTTTAAAGAAGAAGGCAAATTCAAATACATCGAAACCAATCCGGAGGCCGGCGAGACGCTGCTGCTGCTGCACGGGCTGTTTGGTGCGTTGAGTAATTTCGGCGGCATTATCGACCGTTTCGGCGAGCAATATAACGTGGTTGTGCCGATTTTGCCTATCTATGACATGCCGCTGCGCAAGGTCGGTATCGGCGGTTTGTTGGAGCATATCACGGAGTTTGTCGAGCATAAAGGTTATGAGAAAGTTCACGTTTTGGGTAACTCGCTCGGCGGTCACATCAGCCTTTTGTACGTTTTGAGTCAGCAGCCGAAAGTCAGTTCGCTTATCCTGACGGGCAGCAGCGGTCTGTTTGAAAATGCCTTCGGCTCCTCTTTTCCGAAGCGCGGCAACTACGAATTTATCAAAGAAAAAACCGAAGCGACCTTTTACAACAAAGAAGTAGCGACCAAAGAACTGACCGACGAAGTTTTCGACATCGTTAACGACCGCAACAAAGCCATTCGCGTGGTGATGACCGCCAAGTCCGCCATTCGCCACAACGTAGAAGACAAACTCGAACAAATCAAAGTACCGACGCTGCTGATTTGGGGCAGAGAGGACAACGTGACGCCGTTTTTTGTCGGCGAAAAGTTCGAGAAACTCATTCCGAACGCGCGTCTGATTGCCGTCGAAAAATGCGGTCACGCACCGATGATGGAGTACCCGGATTTGTTTAATGATTATCTGGGAGCGTTTTTGGCGGAGGTGAATTAGGCTTTTGTTCCGTCCCGGCATTTACATACCGTGAGCGGCAAGCCGGGCTGAAGTGCTTCGTGCCGTTGGCACTTGTAGGTTCAAGCTATGCCTTATGTTCTCGTTTTCTTCTAAAAATATATTCCTCATTTTTTTTTACTCATCTTGATATTCTCTGCTTTTGTCGAACAAATAATCGACAACCGTGCGCGCTTTCCTATCTTCGTCCTAAATTACAAACGTCTTTTTACATTTGGAAAAGACCAATAATATAGTCATGAATCTCACCGAAAATATTCTGCAAGCCCTGAATGCCGTGCGCTCGAATCTGTTGCGCTCTATTTTGACGTTGCTGATTATTGCCTTCGGCATTACGGCTTTGGTCGGTATTTTGACGGCGATCGACAGCGCGATTTTTTCTTTGAGTGATAATTTTTCGCGGCTCGGTGCCAATTCTTTCAGCGTCTATCCGGCGGGGCAAAGTCTGAAAGGAAATCGCGGCGGGCGCAAGTCGAAAGCCGGTGAAAGCATTTCCTTCGATCAGGTGATGAATTTTAAAGAACGCTTCGAGTATCCGGCGAAAATATCGGGTTCGCTGTTTTGTGACCGAGGGGCGGTTGTCAAATATAAGAGCGAAAAAACCAACCCGACGGTGCGCCTCGTTGCCGTCGATGAGAATTATTTGGATGTTAAAGGTAACGCGCTTGCCTACGGCAGAAATTTTACCGCTGCCGAAGCGCGCAACGGCGGCAATAAAGCCATTGTCGGTACGGACATTATCAAAAATTTGTTCGATGACAATGCCGAAACCGCATTGGGCAAAAATATTTCCGTTGCCAATGTCCGCTACAAAATAATCGGTATTCAAGAGACGAAAGGGGCGAGTATGGGGCGCAGCGAAGACAATATCGTCCTCATTCCGCTGCTGACCGGCAAGCGATATTACGGCAATGCAGACAGCAATTACGACCTCACCGTCGCCGTCACTAATACCGCCGACATCGACAACGGCGTGGCTGCCGCTACGGGTCTGCTGCGTAATGTACGCAGACTGAAAGCCGCGCAGGAAAACGATTTTCAGATTTTTAAAAGCGGCGGTTTAGTCGAGATTATCAAAGACAACACCGTCAAACTGCGGGCGGGTGCGGCGGCTATCGGTCTCATTACGCTCTTCGGGGCGGCCATCGGTTTGATGAACATTATGCTCGTGTCGGTCACGGAACGTACCCGCGAAATCGGTATCACCAAAGCCCTCGGCGCGACGAAGCGCAACATTCTGATTCAGTTTCTGACGGAAGCCGTCGTTATCTGTCAGATGGGCGGAATTGTCGGCATCATTTTCGGCACCCTCATCGGTTTTGCGGTATCGGCGGCAATGAGCGGTCCGTTTGTCATTCCGTGGGCATGGATTACAATGGCGATTGGTATCTGTATGGTTGTCGGGCTGCTTTCGGGGTTATATCCGGCACTGAAGGCGGCACAGCTCGACCCGATTGAAAGTCTGCGCTACGAATAAATTGATACCCGAATCAGGTTAATTCCCCTTTTTACTTATATATTTTTCATTTTTATACAAAACATGCAGACGGCGAAAATGACTGCTTTTACCGCGAGTAACTTATGTATTGATTGTCAGCAGAATAAGTCGTATTTTAAAAATTCCGATTTTTTACTTAAAATTGCACCCGATTTGCTGCGGCAGTCACCGAATCGAGATATCTATCCCTCCTCAGCTTTTTCCCCTTCACCTTATTATAATAAGGTACTTTCGTTTTGCTTGTCTTACGGACTAAGACGTAAAACCTCTGTCTTATTTAGACATAAACATAAAATCATTATCTGACAGGCGGCAAAATTTGTATTTTTGCGCTCGTTTCAAGAACCACACAAACATCAAAAAATGAATATAGCTGTAGTAGGCACCGGATACGTCGGTTTGGTTTCAGGCACTTGTTTTGCCGAAACCGGTAACAACGTCATTTGCGTCGATATCGACAAAAACAAAGTAGAACGTATGCGTAACGGCGAAGTGCCGATTTACGAGCCGGGTTTGGAAATTCTCTTCGAAAGAAATACCAAACAGGGACGTTTGAAATTTACCACCAATCTCGAAGAGGCTGTCAAAGATGCCGAAATCATCTTCTTGGCACTGCCGACCCCTCCGGGCGAAGACGGCTCCGCTGACCTCAGCTACATCCTCGGTGTAGCCAAAGACCTTTCTAAAATCATCACGGATTACAAAGTCATCGTCGATAAAAGTACCGTACCCGTCGGCACCGCCGAGCGCGTACACGCGGCGATTGCGGAAGGCGTCAGCGAAGACCTTTTCGATGTCGTTTCCAATCCGGAGTTTCTGCGCGAAGGCGTAGCGGTGGAGGACTTTTTGAAGCCCGACCGCGTCGTCATCGGTACGACGAGCGAAAAAGCGCGCGAAGTAATGCGTCGTTTGTACGAGCCGTTTGTGCGTCAGGGCAATCCGATTTATTTCATGGACGAGCGCAGTGCCGAAATGACAAAGTACGCTGCCAACTCTTATCTTGCGACGCGTATTTCTTTCATGAACGAAATCGCCAATCTTTGCGAAAAAGTCGGCGCAAACGTAGATAACGTGCGCATCGGCATGGGCAGCGACACCCGTATCGGTAAGCGTTTTCTCTTTTCCGGCATCGGCTACGGCGGCTCGTGCTTTCCGAAAGACGTACAGGCACTGGCAAAAACGGCGGCGGAAAACGATTATGATTTCAAGATTTTGAACTCGGTGATGAACGTCAATACCGGACAAAAAACGGTCTTGTCACAAAAAATCATGCAGCACTACGGCAATGATTTGCAAGGCAAAACCATCGCGGTTTGGGGCTTGGCATTTAAGCCGAATACCGACGACATTCGCGAGGCACCGGCACTTTACATCATCGACGAATTACTGGCGGCGGGCGCGAAAGTGAAAGCATTTGACCCGGAAGCGATGGAAAATGTGAGCAAGCAATACAACGGCTCGGTACAAATGACCGAAGACCAGTACGAGGCACTCATCGACGCGGATTGCCTGGCGATTTGCACGGAGTGGAGTGTGTTCCGCACCCCGAGTTTCGATGTCATCAAAAACCTGTTGAAAGACCCGGTTATTTTTGACGGTCGCAATTTATACTCCACCGATTTGATGGAGAAAAAAGGATTCCGCTATTCTTCTATCGGTCGTAATGTGGTGGAGAAGTAAGTTTGAAAAGGTTTGAATGGTTGGAGTTGTTTGAGTAGTTGCGCTTTAGACCTGTTCTTCAAAAAAAGCTCGATTTTTCGTTTTGAGAAATCGGGCTTTTTTTTATTTCGACTCGTTAGGGAAAAAAGTCGTATATTTGAAATTGAAAGGGCAACCGTTTTTCGGTTTTGTCCTTTTTGATTTTTGCTTGAAAGTCAATAAAAATCAATAAAAAAGTTGTCCGAAAATTTTAAAAATATACAATCCGTCTTTGAAGAAGCACTCGCGTATGACCGCGCCGGAGATGCCTACAATGCCGTGAAATTGTATAAAAAATTGGTCAAAATCGCCCCGGAATGGTCGCTGCCTTATCACTTTCTCAGCCTCTTTTATCGAGAGCGCAATGAGTGGAAACCATCTCTGCACTACTCCCAAAAAGCCGTGGAATACAACCCGGAAGACAAAACCGCTTGGCAAATTTTAGCGACGGCGGCAACTGCGCTGCGGCGTTGGAAAATTGCCCGCGAGGCTTGGAATGAATTGGGCTTTGCTTTCAAAAAAACGGAAAAGGCGTTGGATTTGGATTTGGGTTTAATACCTGTCTGCATCAATGTCAAGACCAAACCCGAAATTGTTTGGGCGCGCCAAATCGACCCTGCCCGTGCCCGCATCGAAAGCATTCCGCAGCCCGCTTCCGAACACCGCTACCGCGAAGAAATCCTGATAGACCGCCAACCGATGGCACACCGCACCCTGCGCGGAAAACGCCTGCCGATTTATGCGGAACTGGAACGGGTGCGCCTCTCGCCCTACCAAACTTACGCCGTCATTTTGGAGACCGGCAGTAAAAAACACGTCGATATTTTGGACGGACTGTGCGCTGACGCGGATGTGGGTTTTGATAATTGGTCGAAGGCGACGCGGCAGTTTTGGCGCAGAAACAAAGAGGTGCTGCCGGAGTTTTACGGCGCGGATATTTTTGCGGCGGCGCACGAAGAGGCTGCCTACAATTTGATTGCCTTGTCGGCAAAAAGCACTTTTGAAATTGAGGAGATTTTGTACGCTTGGAAGGTGATTACTTTGGAAACTTATCGGGATTTGGTGCGGTTGTAGTCTTCCTAAAAATCCTCACTCTTTAAAATCTCCCAAACCAAAAACGACTCGTAGCCTTTTTGCATTAAATAGGCTGCAAGTTTTCCGTTCTTCTCAAATTGATTCTTTGCCCGCACGGTACGACTTTTTTTGGTCAGCAGACTGTGCATGGTGTCCCGATAATCCTCTTCGGGGATTTCTTCCATCGCCTTTTTCATGCAGTAAGCCGAGATGCGTTTGAACTTCAGTTCCTTCTTAATTTTGATGCGTCCCCACTTTTTTTGACGAAATTTGCCGCCCGCATACGAACGGGCAAAACGCTCTTCGTTCAAAAAATTTTCGGCGATGAGGTCACAAATGACATCTTCCAAGTCATCGCCGTAGCAGCCGATTTCGATGAGTTTGGAGCGCACCTCGCTGTGGCACCGGTCTTGGTAGGCGCAGTATTTTTGCAACCGAATTAGGGCATCGGTTTTGCTGATATATTTGTATTCTTTCTTTTCCTGCAAAAATTATTTGAATTTATTTGTTTCGACCGTAAAACAAAAGTACGCAAAAAAAGATGCCCGAAAGCAAAAACGCCCGCACCCTTTCTGCAAAAATAACGTTTTGCTAACTAACTTCGACCCGCATTTCGCGTCTCTAAAGCGCAGGCGGACAATCTGTTTTTTCGCCGACAAACAAAAAAATCCGTTCTTTGGAGAAAATCGGATTTTTCCGAAATTTTTCACGCAGAACCAAAAATTATTTTTATGAAAAAGATATTTCTCATGCTCTCCCTGACCGTTTCGCTTACGGCCTGCGACCCGCAATCTCTGCAAACCGTACTCGACTCGGTCGGCACCGTCACCGGTCAGCTCACAGAACAGGAAGTCGGTAACGGTCTTAAACAAGCGCTCGAAATCGGCATCACGAAAGGCGCACAGTCGCTGTCCAAACAAGACGGTTATTTCAAAAGCCCGTATAAAATCCTGCTGCCGCCCGAAGTACAAAAGGTGACGAGTCGCCTGCAAAGCGTACCCGGATTTTCTAACTTGGAGCAGCAACTGTTGGAAAAAATCAATCGCGGGGCGGAAGATGCGGCTAAAAAAGCGGCACCGATTTTCAAAGATGCCATCACGCAAATGACTTTCGCGGATGCTTTTGACATTTTGATGGGTTCTAATAATGCGGCGACAAATTATCTGGACAATAAGACGAATACGAAGCTGTACCGCGAATTTAACCCCGTCATCGTGCAGTCTTTGGATAAATTTAAAGCGCGAAAAGTATGGGCGGATGCGGCGAATGTATATAATAAAATACCGCTGGTCGATAAGGTAAACGCCGACCTCGACGACTACGTGACGACTAAGGCATTGGACGGTTTGTTTTCGATGGTAGCGAAAAAAGAGCTGGATATTCGCACGAATGTGAACGCACGGACGACGGAACTTTTGCAGAAAGTTTTTGCGAAGCAGGATAAATAACCGGTCGTAAGTAAAATTTGTGTTTACTCACAGGGTGACTCAAAGTCACCTTTTGAGTAAACGCGGATTTTGTCCACAAATAAATAATCAAACAAAAAGGGGAACGATGTAAAAATCGCTCCCCTTTTCTTATAAATCGTTTTTCAAAATTCTACGCAAACAACTGTGTCATATCGCATTTCTTTTTCACGATTTCCACCACTTCATCCACCGAAATACGGGTTTGCTCCATCGTATCGCGGTCGCGCAAAGTGACGGTATTGTCTTCCAAAGTATCGAAGTCAATCGTCACGCAATACGGCGTACCGATGGCATCTTGCCGGCGGTAACGCTTGCCGATATTGTCTTTTTCTTCGTAGTAGCAGTTGACGTGCATTTTCAATTTGTTGAAAACTTCACGCGCTTTGTCCGTCAGTTCTTCTTTGTTTTTGAGCAAAGGCAAAACCGCGCACTTAATCGGTGCCAAGGCCGGGTGAAATTTCAAAACTACGCGCTCCGAGTCGTTACCCTTTGCGTCGGGCACAGTCTCTTCGGTGTAGGCGTGTGACATGACGGCGAGAAACATGCGGTCGCAACCGATAGAGGTCTCGACCACGTAAGGCACATAATTTTCCTTCTCTTCCGGGTCGAAGTATTGCAGTTTTTTACCCGATAAGTCTTGGTGGCTGCTTAAATCAAAATCGGTGCGCGAGTGAATACCTTCCAACTCCCGGAAGCCAAAGGGAAACTGAAACTCGATATCGACCGCCGCATCCGCGTAGTGCGCGAGATTGTCGTGGTCGTGAAAGCGCAGGGAACTGTCCGGGTGCAAGGCTTTGTGCCATTTGATACGGGTCTCTTTCCACTTTTCGTACCATTCTTTTTGCGTACCGGGTTTGACGAAAAACTGCATTTCCATTTGTTCGAATTCGCGCATCCGGAAAATGAACTGACGCGCCACGATTTCATTCCGGAAGGCCTTACCGATTTGTGCGATGCCGAAAGGAATTTTTTGACGCGAGGTTTTTTGTACGTTGAGGAAGTTGACAAAAATGCCTTGGGCCGTTTCCGGGCGCAGGTAAATTTTACCGTCGTCGCCCGCGACCGCACCGAGTTGGGTGCTGAACATCAGGTTGAATTGACGCACCTCCGTCCAGTTTTTCGAACCGCTTTCGGGGCAGGCGATGCCGAGTTCTTCGATTTGCGCTTTGAGGTCGTCCATGTCCTCGTTGCGCAGCGCGTTGTTCATGCGCTTGAGGTTTTCATCGATATTTTTTTGTCGGTCGAGAATGCGACCGTTGGTGCTGCGAAACTCATTTTCATCAAAAGCGTCGCCGAAACGCTTGCGGGCTTTTTCCACGTCTTTGATAATTTTCGCCTCGATTTTTTCCATGGCACCCTCGATGAGTTGGTCGGCACGGTAGCGTTTTTTACTGTCCTTATTGTCAATCATCGGGTCGTTAAACGCATCGACGTGACCGGAGGCTTTCCAGGTTTTGGGGTGCATAAAAATGGCGGCGTCGATACCGACGATGTTTTCGTGCATTTGCACCATGGACTTCCACCAGTATTCTTTGATGTTATTTTTGAGCAAAGAACCGTACACGCCGTAGTCATAAGTCGCCGCCAGACCGTCGTAAATTTCGCTCGATTGATAAACAAAACCGTATTCTTTACAGTGTCCCGTTATTTTTTTGAATAAATCGTCCATGATTGAGATTTTAGATTTTAGACGTTAGATGTTAGACTGCTCTTCGTCTCTTTTTCTGAAATTTTGCTTGACAAAAATCCATCGTTTTTCACTACGGAAATCGAAGCGTGAAAGTTCAGAAAAGGCGTGCCTTTCCTTTCTTTGCAGCCGCAAAAGTAAAGGAGTAGAGCAATACGGAAAGGAAAAATTTCGGAAAGTTTAGGAAGAAGCGGATTTTGCCTCTCTTGCCTTTTTGCGCTGCACGGAAAAATAGAGCAGACCCGACAGCAAAGCCGCCAAGCCCAAAGTCAAAATGAGCAACGGTAGAGTACCGATACTTTGCAGGGAGAAAACCATGAGAATGAAAAGGATATTCACCGCAACCAACAGATAAGTCGCCTGCATGTGCGTCAATCCGCTGTCAATCAAAAGATGATGAATGTGCGAGCGATCCGGATAAAACGGCGATTTTCCTTGATAAATGCGCGTCGTAAAAACCCGCAGCGTGTCGAATAAAGGCAGTATCAAAATACCGATAGCCACGGCGGGCACCGATTTAAGATAAAACGGACTTTCGGTCGGCAGCAGGTTGTGCAATTCGATAAATTTGATAGCCAAAATCGAACATACCAAACCGACCAGCAGCGAACCGGTGTCGCCCATGAAAATTTTGGCGGGGGTGTAGTTATATTTTAAGAAAGCAATCAGCGCGCCCGTTAAAGAAAATGCCGTCACCGCAAACTCATAATGGGTCACCAAAAAGAACCAATAACCGAGCGTCGCCGAAATCAAAACCCCGATACTGCCGCTCAGACCGTTGATGCCGTCTATCAGATTGAAAGCATTGATAATGACAATAATGGTAAAAATCGAAAGCGGAACGGCGACAAACTCCGGCAATTCATAAATACCGAAAAGTCCGTGAAAACTCGTCAATTTAACGTGCGATTTAAAAACCAAAATAGACGCCGCCAAGACTTCGCCAATCATCTTATTGCGCGGACTCATCGGTAAAATGTCGTCTTTAACCCCGATAAGAAAAATGATAATGAAAGCGCAGAGAATGTACTGCAAATCGCCGAAGTGCATAAACGGCGTCCACAGTACTATGCTGAAAATCATACCCGCAAAAATGCCCACGCCGCCCAGTGAAGGCGTACTTACGGTATGCGAGCGACGCTCACCGGGTTCGTCCATCAGTCGTTTGACCGTAGAAATATTTATAATGGAAGGAATAGCAAAATACGTCAGCGTAAAGGCTGTAATAAATGCTAAAATAATATCAGGCATAATTCAGTAAGTGAGACTGTTTTCAATTTCTCGGGCTTTCTTGCCGCAAAGATAAGAGACTGTGACCGTCCGGCAATTTTAGATGTCGTTTATTTGCAAGATGTTTAATTACCAACGATTTGAAAAGAGATTTTCGGTGTTTTTTCGACGCGATTAAAAAGATATGTCACTTCAACTACCGTTTTTACAAAATTCAGACAACATGACCGGCTTTAGTTTTTGGGAAATAGATACTTGGTTTGCGGGCATTGACTTTGCCGTTATCGGCAGCGGTATTACGGGACTGAACGCCGCAATTCGCTTAAAAGAAAAATATCCGTCGCGAAAGGTTACGATTTTCGAGCGCGGAATGTTGCCGGCAGGGGCAAGTACGCGCAATGCGGGTTTTGCCTGCTTCGGCAGTCTGACCGAGTTGGCGGCAGACATGGAAACACACTCGGAAAGTGAGGTTTTTGACTTGATAAAAAAGCGGTGGACAGGTCTGAAAAAGCTGCGCGAACGCTGCGGCGATAACTTTTTGGATTATCAAAATCACGGCGGCACGGAAATATTTCGCGCGGAAGAAAAAGCAATCGCCGACCGGTGCACGGAACTGATGCCGTGGTTCAATGACCGACTGCAAAAGGTGACGGGTATGAAAAATACTTTTGTGCGGGCGGATGAAAGGATAAAAAAATACAGCTTTGCGGAAGTCGAAAAGCTGATAGTCAACCGGGCGGAAGGTCAAATCGACACGGGAAAAATGATGCGGCGACTGCTCGACATTGCTCGTGCTAAAGGTGTGGAAATCATGACCGGCGCGGAAATCGAAAGTTTGAAAGAAAATAAAAACGCTGTGTCTTTACACTTAAAAAATTATGGCACTGTCGAAGTCGGTAAAGTCATCGTCGCCGTCAACGGTTTTGCGAATCGACTGCTGCCGCAGACTGATTTACAGCCCGCCCGCAATCAAGTCGTCATTACCGCGCCGCTGCAAAAAATCCCGTTTCAAGGTTGCTTTCACTACAACCGAGGCTATTTTTATTTCAGAAATATCGGCAACCGCGTCTTGCTCGGCGGCGGCAGAAATTTAGCAGAAGCAGCAGAAACAACCGACGCTTTCGGCGAAACGGAACTCATTCAAAACGCCCTGCGCGATTTACTCGGCCGCGTCATATTACCGAAAACCGACTACCAAATCGAGCAAAGCTGGAGCGGCATCCTCGGCGTAGGGACAAGCAAAAATCCAATCGTCAAAAAGATTTCGGAGCGCACTGCCGTTGCAGTGCGCTTAGGCGGGATGGGTGTGGCTATCGGTAGTTTAACGGGGGAGGAAGCGGCGGATTTGTTTTAGGTGAGAGGCGAGAAAATTACTCAAATCTTCTTTTGCTCCAAAAAGAAAAGAGCAAAAATTTACCTGAATTTTTCACCTGAAAGCAGCATCGCCGAATTATAATTCACCGACCGCTTGCATAAGCAGTAAATACCTCTCTCCTCTCCCCTGTAAAACCTACCGCAACAAAGTCACAGAACCCCGCAAACTCTCCGTCCGTCCGTCAATCAGCGTCACCTTCGCCGACCAAACGTACACCTCATTCGGCATGTCTTGTCCGCGAAAATCTCCGTTCCAACCGCTGTTTTCTTCGTTGATGTTCAAATTTTCCTGCAAGAAAACCTGATTGCCCCAACGGTCGTAAACCTGCAAAAGGTCGATATTCATCACCGTTCCCGGTTCGCCGAAGAGCATAAAATAATCATTCGCGCCGTCGTTATTCGGTGAGAAAGCCGTCGGGGCGAAAATCGGAATTTCCGTGTTCACGAAAACCTGTACGGTTTCCGAAATTTTGCAGCCTGCAAAGTTGGTCAGCGTCAATTCGTAAATCGCCGTTTGTTGCGGTGCGGCAACCGTTTCGAGGCAATCGGTACAACTCAAAGTTCCCGAATTATCCGTCCAGAAAATTTCCGCAATATCCGTCCAGTTCGTCAGCGGCTCGATTTTCAAGCTCTCGCCGAGTTTGATTTCGTAGCTGCCGTCGAGGTCTAAAATCGGTTCGGCGGGTTGTCTGATGTTTGCTTTTTCGGTTTTTACGCAACCGTCCGCATCGCGTATTTCGATGTCGTAAATGCCGCCCGTCAGATTGGAAATGACAGTTGGCAACGCGACGTTTTCCCGCACTCTTTCGCCGTTCAACAAAATATTTACGGGACTTCCGTAAGCTGTTCCGGGTTCGATGAAAAGCGCACCGTCATTGCCCGCAAAGCAAGTCACCGCCTGCGTTTCTATAAAGGAAATGCGGGCACAGTAGCAGTCGGGTACGGGAATAAACTCCGTCGTTTCACAGACGCCGTTTTCCGTGCGAACGGTCAAATCCGCCACATCCCGCACATTTTCCGCACGGTAAATATTTTCGGAAATTGTCAACAGGTCACCTTCGCTCAAAGTCACGTTTTCCCCCTCCGCGTAAAATTCTACGCTGTACGTCGCATTATTTTCGTTGCATTCCACCGCCTGCACGTCGATAATCGGTTTTTCAAAAACGGTGAAAACAATCGGCGTCCGCGTCTCGCTCGTACACTGCGTAATCGGGTCGAAAGTCTCGGCGTAATAAGTGCCGCTGACACCGGGAATAAAATTTAAAACATTAGCGGCAAGCAGATTTCCGCCCGTCGGGGCGTCGTACCAGTTGACCGTGTAGCCCGCCGCTACTTCGGTGCGCAGCGTGGCTTCCGCGTCGTCTTCGCAGACTTCTACGGGATTAAATTCCGCCATCGGCGCGTCGAGGTCGGGGCATTCGCAGTCAGGCGCGGTGACGGAAACCGTCGTCTCGCAAAACGCCGCGCCAACCGTGCCGAGCGTGATGTCGATGTCCGTATTTGCAGGCACATCGGTAATCTGCCAAGCGTTGCCGCCGATATTTATCACATTACCGCCTGTCGCATTGACTTGCGTTGCCGTGGTCGAAAATTCAACGAGATAAGTAAGCAAATCGGGTGCGCAATCGGTTGTTAAGTTTTCCGCCGTCGGGTTAGAAATGACGGAAAAAGTTTGCGTTTCCGAAGAAGGACAGGCTGCGTCGGCATTTAAGGTATAAACAAGCGTGTAAGAATTTCCCGCCGTCGCGTTTGTTACTTCACCCGTCGCGGCATCTAAAGTCGCCCCGTCGGTCGGAGTATTTTGAAAGGTAAAAGTACCGCCGTTTGTGCTGATAAATGAAGGACTTCCCGTCTCTCCGTCACAAATATCGGCGTAGGTAAAACCTGCATCGGCAACTGCATCGACGGTGACATCGACCGTAGCTGCGGGGCTGAGACAGCCGTTGTTATTCAGCATAAGACTGTAAGTACCGCTCATTGGCGGCGCGGCGGCGGTGCTGACCGTAGGGTTCTGTGTCGTCGCGGAAAAGCCGTTCGGGCCTGTCCATTGGTAGCTGACACCGGCAGCCGTCGGGGTATTGAGTTGTAAGGTTTCGCCGGCGCACAGAACCGAACTCGGCGTACTTGCCGTCGGCTGTGCGGGCGTAGCGAAAATTTCTACGGTAGTCGCAGCGGGCAGACTCGGGCAGCCGTCTAAGACAGCCACAAAGGTATAAGTACCGGCGGCGGTTGCGTCCGTCGGATTTTGCGCATCGGAGGTGTAATTGTTCGGTCCCGTCCATTGGTAGCTGACTTCGGTCGCGGCTGCTTCGTTGACATTACCAAAGAGTTCGATGGCATCGCCGGTGCAGTAAGAACCCGAGTCGGTTGCCGTGGCGTCGGCGGCTTGTACGCACAAAATCAAAGTCACGGGACGGCTGTAAAGCGTCAAAGCCGGTGCGCCCGCATTCGTGATGATGCAGGTGTAAACGCCCTCGTCGCTCGGTTGTAAGCCGGTGAGCGTCAGTTCATTTTCGCCGGTCAGTTGTTGCAGAAAAACGCCGTCTTTGTACCATTGATAGACGTTGTCGGCAATGTCTTCGTCGATTTCGAGGTCGATAGTGTAATCGCTGTTCGGTACTAAAATTTCGGTGCGGGTTTCGCCGACGCTGTCCTGCGGGGCGTATTGCCAAAAGCCCGAATTTTCCGCTGACATATTCGGTAAAATATCCTCGAAAGTAAAGCGGTTGTCATGAGCGACAAAGCCGTTGGAAATGAAATCCCCCCAATCGTTTAATGCCGTCAGGTCGGGCAAATCGGTCAGATTATTTTCCTGAATACGCAGGGTGACAAGAGGTTTGCTGCTGTAATCGGGTACGCTGCCTTCGAGTTCATTACCGATGACGCTGAGTTTTTCCAAACCGACGGAAGCGAAAAATGCGGGCAGATTGCCTTCCATATTGGCCCGTGAAATATCCAACACTTTGAGGGCGGGCAGCATCGAAAAATTCGGAATCGTACCGGACAAAGGATTAAAACCCAAACGCAGATTTTGCAAAGCGGGCAGACCGGAAAAATCGGGAATAGTACCCGTAATATCATTGTCGGAAATTTCCAAAGTGCGCAGCAGCGGCAGGTTTTGGTAATCGGGAATGCCGCCGGTCAAATTATTGCTGCCGATTAAAAGTTCTTCCAAGACGGGCGTATTCGAGAAGTCAAAAATATCGCCTTCGAGATTGTTGATGGTCAAATTTAAAATGCGCAACTGCGGCACAAATTGAAAATCGGGAATTTCCCCCTCCAAAAAGTTTCTGCCGAGATAGACATTTTCCAACAGCGGCACATTGCTGAAATCGGGAATTTCGCCCGACAGCGAACAAAAATAGCAGGATAAAGTCTTCAGCAGCGGCGTGTTCGGAAAGTCGGGTAAGCTGCCGCTGACGGGATTGCCGTCCATCGCCACGGTGCGCAGTTCGGGGTTTCCGGAAAAATCGGGAAAAGTGCCGCCGATAGAGTTGGCGTTGAGATTAAGGCGTTCGAGATTGGGCATACCCGAAAAATCGGGCAGCGTGCCGCCGATGTCGTTGCCTTGCAGCACTAATTCGGTTAGTTCGGGCAACTGCAAAGCGGGTAAAGAACCCGTCAGATTATTACCGACGTAGGCACTAAAATTTAAGTAAAGGTAAAGTCTATCGACGCAGCCGGCGGAGTTGAGCGTCACGCCGAACCAAGTGCTGACGGGCGTATCGACGTCCCAAACGGTCGTCCAATTATCGCCGCCGGTAGCGGTGCGCAAAGAGATAAGTTGCAGGCTGTCGGCAACGGGGTCGCAGGCGCAGGCGGTCGCCGCGAAATTTTTGGTTTCGGCTTTAAGTTGGCACTGCCCGATGAGGAACAGGCACAGTAATGCCGGGATAATTAATTTGTTTAGTGTTGTTTTGCTCATTTTTAAATATGTTCAGAGTCGGGAGTATTAGGTTTCAAGTACGCTTGGGGAGTGTAGGGAAATCAAAATCAAATACGCAACAGCACCGCTTATCGGATTGAGCCGAGCGGGAATGTGTCGTTTTAATTACAAAAAAACGGACGTTGTTATGACGCTGTCCGCGCTGTGTTTCCACAGTTATATTTCAAAAAATATAAATTGTCTAAGTAGAAAGTTTGAACGGTCTAAATGTTTGGAAAACGAGTGGGAAGGTTAGTTAAAATAAGGAAAAAGTAACTTTGTGTGTAAAATAACCGTCAGTAAAGAAAAGATGTCGTTAGTGTGGGAAATGTGTGGCAAATATCGGTATTTTTTTGCTTTCGTGCCGAAAAAAGTACAGTAAACGACACTTTTTTTTCTTTTCACTCACTTTTTAACTTTTAGCAGGCAATAAAGACGGCGGCAATCCGGTTTTTCTTCTTCTTTTCTGACTATTCAAAATCTCATCCTATAAGTACCAAAGTTACATAACCTGATTTACGAATTACGAAGCGTTCTACGGCGTTCACCTTGACTGACACATGACACGACACGCTGCTTCATCAAAATCCATACTGATGAAAAATTATTTGAGTTATGCAACTACGGTTTTCTTCCTGATTTTCACCTTTACCACCGCCGATGCGCAATGTCTGACGGGTGACTGCACCAACGGCTACGGCAAAAAAATGTACCGCAGCGGTGCCGTTTACGAAGGTAATTTCAAAAACGGCAAATGCGACGGCAAAGGCATTTTGACCTTCTCCAACGGCAATAAATACCTCGGCGACTGGCAACAGGACAAACGCCACGGCGAAGGCAAATTAGCCTTCAACGAAGGGCATGTCTATATCGGCGGTTTTGTGTCGAGCAAAATGCGCGGCAAAGGCATTATGAATTACGCCAACGGCGACATTTACGACGGCAACTGGGAAAACGACCGCCCCAACGGCAGCGGAAAATACCGCTTCCAAAACGGCGACCGCTACGTCGGTAATTTCCTCAACGGCAGCTTCGACGGGCACGGCACCATGCACTACGGCGACGGCTCGCGCTATGAGGGCTTTTGGAAAGAAAGTAAAAAACACGGCAGAGGTACGCTCTTTCTCTACGACGGCGCGGTACAATACGGCACCTGGACCAACGGCAACCGCACCGACGCCCCCGACGCCGAAATCGTGAACGCCGTGGTGAACAGTCGCCCCTCGGCAGGCTCGGCGGCGGTCTCCGCAGAGATGCAACGCAACTGCAACACCGCATTTTGTAACGGCGGCTTGGGTACTTTTCGCTACGGCGACGGCTCGGTCTATCAGGGTTCGTTTCGCAACGGCAGCCCCGAGGGTCAGGGCACCGTCACCTACGCCAACGGCGACCGCTACGAGGGCATGTGGCGCAACCACGCACCGCACGGGCAGGGCGTGATGCGCTACGTCAACGGGCGCGTACTCGGGGCGGTTTTTCAAAACGGTCGGGTACTCGCCGAGACACAGCCGAACGAAACCTTCGGTGACGCAAAAAACATCGCCGTAGCCCGCGACCCGGCGGTGCGCATCTGGGCTGTAGTGGTCGGCGTGGGCAGATACGCGCACATGCCCGTCCTCAACTTTACCGACGACGACGCCTACCGCATCAATGCCTTTTTGAAGAGTCCGGAGGGCGGCTCTTTGCCCGACCGGCGTTTGCGCCTTTTGGTCGATGAAGACGCGACCCGCAAAAATGTCCTCTCGGCGATGCGCGAAGTTTTTCTGCGTGCCGACGAAAACGACGTGGTCTTGTTCTACTTTTCGGGACACGGCTTGGAGGGTTCGTTTTTGCCGGTGGACTATGACGGTTACAACAACCGCATTCGCTACGACGAGATTAAAAGTGTCTTACAGGAAAGCAAAGCCAAGCACAAAATGGTCTTTGCGGATGCCTGCTACTCGGGCGGTTTGCTCGCCGCAAAGTCTCCGAACGGGGAGCCGTTGCGTCGGTTCAGCGATGCTTTCGAGACGACCAAAGGCGGCTTGGCACTGATGATGTCTTCCAAGCAAGAGGAGGTTTCTTTGGAAGACGGCGGACTGCGCTCGGGCGTTTTCAGTCACTACATGATAAAAGGTCTGAAAGGCGAAGCCGACCGCGACCAAAACGAAATCGTGACGATTACGGAATTATTCGACTACGTTTCGGTGAAGGTGCGCCGCTATACTTTCGAGTCGCAAAACCCTACGATTACGGGGAATTTCGACAGGAATATGCCGGTGGCTGTTGTGAAGTAGGGGGGATTTGTTGACATGATGCTTGATTATCACAGCTACTGTCTTTCTCAAAAGGCAGTAGCTTTTTACTTTTATCGCACCAATCCCACATCTCCCGCAAATATCTTTTCCGTACCGTCCGAGAATCTAACAGTCGTGACGTAAACGTAAATGCCGCTGTTTAAAGGCTCGCCGCGAAAAATACCGTTCCAACCGATGCTTTCGTCATTCGGTGCAAAGTCCTGTTGTTCAAATACCAAATCGCCTTTGCGAGCGTAAACTTGTAAAGAGACAACTTGCTCGACATTTGCGCCGCCGTACACGGAAAAAAAGTCATTGATACCGTCTCCGTTCGGCGAGAAAGAATTAGGAATAAAAACTCGGTATTCATTCTCTACCGTGATGCGGGTGCGGGCGGTTGCCGCACAGCCCGCAGAGTCGGTAACTCCTGCCGAATAATCGAGTGAATAAGGCGGCACGGCAAGCGTAGCAACGCATTCGGGGCAATCTAAAAAGTCAGTAGGTTGCCGCGTGTAGGTGTAAGGTGGTGTGCCGCCGGTAACTTCGGCGGCGAGGGTGACTTCCGCGCCGCGGGTGATTGTGGTGTCGGTGGTAACCTGCAACAGCAGCGGAGCAGGTTCGGTGATGCTAAAAATTACTTCGTGTACATCTCCGAGCGCGTCTTCCGAATAAAGGATATAACTGTCTGCCGATAAACCGGTGAATTCTGCCGTCGTCGTAAAATTAACACCGTCGAGACTATACCGGGTGTCGGGAGCGGGAGTCAGAGAGAGCGTGCCGTCGGCTGTTCCGTGACAACTTACGCCGGATGTCGTAAAAGCAGGAGAACCTGCGGGAAAAGTAATTTGAAAACCACTGCTCGCCGTGCAGCCCGTCGAGTCGGTTACGGTGAGGGTTAAGATGCCGGTGTAGTTGCCGTTGTAAGTCGTTTGCGGACAGGCGAAACAATCGACCGCAGCAGCGGGCGACCATATATACTCGGCATAGCCGGCGGGCGCAACAAGCGGAAAAACCGAACCGGCGTACACGACCGTATCCGTACCGAAGTCAAGGACGAACTCGGGAACGGTCGGAACGGAGAAGTTTGTGATGTAAAGACAGTCCGCGCTGTCTGCTGTCGTAAGTTGATAATCTCCCGAAGGTAAACCGCTAAAAGTGCCGACGGCGGAAAAGTCGATGCCGTCGAGACTATACGTTAGGTTTAGCGGACTTTGTACGGTTAAGGTACCGTCGGCGGAATAGCTGCAGGTCGGCGGCACGATGCCTAAAGTCTGCTCAATGTTGCGCACGGCGATGTGCAGCGTATCGGAAACCTGACAGCCTTCGGCATTTTCGGCGATGAGGGCAACGGTCATATCGGCAAGGGGTTCGATGATAATTTCAGAACAATCGGTGCAGGGGAGCGCGGCGGGAAACCAATTTATATTAGTGTAGCCCGGAGGTAAGGTGAGGACTACCGGCTCGGCGGGGCAGACGGTCATATCATCGCCCAAATCAAAAGCGGTGAAATTTTCGAGGACTTGCAGCGTGTCGCTTTCGACGTTGCCGCATTGGTCGGTGACGGTGACAGCGTAGCTGCCGGGCAGGGAGAAAGTGATGTCAGACCCGCTCGACCCGTCGCTCCACAACACGGAAGGGTAATCGGGAAGGGAGAGGGAAGCGGTACCGCCGGTGCAGAGGGAAAGGTCTGCGCCGAGATTCAAATCGGCGGCGTTTTCGTATTGCTCTACGACGACGGAGTCGGTTTGTATCAGCCCGCAGTTGTCGGTGACGGCGGCGGTATAGACTCCGGGGGCGGTAACGGAGTAGGTGCCGGCGAGGGTGTCGCCCTGCCACGTGTAGGTGGTGAAACCGGGAGGAGCAACGAGGGTGATGGCGACGGCTTCGCAAAATACGGTGTCATTGGGGAAATCGAGAGTGAGGGGGGTGAAGTCGGGGAGGTGAAGAGTGTCGAGGTTGTTGGTGTAGATGCACTCTTGTTGCTCTGCGGAAAAGAAGTCGGCGGCGAAATCGTAAGGCGGCACGGCAGAGCCGTCATCATTGATAACAAAATGCAGCAGCGAGTCAGTCGCTGTTATGTCGGGTAAATTGAGTGTAATGGTATCGCAGGTGTTATCCGACAACCACATACCGGTCTGTAAAATGTAAAGCGGCTCGGCGGCGTAGGCGGTAGGGTCTTGGGTATAGATGCGGACGGGGGTATCGGGCGCGAGTGTTTTTTGACCGTTATTGCATATTCGGACGGTGACTTCTACGCTGTTAGAACAATTATTTTGGTTGAGGATGTCAAGGGAAGCGTCGGCGCGGAGGAGGTTACAAGGGTCGAGGCGGTAGCCTGTTGTATTTTGAGAAAGTAAATTAATGTTAATATATTCGGGCAGAATAGTGTCACGCATGGAGGCTTCTAACTCTATGATGTTAAAAGGTACGTCTTCCATCGTAGCTTGATAGTCGAGTGGGGTGCAATCGGGAAAATAACCGTTATTATCGAATTTTAGATATGTAGATAAACCTATGAAAGAATAGTAATGATTGTCTTTTTTATAAAACGTAACAGGAAAACCTATACCTTGATTACTCGAAGGTTCGTAAAGGTTAGTAGAACGATGCCAAACTAATTCGCCTGATAAATCTAATTTTGTTAAATGATATGCTGTATGTAGTTCAGGTGCTGTCGGACTGCTGTTATAACTTAGGCTCGAAAAAATTATTTCGTCATCCTCTAAAAAAGTCGTAATCCCTTGAGGGAGTGCCGTAGTATCGGTAGTTGTATTCAAATAATTTAATTTTTTCACCCATTCTACACCTCCCTCATTATCGAGCAAAACAGTAAGATTTAAACCTGTTGCTGTTGTCAGGCATATTTTTTCGTTAGCGGAGGATGAACTGTGAAAATTTAACCAATATCCTTCTTCGTAAAATTCAAATCTTCTGTACCATAGTACACCCGTATCTAAGTTAAAAGCAGTAATAGTGTGGTCTTCTATGAGTATAAAATTATCCTCGTCTGTTTCGTGCAAACCGCCTCGAAGATAATAATTTCCGTCCACCGGTTCGTTAGTAATAATTTTAGTTCGCAAATTGTTCCCTTCGCTGTCTAATTCGAGTATAGCGGTTTGTT
The DNA here is from genome assembly GCA_020629965.1 of Saprospiraceae bacterium. GTDB lineage: Bacteria > Bacteroidota > Bacteroidia > Chitinophagales > Saprospiraceae > JAHDCG01. The sequence goes on along the minus strand of JAHDCG010000051.1, from coordinate 15,415 downwards.
CCTGAAAATTTTCGAGAACTATTGTTACCAAATAATTACCTGCGGTAGTTCTGATAATATTATATTTTCGCACATTAGGTGCCTCATGATAAATAACTCGACTAAATTTTACATTTAAACTTGTATCTATTACCGTTAAGTTTACTAAGCCGAATAGTCCGTTATCGGATAATCTGCTGAGTATTGCAATATCATTACCCACTTTATAACTGCGAAGGTGTTGGGCGAGAACCGGGTTTTCCGTATAATCTTCTCTGTAAAAATCCCTGACTTTTACTACCTTCCCGAATGTGTCGAATTTAGTTATTCGGAAACTTTGACTTATATTCAATCCTAAAACGGCATCATCATTTGTTGGTACTCTTACCGAATAAACAAAATCATCGATACCTATTCTTCCGCTAAGTATATTTTTGCTGTATTCATAAACAAAAGTTTCCGGTTCTTCTTCGCAACTCGCCGTTCCTTGTATAACAATCATTTCCGTACTCAAATCTTCGCAATAAGCATCAAATGCCCGTAGTCCGATTAGATAACTCTGTTCTTCGTTTAAAATAACTGTAAATGTTTCACTGCCCGCATATTCTGTTCCGTTCACAGTCCACATAAAGTTTTCACTGTTGGTTTGGGCAGTAAAAGTAATCGTATCGCCGAGGTCGGGAGGTATTTCTGACCACAGTATTTCCGTTTCCACTGTACAGTAAACATAAATAATTTCCTGGTGCGTTTCCGTACAATAAATGTCGGCGTTATTTGCGGTTAGCTCTATATTGTAATACCCCGGAGTGTCGAAAGTATAGGTCAAGTCTTGGGTTACAAAGGTTTCAAGACCGTTTATTTTCCATAGAAAGTTCGTAGCGTTAACCGAAGTATTGTTAAAAGAAATCGTACTGCCCACCGGAACAGAATCTGCGGATACCGTAAAATTTGCGGTTAACGGTGACAGACAAATCGGTTGACAACCGATAGAGTTCATCAATCCGGGGCGCACATTTTCTATGTTATACTGCATGCGTTGAGCTTGTCCCAACGTGAATTCCGAGTAACACGACCAACCGTAATCCATAAAATTCCAAGTTCGGTCAGCCTGATCGACAAACAAACCACTGTTTGTATCCGTATCGCAACTATTGATAAAACTTCCGCAGGGCACGTAAGCCGTAGAGTTATCGGGCGGCGTATCGCACACACGGTCGCCGTCTGTCAGGCAATCATCATTTGTACAGCCTCCGGAAAAAGTATGCAGCAAGCCCAAGTAATGTCCGGCTTCGTGAATCAGCAAAGAGGAAAGCTGAGCACTCGTACCAAAATAATTTGCCTCTACATATATACCCTCGGTTTGATAACCTGCCCATTCCGAAACCAAAGCATATCCGGCAACTCCCGTGCAGTTTTCCCCCGTTATGGTACACAGTTCTTTCACTACCCAAATATTGAGATAAGAGTCATTATCCCAACCTCCGGAATTTACAATATCTTCCGCACTGACTCCGCCGTGAGTCGCTTCGGACTGCGTGTAAACGATGCCGTCAGTCGCATTGCCGTCAGGGTCTTGTTGTGCTAAACAGAATTCTATCTTCGTATCCCAACCGGGACCTGCACCGTAATCACCCCCGTTGGCAAAACCTGCATTCAGATAATCTATACCTTGCTGAATTTGCGCAGTTGATAATTGTTCCGTTCCGCCGTCATGAACAATGTGAACGACCACAGGCAGCGTATATTCTTCAAGGTCTTTTTCGTTTCCTTGTCGGAAAGCGGCAACATATTTTTTTTCGAAAGATTGAGAAATACTGTCGGAAGGAAGAAATGTGCCGCAGGATTGAGCAAAACTATGAATTTGCAAAATCACTAAAAAGACAAACAAGAAATTTAATTTTGAATTTTTGCATTTATATAAAAAAAAAAAATAAGTGTAGGAGCTTTTTCATAATAAAATTTAAAATTTTGTTGTCTGTCTGATATTTTTTGTGCATATTTGCTGTCAAGATACAGGCAAAGATACACTTTGTCAAGCCAATCCGGATTTCTTTCCAAATTAACAATTCATAATCCAACACTTATTCGTGCCGCCCGGCATCGGATAAGCTGTCTTTTGTTCCTCTTTTTCACTTCTCAAAAATGATTACCGATTATGAACTTTTACCTTAAAACAATAATTTTCCTGCTTGCCGTTCTTTTTTTTCCCGAAGCGGTGAAAGCACAAGTCCAACTACCGCCTTTCGAGGGGTTCTTAGGTACTAATACACGCAGAGAAGACCCGACAAGACGTTTGGATGCGGTGGGATTTGTACGAGAATACCATTTATGGGATTTGGATGAAACACGAACTTGGGATTACTGTAGCAACTATCGAATCTTCGATACAAATGATTACAGAACCGGCGAGAAAATATATGATTGGTTGAATGCTTCGCCAAGTACTACCGAGAGTGATTTTGTCGATTACTACAAAAGACTGCTTGATAATGACCGAGAAATGTGCATCACGCTCAAAGGTAGTTTGAGATTGTTGAACAATGACTATCAGTTTTGTGACTATACTTTCGGTAACAGACCTCCGAGATTTGATGAAGACGGCTATGCAATTATAGACCCTGATATGTCGGGCGATGATGATGATTGTAACAATGAAACCGCGAACGTTGATAATGATTGTGAGTGGGTTTATTCAAATATACCTTATGACGACCCGAATGCTTACGGATGGTACACGAGTTACATCAGTAGTTTAGTTTCTTTCTTTACTAACGGAGATTACAATGAATTTTATACAAACGAACCTGAAGAGAATGACCCGACTGAGAATGTCTTTGCGGGGAAAACGCTTTACTTGGAAAATTGGAACGAACCCGATAAGTGGTTTTGTAATTGCCCGTCCAATTTAGACCCGGAGGCAATTCCTTCCTTTTCTCCGAGAGAATATGCTGCAATGTCGAGTGCAAATTACGATGCAACTGATTTAGATATTGCCGGGACTTCTTTCTATGATGATATAGGGTTTGTCAATGCAGCAAACGGCGGTTCAAGCAGCAATAAATTTGTCATGGCAGGTCTTTTAGACATTGACAACACAACCTACTACAACGAAGACGGTATATCAGCCAATCGAGAATTAAAAATTTACGGTCCGGGTGGTTACCTCGACGGCATCAAAGACGCTTTTGAAGACATCAGAAGCGATGATAAATTTGTTTTCGATGTATTAAATTTTCATAATTATAGATTTTCGGATTTTGGTTTGCCGCGCAGTTTTGGACTTGCTCCGGAAGAAGAGGACGCACACGGTACGGGTAATAAGACATTGTATGAAAAACTGAATGCCTTGAAATCTTATGCAGAAAATAATTTGGGTTTAAGCAATAAAGAATTTTGGTTATCTGAATTTGGTTATGACACCAATCCTTTCTCTGACGGGGTAGCGTTACCTATTTATACTCTCAATTTAGATAGTGAAGATGCAATTGATATAGGTGATGACATTGCTGTACCGGGTGGGGAAAGTAATTGTGAAACTATGATTCAATCAAGCAACATAGTTACATCTTTTGATTTGAGAGATTTTGGAAATTTTCAGGACTTTACTCCGGACAACGGTGGAATAGTAGTTCAGCCACAATCTAAAATATTATACCTCAGAAGATTTTGGGATGAATTAGACAGAAAATATCAAAGAGAAATCCTGAATGTCATTTACGAAACGCAGGCGAGATGGTTGGTCAGAGGATTTATGGAAGTGCGTAAGGCAGAGTGGGATAAGGTCATGCAATTTTGCCTGAGAGATGAAGGAGAATTTGACAGACCTGCCCGAGACCAAAGTTTTCCTTGCAACGTTGATTATAATCCGGGACGCTACCGATTTGTCAATTCCGGATTATTAGAAGGACGGTCTAAAGCCTTTCAGCCAAAACCCTCCTACTATTATACCAAAACCTTGAAAGAAGTCTTGTCGGGAACAAACCAATTAACAACAAACGAAATAACAATACAAGGACATACCGTAAAAATTTACAATTTTAAGGACTCGAACAGTAACAAAGAAGTCTATGCTGTATGGATTCCTACAGCAAAATTCGATGAAATCATTGAAGTAGATTATAGTTTCGAAAACATGAGTATGTTTCTTCCCGGAACAACTATATATTCTCTCAAAACAGAATTAGAAGCTCCGCACGAGACAGGAAAGCGAAGTGCCTTGGGGCAGGTTTTTCAAATTTCAGATAAACCGATATTTATTTCAGCAGATAAATCTTATCAAGACCCCGGCTTTAATTCTTCGGTTTGTCAGGGTTATACTTCCGAAATAGAGTATCAAACCTGTAAACATGTGAGAATTCCCGTAAACAGCGAAGCTGTTCCCGGCACAAACGAAAAATGGGACAGATACATGGTTTACTACGCTCCGTTCGGGAATGTTGCTGACTCTAACAACCCTTTAATCAGCGAATTAACTCTTTACGACGACCAAATCGATGGCAGATTAGACGAAATTGTGGTTACTGATTTTCAAGATGCGGAATATAAATTCTGTGAATTTTGGCACGTTTATATTCGCGGAGTTAAAGAAAGAAACGGCGAAATATATCTGTCTGATTGGTGTAGAAAGAAAGTAAAAAGTAAAAATTGTATTTGTACAGTCGAAGTCGATGTCGATATGATAAGTGTTGCAAATTGTGATGACTTAGATGCGGCAAAGAGTCTTTTTGACTACGACGGATTGGATTTATGCGATTTAGATAATAACGCTAACCAACAATTCTTAGCCGGTCAAAGCTCTTGGATTAGTTTCACCTGTGACGGTACGCCCGAAATGCCTTTAGAACCTGTACAAACATTTACAGTACCTTTCAAAAACGGATCGCAACAAATAGATGCCGTTTATCTTTATGATGAAAATGACAACGACATTTTTAAGATAGACGGGATAGATGCAAGCGGAAATCTTTATCCTCTTGTCGAGTATGACACAAGAGGAAATGAAGAATGGGTATCCTTTGCAAATTTTCCGGAAGGATATACCTACGGAACTGTCAGTACGCCTGTTTCTTTTACAGGGATTAGAGTGACAAGGAACAGCAGTAATGCAAGAATTAAGAAAATTGTGTTTGTTTGCCATTCGGGAGAACTTTCATCGAGCGATGACCAACTCGCCGACCCGAGTAATCCCACGGAAAGCGCGGAAGCCTACGAAGAAAACGTCATAACTCAAGTAACTATCACCGACACGCCAAACAACGATAAGGAGTTGGAGTGGACTAATCCATACTACTCTTCCTTGAATACTGACCCGAATAATAAGGTCAGGTATCTTGTTTCTTTATCCAATGAGTACGACGATATAAACAATGAATTAATAAATCCGAAGCAATTCGAAATTGAAAAACCGATAACCGAGGAAACTTCGACAATGATTGTTTCAAGCGAAACGGAGGGAATTGATTTTAGACGAGAAGTTCATGCAAGAGTCGAATTCGATTGTTTTTGTAAAATTAAAAAAGAAGGAGACGAACCGACCTTTCCATATACTGTTCCCGACCCCGGCACTAATGAACAAGATGAAAAGTTAAGTAAGCAGTCAAATACCGATGACATCTTCCTCTACCCTGTTCCCGCCGCCGCAAAACTGAAAATCGAAATCAACATCGAAGGCGTACAAGCCCTCGACATCTTCGACCTCAACGGCAAATATCTCAAAAGCGCACCTCGCTTTAGCGGCAAAGGCACGAGTATTGTCGATGTTTCGACTCTGCCCGCCGGCGTATATTTGCTGCGCGTAAAAGTCGGAGACGGAAGGGTAATTCTAAAAAGGTTTGTAACGATTGAGGAGTAAATATACTTTCATCAAGAATTAAAAAAGCAGCGCGGAATTTAAGTATTCCGCGCTGCTTTTTTTGAGATGAGATTTGGTACATTTCTAAAAATCAACCCCCAAACTCAAATAAATCTTTCTCGGCTGCACCTGCCGCGTCTCGATGCCCTTCGCGTAGTCGATGCGCAAAAAGTAACCGAACAGCGTCATGCGCACGCCCGCGCCGTAGCCCATGACTATCGGGTCGCGGAAGTAGTTGACTTTGAGCGTAATCGGGTTGTTTTCTGACTCGATGATGGCCGTGTTCAGCGGACTTTCTTCGTCAAAAGGATTGAGACCCGTCCACGCCGTGCCCGCGTCGAAAAAACCGACGACTTGGAAGGTACGCAGGAAATTCGAGCGGATATTTTTGGACAAATAGCGGAATATCGGCATCCGCAATTCTACGTTGGCGAGGGCGAAAGAATTACCGTTTCTAATGTTTAAATCGAAGCCGCGCACGTTGGTTTGCACCGTTTGGAAGGCGTAATTTTGGTTGGGTTGTATCTCGGTTTCGTTGTTGTAGCGGGGCAGCAGCCAATTGTCCGTCCCGCCGACCTGATACAGCACGCGCTCGCTGCCGAAGGAAGTCTGCGCCGCCAATCTGCCCGCCAAAACCGAGTATTTCAGCACCCGCTGATAGTGTCGCGCATCCACGCCCACCACGCCCATAAAGCCCTCTCCGACAGAAAACTCGGGGTCACCGTTGAGGTCGATGCCCAAGCGTTTGAACACCTCGCCGAAGACTTTCCACCGCGAACCGTTGAGAATATTGGTCTGTACCTGCAAGGTATTATCAAAGACAAATTCGCCCTTCACACCCACGCGCTGCTCTCTGATTATCGGTTCTTCCAAGCGGTTCAAATCCGTCGCCAAAGGGATTTTTTGGTCGAAACGCAGGGTTGCCGTACCGCGCAATGACATAAAAATATTGAGCGGATAGCGGACTTGATATTGCGTCAGAAAAAGCGTGTTTTCGTCGCGGGGTTGCACTTGATTCGGGCCGGTCGGCACATCTTCCGCATTGAAGCGCAGCGCACGGCGATAGACCGCATACCGCTTGTCGAGGCGTTTCTTTTTGTCGTCAAAAACCAAGAAAAATTCCGTGCCGTTGAAAGAGGTCGGAATGCGCACCCCGCCTTCGATTTCGTAGTCTTCAAAGAGGTCTTTAAAATTGCCTTTTATCAAAATGCCGGGCGGCAAAAAGCCAAAATCCTGCGGCGTACCGACAAAACTGTTCAGCCCGCCGAAGAGCGGCTCGTTGTCCAACTGCGTCGTCACGTAATCCGTGCGAAACTGCAGGCGATACGGCGTAATGCGCGCCGATTTAAAGCGCATCACTTCTTTTTCCGGCGGCGCGGCGTTTGGGTCTTCGTAGTAGGCATCGGCGCGTTCTATCGAGACGGTTTCGCCCTCTTCGTCAATGGTCACGGTCGGTGCTTCTTCGTCGTCGTTAAACTCGCTTTGAAAAAAATAATTGTCGATATCGACCTTGCCCGTGTCCGGCGCGACCTCTTCGCTGATGTCCGGCTCGACGGCGGTTTCTTCCTCAAAAGGACTGACGAAAATCGGTACTTCTTCTTCCGACGGTGCGGGTTCTTCTTCCTGCGGTTGCGGTGTCTGCGGGCGCGGTACGGCGGGCGGTGCGAGGGTCAGTTCCTTGCTCTCCTGCAAGCGTTGTATCTGATAGCGCGTCAGCACCGGTACCGCCAAATCTTTGGCATTCAGGTCGCCGATGTACAACTGCGATTGACCGTTTTCGATGATGACCTCGGCGTACTTATCGACGCGCGGCGCGGTCGCCTGCTCGACGATGTTGGCGGGGTAGTTGGTCATCGCGTGATTGACGGCTCGCTGCTTGATGACGGGCACGATTTCCGTGGTATCGACCATCGCCAAAGCCGTGCTGTCCAACAGCGTAGTCAGCGCGGAGTCGGGGTGCATGATGATTTCCGTTTCGTCTTCAAAACGCACGATTTTGTCGTAGTGGTGAATGTAGTCTTCCAAAAATCCGGAAGCGCGATTATACACACCGCTCACATCGGTCAGAAAGGTAAACCAAGTCGTATCGACGGCGGCGGGCATGCGTTCATTTGCAGTCGGCGTATCGGTAATTTGTACGAGTTCGGAGCTTTTATTTTCGAGGTCGTAGTAGAAAATGTCAAAATTGCCGACGGGCAAAATGGTGTCTAATTTCTCGTTTTTCACCAACAAAGAATCTTGTCGATTGGAGGCGAAAAGAATACCTTTTTTGTCGCGCAGATTAACGACGCGTGCATCCAAATCATCCCAAAAATCGCTCGTAATCCGCTGCGTCTGCCGCGTATTGGTGAAGTACATAAAAATGTCGGACTGCCCGCGCACCGCCGCCGACAGCACTAAATTTATCGGATTGGCGTAGTCCATACTGTAAATCCGCTGATACTGCGTACTCATGTCTTCCTCGACGCGGTCGTTGGTATTGAGGTCGATTTTGAGCAACTTGATAATGTCGCGTCGCTCGTGAATAATGCCCAATTCCTGATTATTCGGATTAAAGGCGAGCAGCGGATAATTGTAGTCGGTCGCCTGAAAATTATTGCGGAAATTTCCTTTCAGAATGACCTTAGATTTGTTCGTCGTCAAATCGACGAGGTGCACTTTGTAGCGTCCGATTTCGTTGCTGACGTACACGGCTTTGGTGCCGTCGGGGCTGAGGCGAAAATTGTACAAAGGCAATTCCCGCTTATTTTTCACTGCCAAATTTTCGCCGGCGGGCGCGGTCATGCCTTCTTTTTCTTTTTTGTAACGGTCGAGATAATACAGCTTCCAAGAGTCCTTCATCTTGTTGTAACTCGTGCCGAGGACGTAAAGAAAACCGCTTTCCACGCTGCGATTGATGCGGGTCAGGTAGAGCAAGTTCGCCAAATTACTTTTGCCGTAATTTTGCCCGATGTAGTGCCAAAACGAATGACCGGCAAGCGCGGGATAATCTTCCGCGAGGTCTTCGTAGGTTTCATATTCGCCGCTGAGCATCAGGTCGCGCAGTTGATTGTCGATTTCTACGCTCCACTCTTCGCCAACGTAAGAAATGAGGCCTTCTTTGAACCAAACAGGCAAATTGAGTGTCACGGCATTCTGCACAATTTCCTGCAAATTAGAGCCGAAAAGCATCGCATTCATGTAAACCGTGGCAATACCTTTGCGCACCTCGCGGCGCAGATTTTGGTGATTGCCGTCAAAATAAACGAACATTTTATTGCCCGCTATTTTCGTTTGTCCGCCCGTATTCACAAAAGTTTCTTCGCTGCCGATGTTGCTCTGCTTGAGGTCGGTGAGGTCGGTATAGACGATAATTTCGATTTTATCGTTCATCCGGTGCTCCAAAATATCCTGTATCTCGTCGTGGTCGTATTCCGCGCTTTGCACCACAAACTGCCCGATGTAGCGACCTTCGCCGTACCAATAGGTGATAAAATTTTGACTCTCGTACTTCGAGCGTTCGTCATAGTCTTGGTGAAATTGCACCCGATTTTTACCGAACTCTACCTGCGTGGTTTGGGCGGCGACGGTGAGGGCGGCGAGGGTGCAGAGCAAGATGAGGATATGACGCATATTGTGAGACTTTAGATTTTAGACGTTAAATTTTAGACCGCTCCGCTTTACACTTTTGCCCTTCTGTTTTTCTTGAAAAGAATAAATCATTACGTCTTTACACTTGAATATTTTGCAACGGAAAACCAAGTTAAGCACTCTTAGACAACAATGCCGAGCGAAAACGGGTTTTCTCGTATGAAACAACGAAATTTGACCTTGTTTTGGTTTGGAATTTTGAAATTTACCGCTAAGGTGTCTGACACTTCACGCAAAAGAGAGCGATAAAATTAATCTTTACCGAGATATTGAGAGCAGCGAGTGTCTGACACCGGTTTTTCGATGCAAAGAAATCGGTGTCAGACACTACTTTTCGCCTAATTTTCAAATATTTTTCTCAAATTCAGTATTTTCTGCTGATAAAAGTGTCAGATACCTAAGTATTTACAAAAAACAAAACGCATTAAAATGACGCATGTTGTAAGATTTACCTTCAACCCCTTTCAGGAAAATACCTATTTGCTATACGATGACACAAAAGAGTGCGTCATAGTTGACCCGGGCTGCTATGATGCCGCCGAAAAACAAGAATTGGTCAACTTCATTGCCAAAAACGAACTGAAGCCCGTGCGGCTGCTCAACACGCATTGCCACATCGACCACGTTTTCGGAAATAAATTTGTGGCGGACACCTACGGTTTGCAGTTGGAAATTCACGCCGGCGAAGTTCCCGTTTTGGATGCGGTCGAGCGCGTAGCTATGATGTACGGCATCGCTTATCCCGAAAAGTCGCCGGCACCCGGGCGGTTTATCGAAGCGGGCGAAGAGATTACTTTCGGAAACACGACTTTGAAAACGCTGTTCACGCCCGGTCACTCGCCGGCGAGTATTTCGTTTTACTGTGCCGCCGAAAAATTTGTCATTGCCGGCGATGTGCTGTTTGAACGCAGTATCGGACGCACGGATTTGCCGGGCGGCAGTATGCCCGTTTTATTACAAAGTATCCGGGAGCAGTTTTTTCCTTTGGGCGACGAGGTGAAGGTTTATCCCGGTCACGGGCGCGCGACGACGGTTGGAGAAGAGCGGAAGGAAAATCCGTTTTTAAACGGAGCGATTTAGTAACTGCGACCTTTAGGTCGTCGGAAAAGTTTTTTTTTCAGACGAATTAAAAGTCACGGCTACTCACCAATTTGAAACCGTTTTTCAGACGACTTAAAAGTCGCAGTTACTAAACACCACTTCATGCAAAAAAAAATAAAAACCCTCGCCGCCGCCTACCACACCGATATTGTCGCCGTCCGTCGGCACCTGCACCGGCATCCGGAACTTTCTTATCAGGAAGTAAAAACGGGTAAATATATTGCCGCGCAACTCGAAAAACTCGGTATTGAACACCGCCACGGCATTGCCGATAACGGCGTCGTGGGTTTGATAAAGGGCAAAAATCCGGATGAAAAAGTAATTGCTTTGCGCGCCGATTTTGACGCCTTGCCGATTGAAGAAGCGAATGAGGTTGTGTATAAATCCGAAAACCCGGGCGTCATGCATGCTTGCGGGCACGATGTGCATACGGCTTCGCTGCTGGGGACCGCGCGGATTTTGCAGGAGTTACGGCATGAATTTGCAGGAACGATAAAACTCATTTTTCAGCCCGCCGAAGAGAAACTGCCGGGCGGTGCTTCGCTGATGATTGCCGAGGGCGTTTTGGAAAATCCCGCGCCCGGAGGCATATACGGGCAGCACGTACATCCGCCGCTGGAGGCAGGTACGGTCGGTTTTCGCAGCGGCATGTACATGGCGAGTGCCGACGAACTTTTCCTTACCGTGCGCGGCAAAGGCGGACACGGCGCAATGCCGCACAACGGCAACGACCCGATTGTCATCACGGCGCACATTATCACGGCATTGCAGCAGGTCGTGAGTCGTAATGCCGATCCGACTATCCCTTCGGTGTTGACTTTGGGAAAAATAAACTCGACGGGCGGCGCGACTAACATCATTCCCGATGAAGTGAAATTAGAAGGCACTTTTCGCACCATGAACGAGACTTGGCGCAGCGAAGCACACGAAAAAATGGTGCGCATTGCCGAAGGAATTGCGGAAAGCATGGGGGGCACCTGCGACTTTGAAGTAATGAAAGGCTATCCGTTTTTAGTCAACGACGAAGCCCTGACCGCCCGCGCCAAAAATGCCGCCGTTGCATTTTTGGGCGCGGAAAATGTCGTCGATTTGCCGATACGCATGACCGCCGAAGATTTTGCTTACTATTCCCAAAAAATGCCCGCTTGTTTTTATCGCCTCGGTACGGGCAATCGGGCGCGGGGCATCACTTCTCCCGTACATACGCCGACTTTCGACATCGACGAAAAGGCATTGGAAACGGGTGTAGGTTTGATGACTTGGTTGGCTTTGGAAGAGTTGAAGGGGTGATTGTTTCGGGCATAAAATTTCGATAGCTCGCTAAATGTCTGTATTTTTGACACATTTAGCGAGCTATCGGAATAATTATGAAAAAACTAATCGGCAGAGAAAAGGAAATCGAAGTACTCGAAGAGGCTTTGCGGTCGGATGAGTCGGAAATGATTGCCGTCACCGGGCGACGCAGAGTCGGTAAGACATTCTTAGTACGTTCGGTTTATGAAAACAAAATCGATTTAGAATTTACGGGCGTACAAAATGCACCCCGCGCCGAGCAAATCAGTTCTTTTCACTTCCTTTTGCGGCAATATGCCGGCGAAAAACAAGACTTACCGCTGCCGAAAACCTGGCTGACTGCCTTTCATCAACTCATCACCGTACTCAGCGCAGAGCGAAAAAAATCCGACGAAAAAATTATTTTGTTCTTCGATGAGTTACCGTGGTTGGCGACGAAAAAATCCGGCTTTCTCCGCGCCTTTGGCTTTTTTTGGAATAATTGGGCGACAAAAAACGACATCGTAGTGGTTATTTGCGGCTCGGCGGCGTCGTGGATTATTGAAAAAATTGTCAAAGACAAAGGCGGTTTGCACAATCGTATTACTAAGCGCGTTAACCTCAAACCCTTTACCCTCGCCGAGTCCGAGACTTTTTTAAAGAGTCGCGGCATCAATCTCAATCATTATCACATCGTGCTGCTGTACATGATTACGGGCGGCATTCCGCATTATCTGAAAGAAGTAAAAGCCGGCAAAAGTGCTGTGCAAAACATCAACGAAATGTGCTTTTCGAACGAAGGTCTGCTGACCGATGAATTTGAAAACCTGTACCCTGCTCTCTTCGAAAAATCCGAAAACCATATTGCCGTCATCCGTGTTTTAGCTGCTAAAAATAAGGGTATGACCCGAGCGGATATCGTCAAAAACGCGAAACTGCCGAACGGCGGCGGCACGACTAAAGTACTCAACGAACTGCTGTATTCGGGTTTTATTTCGGAATATTACCCCTTCGGAAAAAAGCGCAAAGACACGCTTTATCGGCTGACGGATGAGTACTCGCTGTTTTATTTGAATTTTATCGAAAAAAGAAAACGCAACGTTTCGGATGCGTGGCAAGTCTTGAGTCAATCGTCGGTTTTCAAAAGTTGGAGCGGTTATGCTTTTGAAAGTTTGTGTCTCAAACACGTCGCAAAAATCAAAGAAGCTCTGAAAATCAGCGGTATTTATACCGAAACTTCCGGCTTTATTTTTCGCGGCGACGACACGCTGCCGGGCGCGCAAATCGACCTCCTCATCGACCGCAACGACCAAACAATAAACCTGTGCGAAATCAAATTTTATCAAAGTACCTTTACCGTCAATAAAAGCTACGCGGAAAAACTGATGCAAAAACGCACCGTATTTGCCGAGGTCAGCAAGACCAAAAAGCAGATATTTCTGACGATGATTACGACCTTCGGCGTGACCGAAAATCAATACAGTCAAGCCTTGATTGACAATGAATTGACGATAGATGTGTTGTTTTGAAAGTGACGGCACTTCCTTCAATTCAAAAATTCCCTTATTTTTGTCTCACAAATAAACCGTGAAAAAAAAATACCCGCCCGGCGTTCACCCATTTACGCGGAAAAAAGAATAAGCATCTTCCCCGCCTTCCGCACTTTTTTGAATACCCTTCGATTTTTCATTTTAAACGGTGTAACCTAATTCGCTTTCGTTGCGTTATGACACAACCTGCTGCCAAGCAATATTTTACTTATAACAATTTTTTATAAATTGTATTTGAAAATGTTTTCATCGGAGCTGTTCCGGTGTGAAAATTGCTTGCTTATATTTTGTATTTGTTTAATATGTTTGCATATTTACCGATGCAAAATAATTTGCAGCAACGAAAACGAGCGCATTTTAGATTTTACGCGCATTTTTTAGTGAAACACTATTTTTAAATTACGTGGTTTTTGACGTTACGGAAACTCTTACTCTTACTCCCGTGAGCAGCAAGAAATTTATTATTCGGATAATTCGGTAAATTTTACCGTGAAAACTTCACACTCTTTCACGCCCTTTTTCTCCGTTTAAAAAACATTATAGTCCGCCGACAGCAAGACTTCGAAAAGACACAATTAAGTTATGGCAAAAATTCTCATCGTAGATGACGAAAAAAGCATCCGCAGAACCCTCCGCGACATCTTGGAATTTGAAAAATACAAAGTTGACGAGGCGCAAGACGGACTCGAATGCCTCGTAAAGCTTAAAAAGAACAAGTACGATGTCATTATCATGGACATCAAAATGCCGAAAATGGACGGCATGGAAGCCCTCGAACGCATCCAACTTTTGGCACCGGACACGCCCGTTATTATGATTTCGGGACACGCCAATATCGACACCGCCGTCGATGCGGTTAAAAAAGGCGCATTCGATTTTATCTCGAAGCCGCCCGACCTCAATCGCCTGCTCATCACTATCCGCAACGCCATGGATAAGAGCACGCTGATTACCGAAAAGAAGGATTTAAGCCGTCAGGTATCGAAGTCCAAAACGCAGCAAATCATCGGGGAGTCTCCCGAAATTACACATATCAAAGAAACCATCGCCCGCGTGGCACCCACCGAAGCCCGCGTCATGATTACCGGCTCCAACGGTACGGGTAAAGAACTCGTGGCGCGTTGGCTGCACGAGCAAAGCGAGCGCAGCAAAGGGCAACTCGTGGAGGTCAACTGTGCGGCTATCCCCGCAGAATTGATTGAATCCGAGCTGTTCGGTCACGAAAAAGGTTCGTTTACTTCGGCGCATAAACAGCGCATCGGAAAATTCGAGCAGGCCAACGGCGGCACTTTGTTTTTGGATGAAATCGGCGACATGAGTCTCTCCGCGCAGGCAAAAGTTTTGCGTGCTTTGCAGGAAAGCGTCATCACCCGCGTGGGTGGCGACAAATCCATTTCCGTAGACGTCCGCATCGTAGCGGCGACCAACAAAGACTTGCGAAAAGAAATCGCATCGGGTCGTTTCCGTGAGGATTTATACCACCGTATCGCCGTCATTTTGATACACGTACCGACGCTCAACGAACGCCGCGACGACATTCCGCTTTTGGTACAGCACTTCGTAGATGTGATTTGCCGCGAGTACGGTATCATTCCGAAAAAAGTGACACCGGATGCTATGGAAGCTCTGAAAAACGTAAACTGGACCGGAAATATCCGCGAACTGCGCAATGTCGTAGAGCGTTTGATTATTTTGAGCGATAAAGAAATTACCGCCGACGATGTACTCAAGTACGTTTCACCGAGTAATCCTCGTCGCTCGGAAAAGTACAAGGAGGTTTTCGATAAGTTTAGCAGCGCGGATGAGATGCACGAGTTTATCGACCAAGAGTTTACGAATTATAAAAAGTAAACGCTCGGCAGCGGATATCGAAAATCTCCGACCCACAGACAAAGTAAACTTTATACGCAGCCCGTTCGTTATGAACGGGCTGTGTTGTTTCGGATAACCGAAAAAAGTTTACGTCAAGTACGGGGCACTTTCAAAGTGCCTCGTACTTGCTATCAACAAAAACACAACACAACCATTCCTA
>JAHDCG010000287.1 GCA_020629965.1 Saprospiraceae bacterium | reverse complement strand
CACTTCAGCCCGGTACGTTAGTGCCGGGGTAAGTAATGCGAGCAAAACTAACCTAAAAATGCCAACGGCATGAGGTCTCCCAACCCGGTATGCCAATGCCGGGAGGAAACACGGACGAAATCCAATGCCCAAATCTCCCCTTTAATTTCTACTTTTGCGTCAAAGTTCAGAAAACGGCACACGCGCCGCCAACCAACGCATTTTATGTCAAACTACAAATACGACCGCCGGGGTGTTTCCGCGACCAAAGACGAAGTCCACGCCGCCATCAAAGGCATGGACAAAGGATTGTATCCGCTTGCTTTTTGTAAAATAATGCCCGATGTCGTCGCCGGCGACGCGAACTATTGTAACCTGATGCACGCCGATACGGCCGGCACTAAAACTTCCTTAGCGTACATGTACTGGAAAGAAACCGGCGACCTTTCCGTGTGGCGCGGCATTGCGCAGGATGCCATCGTGATGAACCTCGACGACATGGCCTGCGTGGGCTGCATCGACGACATCGTACTGTCCTCGACCGTCGGCAGAAACCGCAATTTAATCACCGGTGAGGTCATCAGCGAAGTCATCAATGCGGCGACCGAAATCAAAGCCGAACTCGCCAAACACGAAGTCGATTTACACCTCTCGGGCGGCGAAACGGCGGACGTCGGCGACATCGTGCGCACCATCGACGTGGGCTACACCGCCTTCGCCCGCATGAATCGCAAAGACCTGATAATCAACGACATCAAAGCCGGCGATGTAATAGTCGGCATGGCGAGCTACGGGCAAAGCAGCTACGAATCCGAGTACAACGGCGGCATGGGCAGCAACGGCTTGACGAGTGCAAGACACGACGTACTCAGCCACGATTATGCCGCAAAATATCGCGACGCCTACGACCCCAACACCCCCGAAGACGTGATATTTGTCGGCAGCAAAAAACTGACCGACGAGGTCGAAATTCCCGGCGGCAAAATGACCGTCGGCAAACTCGTTCTCTCCCCTACCCGCACTTTTTTACCCGTCTTAAAGCGTCTTTTCAAAGCCGAAAACGGAACTTTCCGCAGTAAAATCCACGGCATGATTCACTGCACGGGCGGCGGTCAGGCGAAGGTGCTGAAATTCATCGAAAACAAACGCATCGTCAAAGACAAGCTGCTGCCGATACCGCCCCTTTT
>JAHDCG010000050.1:11214-38711 GCA_020629965.1 Saprospiraceae bacterium | reverse complement strand
TAATTACCAAGCCTTAATACCTCTCGGCAATACTCGAATTTCTTTTCGCTTATATCGAACAAACATAATCGGCAACCGTTGTCACCTGTTTTCCGAAGCGGAACGCAAAGATACGTCGATATTTTTAAACCGCAAAACTTTTCGGCAAATTTTTAATGAAATTTTTTAAGCCGTTTGGGTCATTTTCAATCGCGGAGAAAGCTAAATAATCTTCATTATTTTTGACGCTTTCGCTGTTTTTCTAAGCGGGTGCAAAAGTACAACCGCTTTTTCAAACTTCAAAATAAAAAGAACAATTTTTTAATAAAAAATAATTTTTATTTTGAATGAGTCTTTCTGTTGAATTTCAAACAGAATTTTATCCGTGTATCGCTATGCTTTCAAAGCGGGTGCAAAAGTACAGAGCTTTTTGAAACTACACAACTATATTTTAATCTTTTTTCCGTTTTATTTTACTTTTTTCCGAACAAGATAAATCCTTGACCGTTTGAGGTATTCCCGGTTTGCGTTTCCGCATTTTACACCTTATATATACAACGAAAGTCCTGCATTTGTCGAACAGGACTAATGTGCTTACTTATCTTTGCCGCTTAATTTCTAATTAAACAGCAGCAGGTCCCGACTTAAGTCGGGACGCTACGATACGGGTTCCTTTAACGAGGAACTCACTCCAAATTATATCAAACTATGATTCCCTCTTATTTATCAAATATAGAAAAGGTTGACATCTTAGCTATCGGTGTGCATCCTGACGACGTGGAGTTGAGCGCGAGCGGTACTTTGCTGAAACACATCGACGCGGGTAAAACCGTCGGGCTGTTGGATATGACGCGCGGCGAACTCGGTACACGCGGGTCGGCGGAGTTGAGAGATAAGGAAGGTGCGGCGGCAGCGGAGTTAATGGGTGCTGCCTTTCGGGTTAATTTGCGGATGGCAGACGGCTTTTTCACCTATTCAAAGGAAAATCTGCTGAAAATTATTCAAGTCATCCGTGCGGCACAACCTGAAATTATTCTGCTGAATGCAAAAGAGGACAGACATCCCGACCACGGCAGATCTGCTAAACTACAAGCCGATGCTTGTTTTTATTCGGGACTGAGAAAAACAGAAACTTTGGGAGCAGACCGTGAGGTGCAGGAACCGTGGCGACCGCGCGCTTTTTACCATTATATACAAGACCGAGATTTGAAGCCGGATTTTGTGACGGACATCTCGGAGTATATGGATAAGAAAATCGAGTTGGTAAAGTGCTTTTCTTCGCAATTTCATGACCCGGACAGCGATGAACCGGATACTCCGCTGACGGGAGCGGATTTTTTCGATATTATCCGCTCAAAAAATAAGACTTTCGGCCGACCGGCTAATTTTGCTTACGCAGAAGGTTTTCAAACGGGAAGAATACCGGGAGTGAAAGATTTGTTTTCATTGACATAAATTTTAAAAAGCCCGTACTCTTTTCACAGAGTACGGGCTTTTTTACACCTTATATACATATGACTAAAAAGGGTTTTGAAATCGAGGGTCGGTGGTAAATTCCTCATCCGTTAATGTCTTTAGAAAAGCCACTAAATCCGCTTTTTCGGAGTCGGTCAGATGCAGCGGTTCGCGTAAATTCACATCTAAATTACTCGCAAATTTTACGCCCTCGCTGTAATGGTCGATGACTTCTTCCAAAGTCTGAAATCTGCCGTCGTGCATGTAAGGCGCGGTCAATTCGATATTGCGCAGCGTGACCGCTTTGAATTGTCCGTTGTGTATCGTATCGCCGGTTACCGCTCCAAACCCCTTATCTTCATAATCGGCTAAAGTCGGAAAGCGGTCTAAACCGTTATTAAAAAACTGCCCGGTAGTCGTCAGAGGTGTACCGTGACAATGGAAGCACTCGGCATCGGGAACGCCGCTGCCGCCGGGTTCATTCCCCAAATCAAAAAACATATCGAACCCGCGCTGCTCCGCGTCGGTAAATTCCACACTAAAATCATTCTGCAAAATCTTGTCGTACTTGCTGTTGTGACTAATCAAAGCCCGCTCGAATTGCGCAATCGCTTTGGTCGCTAATATACTGTCGATTTCCGCACTGTCGTCGATGCCGAAAGCCTTACGAAACATGGTCGGATATTGCTCGTCGGCACGCATCATATTTTCCACGTTTTCCCAAGTATTTATCAACTCGATGGCGTCGGGGACGGGTAAAAGTGCCTGTTCTTCCAAGGTCTGCACGCGTCCGTCCCAAAAAAGACCGAACTCGTTGTAACCGATATTGACCAAAGACATAGAACTGCGGGCGGTAAATTCGCCTTCGACCCCCTGACTGAAAGCCTGACCGTCGGCAAAACCCAACTCGGGCAGGTGACAACTCGCACAGGATTTGGAGTCATCGCTCGACAGGCGCACGTCGTAAAAGAGCCGGCGACCGAGTTCAAATCCTTCTTGTGTCATCGGATTATCGGCGGGAATGGTCATAGCGGGAAAGCCGACGGGCTGCGGTAATTCGTAAGGCGTCGGGTTATATTCAATAGCGGATAAATCACCGGGTTCGGTCGGCATTTCAATCATCATGTCGTCGTCGGCGCAGGATGTCCATAGAATTGTCAAGGCTAAAAATGAAAGTAAGATGCGCATAAGGATTGGTTGGTAGGTGGTGGTTGGTGGTTGGTAGGAAAAATTTCAAAACTTCGAATTGATTTCTTCACATTCCCGGTATCACCATATATAATGCGGTTTAAGTTTTGAGGTTTGAATTTCGACCAAAAAAATATTCACTCCGCGCCCGGTAAGACATGAAGTGAATATGAATTTTTTTTGTCGAGTTATCTTACCGAAAATGCGTTCGCAAAGTTGTCGGACAATTCGATGATAGCGTCCAAATCTCCGGTAGTGTGCGAAGACGGTGACTCGATAATATCATACACTTCGCCGTTCGGTGAAATGAACAATTTTTGCAGGTCGAAAGCGATGCTGATGATGTTATTTTCATCTGCGGAAACGACAATCGGCATATTCAAGGTCACGGTGCGGAATGCCTCGTTGCTGCCGGTGTGCAGTGCGAAAGACAAATCATCTTCGTCGTCAAAATTGCCGTTGCTGTCCACATCTATATCTCCTTCAAATTTGGCAAAAATATAGCTGCTCCAACCGTCCCAAAAGTTTTGACCGAGGGGGTCGCCCTGTCCGTATTCGCCCGTAGTGGCGCGGTTCAAATCAGGATTGACACCAATGCCCATACGCACGCCGGAGTAAGTGCCGACGGGAATGTTTTCGTAAGCCCGTGCCGTACCGCGCGCTGCAGCTTCTTCGCTGCTGAAGTCGGAAAACTTGAGCAATTCTACTTCCGAAAGCTCGGTTTCGTCGCTGCTGCCGTCCTGCAACAATACTAAATCGGTAATGAAAAATTCGGTCTTTTTGACACGCATCGTCATGCTGCTTTCGGGGTAAGTCTCGTCGGCAAACATGATTAAAGGTGTGCCCGCGTACTCGGTCTTGAAGTTGACTTCAACGTTGGCGGTGCGATTTTCATCGACGACTGCATCCGGCTCGCAGGAAGTGAAACCGATGAGGAACAGAGCGCAGAAAAGGAAAAATAGATTCTTCATAAAAAATTTGAATTGAATGTTTTCTTGAGTTTTCAAACAGCAAAAATCGGGCTGTATTGTGCCGTAATAACAGGATTCTCGGCTAAACTGTTGTCTTAGTTAACATCCAAACTGTCCAAAGTAAAGGCATTTGGCAGGTTGCTGACAATATTGCTGCGAAATTCGGGTTCGGTAACGGTGCGCGGGTCGATATTTTCAAACAACAAATCGTAGCGCACAGTCATGCGGAGGGTCGCGTCGAAACCGGTGACGAGGGAGAACGGAAGAGACTCCAAGCGCACTTCGACCGGTTCATTGACGGTAAAAACCAGACTGTCGGGCGCGGAAGGCGGGGAGAAATACACGTATTTTTGGTCGAAATAACCGAGGTCTAAATCGTAAAGCAGGGAGTCGTTTTGGATTTGTAAGGCGGCGGGCAGGGTCATATCTTCTTCGGGGTCAACGGTCTTAATTTGCGGCGCGAGACCGACGGTAAATTGCAGGGCTTCGTAGGTCGCGGGCTTATCAAAAGTACCCAGCGTATAGTCGGTCGCGCCGGGGCGAAAGATGATAAAATCATTCGGCACTTCAATAAAATCGGGGTCTTCGCCGGCGATATTTAAAGTAACGCGGTCGGTAATTTGCTCCTCCTCCCCCGCTGCGTCGATGATTTTAAAATCAGAAAAATACAAATTGATACTCTGAAAAGTAACGGTATCGGCGGGGGCGGCGGGCAGAAAAAACGGGGTATTGACGCGGAAAGGAAGGAGCGTGTCGCGGTCGTTGATGCGCTGTTCGATGCGGTGTGTAAACTTAATTTTGAGTTGAGGATATTGACAGCAATCTTCGCAGGATTCGTCGGCGGTTACGTTGTAATTGGTCGCCCGAATATCGCGGCAGCCGACGGAAGGTTCTGCGCAGCCGGACAGTAGTATTACCAAAAAAAAGCAAGCCGAAAGCAGTCCGATTTCGCTATGCATTCCGCATTTTTTTCTCATGTTCTTTAAAGATTTTCTCGACTGTGCGTTTGACTTGTACGCTGAATTCCTTGTTCATTATCCAGTTGTAATAATTGCGGTCTTTCCACAGCACTTTGGCGACGGATTGATTTTGGTATTTGCCGAAGTTAAAAACAATCTCGCCGTTGATGTCGTATTTGAGTCGCTGTGTGACATCGACGTGGCGCAGGTCGTTGGTAAAATCGTGCAGCACCTGTATATCGTTGCGTATCGGAGCTTCGGTGATGTTGCCGTCGCCGTCTTCGTAATCCCGGCCTTCGTACATTTTGAGTTGACCGTCGAAAACCGCAATCGTCGCCCGTACATCCGCGAGGGCATCGTGGGCATTTTCCATTTTTTTGCCGGTGTAAAACTTGACGGCGGCACTCAAAGTACGCGGTTCCATTTTGTAAAAAATACGCGCCATATCGAGCAAGCGGCGTTTGGAAACGTCGAAATCAAAGCCCGCGCGGTCAAATTCTTCCATCAGCATCGGCACGTCGAAGCGGTTGGAATTGTAACCCGCCAAGTCCGCATCGCCGATAAAGTCGTAGATTTTCTGCGCTACCTGCGGAAAGGTCGGTTTATTCGCCACATCGGCCGGCGAGATGCCGTGTACCTTCATCGCCTCCTCGGTGATAATCATGGAGGGGTTGATGAGCATTTCCAACTCTTCGGGTTCGCTGCCGTCTTTAGGATATTTTATCAGCGCGATTTGGATGATGCGGTCGCGCATGACGTTGAGACCGGTGGCTTCGAGGTCAAAGAAGATGAGGTCTTTGGTTAGGTTGTATTTCATGTTTTTTTTTCGGTGGACGGTGATTGACGGACGGTGGACGGGGGCGGCGTTTTTGTCTTTCGGCAAAAGTAGGGAAATTGGGGGAGAAAGTTTCTTTTTCGGCTCGGTTGAATGCGTTCCCTTTGCGTTGCTTATCTTTGCGGTCAAAAATTTCCAACAAAAACAAATTCATGATAAAAGTAATTTTTTTCTGCCTGTCGGCTTGCTTGCTGTTTGCTGCCTGCGGCAACGTTGAAATCGAAAACGATGCTGCCGCTGCTGCGGATATGCAACCTGCAACGAACACCGATACCTTAGTTTTATCCGGCGAAAAGCACATCAAAAATGTGCGCCAACTGACCTTCGGCGGCGATAACGCGGAGGCTTATTTCAGCTTCGACAACAGCAAACTCGTTTTTCAATCCTCTAATCCGGCGTGGGATGTAGCCTGCGACCAAATCTACATGATGCCGACGACAGGCTACGCGGGCGAGCGCGCTCCCCTGCTGAGTACGGGCAAAGGACGCACGACCTGCGCCTATTTTATGCCGGGCGATACGACGATTTTGTACGCTTCGACGCATTTGGGTAGTGATGACTGTCCGGAGTTCGAGCGCAAACCGGAAGACGGTTACGTGTGGCCGCTGTTTCCCGATTTCGATATTTTTGAAGCGGATTTGGAAGGAAATATCGTGCGGCAACTGACCAAAGAACCGGGTTACGATGCCGAGGCGACGGTCTCTCCCGACGGCAAAAAAATCGTGTTTACCTCCACGCGTTCGGGTGATTTGGAATTGTACACCATGGACATCGACGGCTCGAATGTCAAGCAGGTCACGAGCGGATTGGGCTACGACGGCGGTGCTTTTTTCTCGCCCGACAGTAAGCAGTTAGTCTTTCGTGCGAGTCGTCCGGAAGGGGAAGAGGCCGATACTTACAAGGCTTTGCTGAAAGCGGATAAAGTCAAACCGAGCAGCATGATTATTTACGTTTGTGATGTTGACGGAAAAAATTTGACACAAGTCACGCAATTAAAAGGCGCGAATTGGGCACCGTTTTTTCACCCGAGCGGTGAGAAAATTGTCTTCGCTTCCAATCATCATACGGACAGCGGACGGCAGTTTAATTTGTTTATGATAAACGTGGACGGTACGGGCTTGGAGCAGATAACTTTCGACAAGACTTTCGATGCCTTTCCGATGTTTTCGCCGGACGGCAAGCAGTTTGTCTTTGCCTCGAATCGCAATAACGGCGGCACGCGGGATACGAATGTTTTTATTGCGGATTGGGTGGAATAAAACAGCATCCGGAAATCCGGGAAAAACTTCCCCGGTGCGATTAAAACGGGTTATATTTGAGAAAAAAGACGACTCAAATGCCGGTCTTTTAATCAAAACCGGCAGAGAAAAGTTACAAAGTTTTTTTCCGAAACAGACGATACCCGAAAACAATACAGTCCGCTTCATCGCCGCTTTTGTCGATGAAGCGGATTTAGATAAATTCGATTTTGAAAAACGGATAACGTACAAAACGGGCATAACCTCTTCGGCAACGACGCGCTTTCCTGATTTTCTCTTTACGGCGGCTGCCATCGGATTAGGAACTGCCGCCGGTCAACCTTTAGTCCTCCGTTTTCGTTATTTTTACGGCAAAAAATATCTGACATGAGTATCATCGGAACCGTTGCCGCTATCCTGACTACCTCCGCCTTTGTGCCGCAGGCAATAAAGACCATACGCACACGCAACACGGAAGGATTGAGTCTGCCGACCTTCACCATGCTTTTTCTCGGCACGGTTTTGTGGACAATTTACGGTATCGGCATCGGCGACAAACCGATTATTTACGCCAACATCATCACCGGCTTTTTGGCGGGTATTATTGTTTGTTTGAAATTAAATGCGGTGTTTTTCGTTAAAAAGAAGTGACGTAAAAGTTGACCTCACAATTAACTCAGAGCGTTACGGTCAACTGACAACCGACAACTAAAAAATGTTCTTTCGGAACTTACACACAAATAAAAATCTCTTAACCTGCACCCTCGTGTGGGTTTTTCTGTTTGCCTTTTTTGTAAAATCGAATGCGCAGACCGATATGCAATATCAGGGCTATCGCCTACAGGTTTACAATATCGAAGTGATGAAAGAAGGGCGCGATTTTTACCAAATCCGCTGCAACCTCGCCAATACCGGCCGCGAAAATCTCGACATCAAGCCCACCCGACCGCAGCCGCAGCTTATTCTCAATTACGACCACACCATTTTTGAAAATAAACTCGGCAGCTACCGCGAAAACATTCGGCGCAGCCTGACGACGGCGGATTTAAAATTAAAAACGGGAAAAGTAAAAGATTGCTTTTTCCTGCGCTTCCCTAAAATGCTGCCCGAAGACACGGTACGCAATCCCAATCCGCCCGCCATGATTACCGAAGCGGGCGTCAATAAAGACAAAGACGCAGAGCAGGAAGTCGATACGAAACAAGCGGAGTCGGCGGAAGAAAATATCACCCGAGAAACCGAAAAATCCGCGCAGCCCGTTGCCGTTTTCACGCCCGAAGATGCGTCCTGTTACGACTTCAGCATCGACACGGTAAAGGTGCTGAAATACGGCAAAAAATCCGTCCTTTTGGAATACACCCTTAAAAATAACGGCAACGCGGGCGCACCCATGCTCGGCAAAACGGATGCGGAAAACGATAACTTGGCTATTCGTGCTTTCATCTCCGGCGTTCCCAAAATGACCAAAGGCGCGCTTGTATTCGGCGGCACTTTTGTCGAAAATCAGGAAAAAGGAGCGGACGGAAAAATACCGCCGGGTATGCGCTACAAAGCTACTTTTGAACTCGACATCCGCGACAAATCCCGCTACATGAACTACCTCATTTTGTCTTTAGACCCCTTTAATACGGTGGAGGAATGCGATGAGCGGAATAATGTGCATGTGGTGGATCTTACCGGTTGGTAGTTGATGGTTGGTGGTTGATGGTGGGGTTGTGGTTTGATTTGGATTTTGGGGTTTTATTAGAGGTTGTTGTCTGTTAATTTAAAAGATACGAGAAAGTATTGATATACGGTGTTAGCCTTCACCAAAAAAGAGAAAAACCAGCGAAAACAAAAAAGCGCACGACAGACGGTTAATATAACTGTCTTTTTGTATTTTTAGCCTAAATTTAATAAATATGAGAACTAAAAAGCACGTAAGATTTGATTGGGCAATAAAACGCTTACTGAAGCAAAGAACCAACTTTGGTATTTTAGAAGGTTTTCTTAGCGAGCTAATCGGCGAAGACATAAAAATTATAGAAATTTTAGACGCGGAAGGTCTGAAAGAAAACGAAGAAGATAAATACAACAGAGTAGATGTTTTAGTCAAAAACAGCAAAGACGAACTGATAATAATCGAGGTACAAAATTCTTATGCGATTGATTATTTTTTGAGAATACTCTACGGTATTTCAAAAGCAATTACTGAATTTCTCAAAGAAGGCTCGCCTTACGGCAAAGTCAAAAAAGTGATTTCGGTTAACGTTGTTTATTTTGAATTGGGGCAAGGCAGTGATTATGTATATCGCGGAACAACCAATTACAGGGGCATTCACGACAACAAACTGCTCGATTTAACTGCTGCTCAAGAGAAGTATTTTAAAAAGAAAAAAGTAGAAGATGTTTATCCCGAAATCTATCTGATAAAGGTCAATACTTTTGACGATGTAGCGAAAAACACTTTAGACGAGTGGATTTATTTTTTGAAGAACAGCGAAATAAAGCAGGAATTTTCTGCAAAAGGGCTAAAAGAAGCTGATGAAACTTTGAAGGTCGCAAATATGTCCGACGAGGAACGGAGAGAATACAATCGCTTTGTTGAAGTTCTGTCCGATAGGGCGAGTATTGCGGAAACGATTGAATTCGAGTCGGATTTAAAAGCAAAAAAAATAGTCAAAAAATCTGTCGATGAAGCTGTTAATAAAGCTGTTAATAAAGCCGTCGATAAAACTGTCGATGAAACTGTCGATAAATCTATCGAAGTAATGATTATCAATACAGACCTTTCGGATAAAGATATTGCGACTGCTTTTGATGTGGAAGTTGAGCGAGTTGCAAAAATTCGGGAAAATTTAGATGAGAAGAAGGGGGAAGGGTAAGATTGTATAGGTGTCTGAGGCGGGTAGATGAACCACTGCGTCAGTTATGCGAGACCGGGTAGCCTTCATTAGTAAAAACACAATGAACGACAAAGAAAAAAAAGCAAGCAAATTTTGGAGTTGGTTTGAAGAAAACAGTAAGAAATACTCTTTTATCAATCAAGTAGAAGATAATGAAAGAGAATTATTATTGGACAACTTTGTTGAAGCACTTCACAAGTATAATAACAATTTATACTTTGAAATTGGCAGTCACCCTGACAACTTACAATTCGAACTGATAATAACGGCAGAAGGCATTATTGAATACTTCGAAGATGTTGAATATTTGGTTGAAAATTCTCCGACAATTAAGGGTTGGCAGATTATTGCTTTCAAACCTCCAATGGGAGTTGGATTTAAGACTACTTACAGGGATATTGAGTTTGACCCGGAAAAAACTATTTTTATCCCGTTAACAAATGAAGAAGACTCAAGCGCAATAGGATTAAGCGTCTGCTATTCGGAATATGAAACAGATAAAAAAGATACTTTTACGAACGGAACATATCTCATGTTGGATGTACTGTTAGGTGAAAAATCAGCTGCACTTGACATTGACTATGTGGAGATAGTCAGAACTCCTAAAAATATCGGAGAATTTTCGTTTATGCATTTAAGTGAAATCGAAGAATATATAAAAGCAAAGAAAGGCGGCAACTAATAAGCCCTAACAGGTCATGTTCCGCCTATGCTAAACAAGGTTATGCCGGTCACAAAAATCAACATCAAGAAAGAAAGAAACTATCTCTCCTACAACCCGTTCCCTACCGACAACCGGCAACCGACAACCGACAACCACTCTATGTACAAAGTAAAAGAAATCTACTACACCCTCCAAGGCGAAGGCGCGCACAGCGGTCGCCCGGCAGTCTTTTGTCGCTTTACGGGCTGCAACCTGTGGAGTGGTCGAGAAGAAGACCGGCACAAAGCCGTCTGTCAATTTTGCGATACGGACTTCATCGGTACGGACGGCGAAAACGGCGGAAAATATACGGCGGAAGAATTGGCGGAAAAGGTCATCAGTCTGTGGCCGCAGGGTGCGAATGCGGGGCAGCCTTACGTCGTCTGCACGGGCGGTGAGCCGCTTTTGCAGTTGGACGAAGCCATTATTGCCGCCTTTCATGCAAAGAATTTAGAGGTCGGCGTGGAGACTAACGGCACCGTCCCCGCCCCCGCCGGTCTCGATTGGATTTGTCTGTCGCCCAAGGCGGGCGCGGATTTAAAACTCACGAAAGGCGACGAAATTAAACTCGTCTTCCCGCAACCGGGCGCGGAACCCGAAAAATATACCCACCTCGATTTTACGCACTTCTTCCTGCAACCGATGGACGCCGCCGGACGGACGGAAGCCAACGTACAGGCGACTCTGCGCTATTGTTTGGATAATCCGCACTGGTCTTTAAGTTTGCAGACGCATAAGATGATTGGGATTGATTAGGTGATAGGTGGTGGTTGGTAGGTGGTGGTAGGGTTAACGGTTTTGCTTTGCTTTTTTGTTTATTTTACATTCCGGGTTACTTTCTTAAACTACTTTTTAGGGAAATAAAAAATGCCGTATTGATTTACCGAATTAAAATTATTCGATAGTCGATACGGCATTTTTGTTTGTTAGCTAATCAGCGGTCAGTCTCAAAATCAAAAGAAAAACAGAAATCAATTTTTTCCAAAAATCTCAAGCAAACCTCGCCCATCACCCACTACCTACCACCCACCAACTAAAACACATAGTCCGCTCGCAAAGTAAAATTACGCGGCGCCTCGATTTGCGCCGGACGGCGGATGTACTCCTTATTCATCACGTTTTTGGCTAAAAAAGAGAATTTGAAAGCGTCAGTGATTTGGTAGCCGAAGCGGAAATCGACAAGGGTGATGCCTTCGTTGTTTTCCTCGCGGTAGTCGCGCAGACCGGGGATGAAGTCCAAAAACAGCGCGTCGATACTTTCCATAAAACTCGTGTAAGCGACCGCCGCACCGAAGCTCAACCTTTTGTAATCCAATTGCGCGTCCATCTTGAAAGTGTGACGGAAGCGGTATTTCAGGATATTCACCTCGGCGGAAGAAGTCGCGGCGTTGTAGAGGGCAGGGTCTTCGCGGTAGTCGTAGCGATTGAAAGGTGCGCCGTTGCCCTCGGGGTCGAAGTCTTGGTACTGCGGGTCGATGTAGGTGTAGCCACCGATAATGCCGAGTTCGGCATTGCCGATTTTGCCCTGCCCGCCGATGCTGACGTCGAGACCTCGAATTTCGGTATTGCCGACGTTAATGCTGCGGAAAGCAAAACCGAGCGACGGGTCGGAAATGAGATTGAATTCCATCATGTCCGTGTAGCGGGAATAGAAAGCGGCGGCATCGACGAAGCCCGTCCAGTTTCTGATTTTAAAACCCTGCTTGACTCCCAACTCTGCGGTGTAGCCCTGCTCCGAACCCAATTCGGGATTTTCTCCGATAGGAAAGCCGACGTTGGTGCGAATGTATTTTTCGGCGATGGTCGGAAAGCGGTAGCCCTGCCCGAAGGAAGCGCGAATGAAGGTCGCCTGCCCCGCCTGATAGTTGGCACCGAGACGGAAAACGGGTCTGCCCTCGGCTTCCCGACCGGCGATTAAAGTGTCGTTTTCCACGATAATTTCGTCGGGGGCATTCAGCACATTGCGCTCGTAGCGGAAACCGGCGGAGACGTTCAATCGATCGAAAAATTTCTTATCTAATTGCAAATAAGCCGCTAAGTTATTGGCGGTATAAAGCGTGTCACCGTACAGTTCAGCGCGCACCGTAGAGGCCTGCCCGACGATACCCGCCGAGGCGGTCATGTCGATTTCAGTGAAGCGTTGCTGCACCTGATACTCACCGTAGAAGAGTTTGGAGCCGTTACTTTGGTTGTTTTCAGTGCTGTTATCGACGTGATAAAAGCGACCGCGGAAGCGGTGCCGCAGTCCGTTGTCGGCATAGTAGTCGAGGTGCGGGTCGAGGTTGTAACGCAGACGCTTAGGGCTGCTGTCCGAACCCGGATTACCGATAGTGGTACCCGCGCCGTTGCCCGACCAATAGAAGAAACTTTGGGACTCGCCCGCGTTCAGATTTCCGTTGAGACCGAAAGATAGGCGGTCGGTGATGCGGTAGCGCGTATTGAAATTAAAGCGACCGTAGCGCGTAAATTCGTCTTTGCGAAACAGCTTGCGGTCGATGTAAAAACCGCCGACCACCAAGTCGAATTTTCCGAACTTCTGTTTGTGCAGCGCACTAAAACCGAACTCGTGCGGTACGGTCAGCGTGTCCGCCGCCGTACCTGCGAGAGAGTCCGGCACTTTCCACCAGTTTTTTTGCTCATCCTCGTAGCCGTCATAGACAATGCCGAAAGTCGAAAATTGCGTCTTCGGCTCGGCGCGCGCGTATCCCGTGCGGATGTTGATGATGCCGTTCATCGCCGAAGAGCCGTAGAGCGCGGATGCCGCCCCTTTGACGACTTCGATTTGCTCGATATTTTCGATCGGCACGTCGTTCCAATTCGGGAAGCCCGCGTCGGGTTGCAGTATCGGCAGGTCATCGACCAAGAGCAGGACGCGACTGCCCGCCCCGTAAGAGTAGCCGGAGCCGCCGCGAATATTGGCCTGCCCGTCGATAATTTCTACGCCGCTGACCTTGCCGAGTACGTCTTCGACGGAGGTCGTGTTGTTGTTTTCGAGCAGGGCGGGCTTGATGACTTCGAGAGAAACGGTGACTTCACCGAGCGGTTTTTCAAACTTACCGGCGGTGACGGTGGCGGTATTCAGGATGGAAGCGACCTCGCTTAAAGTAAAATCCGCCGTGTTTTCACCCGCAGTTAAAGTCAACTTGCGGCTTTGGGTTTCGTAGCCGACGTAAGTGATTTTTGCCTCGTAATCGCCCGCCGGTACAATGATGCGGTAGCTGCCGTCGTAGTCGGTGACGGTGCCCTGCCCGTTGAGTTGCAGCGTCGCGCCGATGAGCGGTTCTTGATTTTCGGCATCGGTAATAATGCCGCGTAAGGTGGCTTCTTGTGAAAAAGCGAAAAAGGAAAAGCACACGCAGAAAAGAGCGCAGAGGCTCACCCGAAGAGTATGTGTTTGTATCATAAAAGGTAGTTGTTCTTCCGCGTCGCAGCGGTAAAAAGGCTCGCCGCGACGAGTGAAATTTAATTCTTGCGGGTAAAAGACGCACCGGGCGCGGCATTTTACCAAAAAGGAATCGTTAAAAGTGAAAGGGATGAACTGCGGGTGTGTGCCGTTAAAAGGGGAAGGGATGATAATCGAAAAGCAAAATTAAGAAAAAATGTCGCAAAAAAAAATGCCGACCGTCGTGAGACAATCGGCATAGGTTTATTGGATTTTTTTAAACAGTCCAAATTAGGTTAAAAGCAGGTTGCTAACTAAAAGAGGGTTTAGGTCAGGTTGTAATAAAAGGTTTTAGAACAGGTTGTTAAAACAAGTAAAACAGGGTTTCAGTCAAAATTAAAAAAGGTGTATAACAGGTCGGGTTTAAGTCAGGTTATAATAAAAGGTTTTAGAACAGGTTGTTAAAACAAGATTTTAGCCGATAATTAAAAGGTGTATAACAGGTCGGGTTTTATAACAGTCGAGTCAGGTTTTAGAAATTAGAGTTTTAGGTCAGGTGTAATAAAAGTTTCAGTAGGTCAAAATAATCAAAGTCAGGTTTTAATAACAGTCGAATAATGACGGGTTTGTTATTTTAAAAGAAGTTTTTGTGTCAAAATCGGGTATCGGGTCTATTAAAAAAGTCAGGT
Organism: Saprospiraceae bacterium; assembly: GCA_020629965.1. Taxonomy (GTDB): domain Bacteria; phylum Bacteroidota; class Bacteroidia; order Chitinophagales; family Saprospiraceae; genus JAHDCG01. The sequence goes on along the minus strand of JAHDCG010000050.1, from coordinate 24,427 downwards.
GCAAAACAGTCGTATCGGATAAAATTTACAGGATCTTGAAATAAAAAAAGTGTTGTTTTAGGAGTAGAAAATGAGTTTTAGGTGCTTTGCTTTTTAGCTTGCTAATTCCATAACGTTGTCACCGTATTTATCGGTGACAGCAGCTTTTAATTGTTTGCGGGCAAAGAAAATGCGACTTTTAATTGTACCAATCGGCAAATTCATGCTTTCCGCGATTTCGTTGTAGTGGTATCCGTTGTAAAACATAGTGAACGGAATACGGTAAGTATCGGACAGTTGAGAAACGATACCGGTCAGTTCCTGCATCATAATACTCGATGTTGCTTTTTCGCCGACAACCGCATCGTTCGCCAAATGCAAAATATCTTCTACGGGTTGTTCTGCTTTGTTACGAGTGCGTTGTTTGCGGTACTCATTGATAAATGAATTACGCATAATGGTTGTAATCCATGCTTTAAAGTTAGTACCTTCGCGGAAACGGTCTTTATTTTTAAAAGCACGCAGAGTCGTCTCCTGCATCAAATCACGTGAACGGTCACGATTTTTAGTGAGCTTCATGGCAAAGCCGAATAATAAACTTTCGAGGTTGTTAAATTTGGTGTTGAATTCAGTAACAGTCATTAAAATTATTTTAAGTCAAAAAAAAAACGAAAAAATCGGGGAATAAAAATCAAACTTTACATCAAAATTATTTCGCTAAATACAATAACACTATTACAAACAGCGTGCCGGTTTTATAACTAACTGATTACCAATAACTTAAAAGCATTTTTGTCGCAGCCGGACAGTAATATAATTTCTTAAATTTAAGAAATTACCTCTATTTAGGAAATGAAAACAATCTGAAAAAAGAGAAACTGTTCATAATCGAAATTTACCGACTAAAGAATATTTCCGAACCGATGCGCCTCCGTTCCGTTATAGAGCGTTTGCAAACCGTTGACCTGCCGAATGCAATCACTTTCGACAAAAACAGTATTTTCGCACTTGGTGAAGGAGATGACGGAATAAAAAAAACATCGATTTTGATTTTTTGAATTTCAACCGGAAGAGCAGAATCGGGAAGAAGATAATTTCCCTCCTCTCTACTCTTCACTCTCTGCTCTTTACTTTAAAACATACTGCCATGAGTAAAATTCTCGACCAAAGACTGCAAACCTACCGCAGCCGCATCGACGAAATCGTTAAAGACCTGCACACTTTAACTTTGAAAATCGGACACGAAGAACTTGCCGCCACGGTCAGCGATTTGCGCAATCGCATCAACGAGCCTTTTATGTTTGTCATCGTCGGGGAGGTGAAAGCGGGCAAAAGCTCCTTTGTGAATGCACTTTTGGCGACGGGCAGAGAAATTACCAAAGTCGCGCCGCAACCCATGACCGACACCGTGCAGCAGATTATGTACGGCGAGGAAGAGCAAATCATCGAGGTAAATCCTTATCTGAAAAAAATCCTCCAGCCGGTCGAAATCCTGCGCGAAATCGCCATCGTCGATACGCCCGGCACCAATACCATCGTGGCGCACCATCAGGAGATTACGGAGCGATTTGTGCCGGCTTCCGACTTGATTGTGTTTGTGTTTGAAGCCAAAAATCCTTACCGGCAGTCGGCTTGGGAGTTTTTCGATTACATCCACAGCGATTGGCGCAAGAAGATAATTTTCGTGCTGCAACAGAAAGATTTGATGCCGGAGGAGGACTTGGCAACCAATTTTAACGGGGTCAAAGAATACGCGGAAAAGAAAGGCATCAGCGAGCCGACCATTTTCGCGGTCAGCGCAAAACAAGAGCAGGACGGCGATTTGGAAGTCAGCGGCTTTAAAGACGTCCGCGCCTACATCCGCGAAAATATCACGGGCGGCAAGGCACCGATTTTGAAATTGCAAAACAACATTGCTACGGGCTTAAACATCAACGAGCGCATTCTCAACGGTGTGCAGTTGCGCAAAAAACAGTGGGTCGCGGACACGGAATTTCGGAAAGAGACCAAAGACTCGCTCGACACCCAAGAGGTAAAATCCAAAAAACAAGTCTCGGCTTTGGTCGAAAATCTGATAGCCGGCTACGACCGCATCACCCGCCAAAAAGGCAACGAACTGGAGGCGGAATTGTCCTTTTTCACCTTGCTCAAACGCTCTTTCACCTCCGTATTCGTCAAAACCGAGTCGAGTAAAGAACGCCTGGAGAAACTGACGGAGGACTTGGAAAAAGACCTCAACCACGAGTTACAAACCAAACTCAACGACGGCGTGGTCGATTTGGCGGACAGCATTCAGCAGATGGCGAAAATCATCGACTTGAAAATCCAAAACTCGCAGACTATCCTGAAAAATAACCACGCGATATTCAGCGACATCGCCGACCGCCGCGCTTCGGTGATGACGGAGTTGCAGGAGGCTTTCAAAGCCTTCCTCTCCCGCACCGAAAATTTCCGCGACGAGTCCCTTTTCGATGACAAAGAAGCCCTCTCGCCCAACCTCCTGGCGGGCAGCGGTATTGCCGTGGTCGGGGCGATAATTATGACGGTGGCACAGGGCGCGGCTTTTGACATTACCGGCGGTATTTTGACCACCATCGGCGTTCTTTTCGCCGGCGTATCGACGACGGTCAAGCGCAGAAACATTTTAAAAGGCTACTATAAAGAGGTGGAAAAAGGCAGACAACGCCTACAAACGGAATTGAGCGAAAAACTCAACCTCTACGTCGTGCACATCAAAGACCGCATCGACGCGAATTTTAAGCCTTTCGATGAACTATTGGAAGAAGAAGAGGCGGCAATTCAAGATTTAGAGACGAAACAGTTGCGCATCGACGCGGAATTGAAGGAGATTGGCGGGGAGTTGAGAACAGGGTTTATGGGTTGAGGGTTTATAGTTTATGGGTTTATACCCCTAAACCATAAACCATAAACAGATAAACCATAAATCATAAACCACTTTACGGCTGCAACCGCATCATATACTCACAAACTCCGAATTTTTCATTTTCCGGGTCGGCAACGATTTTAATCTCCAAAGCCTCGCACAGCGGAGAGAAAACTTCATGAGTTTTATCGGTATTGTAAACAAACATTTTCGGATAGCCGCCGACGGTTTCCAATAATTTAACGATTGCGGCATCGAAACCTTCCGGATTATTTTTATCCGGCGTAATAACTTCCGAATAAATGATATTGCCTTCCTGACCTTCCATACAGACCATCATCAGCGGATGAAACGGCACCGCGTCTTTTTCTTCCTGCACCATACTCGGCAGATAAAAAACGGTGACAAACAATACAGTGTCATACATCTTCAGCCCCTTCTTGATTTTATTCACCAAAAATTTATTCGGTCTGTGCTCCGCTACCGACATCTGCGGTTCTTCGCAATATTTCTCCTCCGTTTCTCCGTTTTTTCCTTCCGTCAGGGTCAGAATATTACCCGCCTTATCAAACAAAACCTCTCGCCCGGCTTTACGAACTTTTTCAAAAACGTGCAGCGACTGCTCCATGGCAAATGCCAAAAACTCCGCTCTTTCCGTATCCTCTTCGTCCAAAAACCACGCGGCATAACCCGGGGACATTTTACGAATTTGAATGTTTTTACCATCCCTTCCCGATTTCAAACCGAGAGTGCGCAAAGCCGCTTTGTCCGCTTTTTTCAGTTCATCGGTCGGCACAAACTCCACTTTCAGCAATTGCTGAGAAATCATGGCATTCAGTCCGTCGAGTTCGTGCCCGCCCGCGCCGAGTTCCGCCAAATTTTCGAAAGAACGCCAACCTTCCTCCCCTTCGTACATTACAAAAGCGAAAACCTCCCCGATGGCTCCCAAAATAATGCAGTAGTTCGTCTCACCGGTCTGCGGGTGTTCGACCGCCCACATGTAGCTGTCGCGCATGTAATTCCAAGGGGCGGCGGCTTTGATTTTTTCGGCGGCGGCGTACAGGCGTTGGTAGATGGCTTTGTTTTGTGCGATAATTTTCATGGTAGTATTTTTTGTTGGTAATTGCTTAGGTGTCTGACGCTGATTTTGGTAAAAGTCGAAAATATTGCGAATAAATCTAAGGTTCAAGCGAAGAAAAGCGTTCCCGACTGAAGTACGGGACAGGCTGACACCGATGTTATGTTTAACGCCGGTGTCAGACACTTTTTTTCTGTCGGATTTCGGTATAACATGATTTTTTCAATACTTGCTTGAGTCAAGTGTCAGACACCTAAGTAGTTACTTTTGTTGTTTAAAAGTTTAGTAGGTTTAGGGATTTAAAGCGCGCGCAGCAGCTAAACACTTTGACTCGTAAGAAACCTGCGAACCCGGTTCGGCTTCAAAGATTTACCGATTTAACATTTCAACGACTCAACAAGTCAGAAAAAAAAAAGCCGAGCACATAATGTGCTCGACTGTTTTTTTTTCTTGGGCTAAAGATACAACGAAATTTTGTCGCACTTCATTTTTTTTCGTTCGATGCTCGGGATTATTTCAACATACCGACGGCAGCCGCAGAAACAACCGTTTGCGCAGCCTGCACGGCTTGCTCGGAAATCGAGAAATTATTGGGGCAGCCGTAACCGCGGTTACAAGACGAAACGGAAGCACTGACGGCAACAATCGCGAGGATTGCAAAAAAGGATTTGATATTTTTCATTACGCGGTGGATTTTTATCTCCTGATTTTGAGGAGAATTATATATGTCAAAAATTGGAATTACGTTTTCAGACCGCAAAGGTCTGATTTTTTTTAGTGTATTTGTGCTTTCGATACGTTATTTTTGCTTTTGAATGCACTTTTAACGCGGCACTTTTTTATTTATTGTCAATACACGCAATTTGCTTTCTTTTTATAACGCTTTGCGAGCGAAAATCGTTGACCGAAGTCCAAAAATACAAAATTAAACTTATGCGTATTCATTTGATTGCCACGGGCGGAGCCGTGATGCACAACCTCGCTCTCGCTTTACAAAACAATCATCATACCGTTTCGGGTTCGGACGACGAAATTTATAACCCCGCCCGCGACCGCCTCGCCGCCGCCGGTCTGCTGCCCGAGGCTTTCGGTTGGAATGCCGACCGCATTACGACCGACCTCGACGCCGTTATCCTCGGCATGCACGCCCGCCCCGATAATCCGGAGTTGCTGCGGGCGCAGGAATTGGGTCTGCCGATTTATTCTTTCCCCGAGTTTATTTACGAAAACAGCAAGGAAAAAACCCGCATCGTCGTCGCCGGCAGTCACGGCAAAACCTCGACGACCGCCATGATAATGCACGTCTTCCGAAAAAGTAACAGAAAATTCGATTATTTAGTCGGCGCGCAGCTCGACGGCTTCGAGACGATGGTACAGCTCAGCGACGCGCCCGTCATAATTTTGGAAGGCGACGAATATCTCTCCTCTCCCATCGACCGCCGTCCGAAGTTTTTGCATTACCGACCGCATTTGACGATTATGACGGGCATCGAACACGACCACGTCAATGTTTTTCCCGAATTTGAGACCTACAAAAAACAGTTTTCGCTGCTCGCGGAAAGTATGCAGGACGACGCCAAGCTCTTTTATTTTGACGAAGACGAACACCTGACGGACATCATGCAGCACAATGATTTTGCCTGCACCGTGATACCCTACACCGGTTTTAAATCGGAAATCAAAAACGGGAAAACCGTGGCTTTCGACAGCTCGGGGCAGCCGCACCCTTTACACATTTTCGGCAAACACAATCTGGAAAACCTGCGCGCCGCTTACGAGGTCTGTCGCGCCTACGGCATTTCCGAGTCAGAATTTTGGATTGCCGCCGAGACCTTCGCCGGTGCAGCCAAACGCCTGGAACTCATTGACGAAAAACCGACGAGCCTGACCTGGCGCGACTTCGCCCACGCCCCGAGTAAGGTACGCGCCACCACCTCCGCCGCGGCTGCGCAATACCCTGACCGTGAGTTGGTTGCGGTTTTTGAATTGCACACTTTCAGCAGTCTCAATAGAGATTTTATCGGCAACTACCGCGACACGATGAACGCCGCCGACCGGGCTTTTATTTATTTCAGCGAGCATACTTTGCGCATGAAAAAAATGCCGCTTTTGACAAAAGAAGAAGTCGCCGAAGCCTTTAATCATCCGCGCATCGAGGTGTTTACGGATGCGGAAAAACTGAAAGCAACCTTGGATGCCGGCGACTTTGGCGGAGTGAATTTATTATTGATGAGTTCGGGGAAATTCGGGGAAGTTTTTGAGAAAAAGTAACCGAAATTCTCCCGTACCGAGAGTCAAAATATAATTACATCCATGCCGCAAAACCTTTCTCGACCGCTGCTGCTGTCCGTTCTGTTCTTCGCCCTCTTTCTCGAATTAAGCCTGATTACATTTTGGAAAGGCACGTTCGGCGACTACCTCAGCCCTGCCGTGTGGCTCGGGGCTAATCTGTCGTTTTGTGCGGCGGCGTGGGCTTTGCTTTTGTCTCCGAAAAATGCGGTTATTCCTTTGCAGGAGAACTCTAAAAAAAAGCGACGCAATCAAATCGCGGGCTTCGTGACCTTTACGATTTTAGCGGTTATCGTCGGCGGGCGGCTGTCGGGTATTTACGCCGAGTTTGTCATCGACCCTGCGGTGTCGGACGTGCTGCCTTCGATTCAAATGTACGTGCGTCGTTTTTTGAGCGGCGCGGAGGTTTACGCGCCTTTGCAGTTTGACGGTTGGGCGGTGACTTCGACCTATTTCACCATGATGTGGCTGCCCTACATTTTTTCCGAAATCGCGAGTATCGACTACCGTTGGACGGCTTTTGCGGTTTTTTCGGGCGGTCTGTTGCCATACGTTTATCGGATGAGCCGGCAGAAAATGTCGCTTACGGAGTTACTGCTCAAAATTGCCTTGCCTTTTCTTTTTCTGATTATTATTGCGAACAATAACCGCACTATTCTCGGGCACTCGGCGGAGTTGTCGCCCGTCGGTTTTTATATTTTGTTGTGCTTCGGAATGTTTGCACGCCGGCGTAAGTTACTTTTTGCCGTCGGTATAGTTTGCTGTCTGCTGTCGCGCTATGCTTTTACTTTTTGGCTGCCGCTGACTTTGCTGTTATATTGGGCGGAGTATGGTTTTAAGGATTTTTTGCATTTGAGTACTTATGTTTTTATCGGCGTTACCGCTTTGTACATCGTTCCGTTTTTGCTGCCCGACCCGGACATCCTTTTCAAGGGTATCGACTATTACGAAAAGGCGTCTTTGGGAGAATGGCAAACACAGCCTTACCAAAAGCCGGGTGAAAAGCCTTTTCATTTATTTCAGGGTATGAGTTTTGCGGCTTATATTTATGACAACGCAGCGGGCGATACTTTTACGAGGATGAAAACGGCGCGAGCCGTACACGCTTGTGCCTCGGCGGGTGCGGCATTGCTGTTGGCTGCGGGTTATTTTTTGCTGAAAAAATACAGACCGACGGCGAGTATTCGTTTGTACATTTTGGTCGGTCTGAAATTTTACGTCGCGTTTTTCTACGGTTTTATTTATCTGCCTTATATGTATCTGTATTTGCTGCCGCTGTTTTTGGGCACGGCGGTGGTGTACGAGATTAAAATGTCGTCATTCGGGATAAAAAATGCTTTGTGACGTAGGCAGATATAGGCTCCGGATTGTTTTTCTTTTACGTGACTGCGGGTTCAGGGCAAGCGACAGTCGAAGATTCGGCATTGGTTGAAAATGATATTTGTCTGAAATCATAAATTTTCGGGGCATTTTTTGAGAAATTTAACACTGATTTTTTTATTACCGAATAACCTTCGACTTTTTTGAAAAAAAAATCACAAAATAACGGGTTTGGGTGAAATTATGCACCAAAAAGAAACATAACTAATTCTTCTGCACATTTGTTTAAAAGGCACTTTTGCATTTAAACCACACAAATAAGACTTTATTCAGACACAATAGACATACAAAGTGTTAAATCTGATATTTAAGAAATTTTAAAATTCTGAAATCCTGCCTGCAAAAATTCTTTTAATTGAGAAACATTAGGAATTTGGCATTTATTACGCTACCTTTGTCTCACCTATTAAGAAAAGGATGCGCTTGTTTTTATATCATATCCGTCGCAGTTTGTGATTAGCAGCATCCGAAATATTTATTGAGCCTTCATTTATTGGATATTCCCATCGCAAGACTGAACTGTTTTTGTTGCGCAATTATCTGCGCATTTCTGTCAATATTGCAATTTTGAATATTGCCGTTCCGTTTTATACAGTTCATGCTCTTTTTATTTTACCTTTTTACAACATACAAGCAAACACCAAAATCACGATTTTTAAGTAATCGTAACCTGTTTTTTTTTACAATTTGCTTTTTTTAGAAAAAAAGCACAAAGATATGCGGCACTTCGTAATGAAGTGAAGCCCTTGCTTTGTGGATTTTTCTCTCTGACGGCAGATTTCAAGTTATCGACGGGCAACCGTCTCGACGATTTGAGTAGTCATATACAAAATGAAAATAACAGAAAACAGAGAATTTAAACCGGGAGTCATCGAGATGTATAAGGATACATTCGAGATGATTAACCACGGCGTATTATGGATAGCAGAAGACGGCAGAATCCTCGGGCACAATCAGCGCATGGCGGATGATTTAGGATATCGAGACGGATTTAAACCTAATTCTATTTTTGAAGTAAACCCGCACCTCAACTTTTTGACCTGGCGCAAAATGTGGCAGGAACTGAGTGAAAGCGGTAAACTGGACATGCAAACGCAGCATATCAGCGCGGCGGGTACCCTGTACACGGTGGGCATGAAGGCATTGTTAATGGAGGAAAACCGGGAGAAGGTTTGTTGTGCTTTTATCGACAGTCCGCACTCGGACAAACGCACCCGCCGCCTGCTGGAGTTGACCTCGTCGGTAACGCACGCCGGCAGTTGGCAGTACGATGTCATCAAAGACGACTGGATATTTACCGATGAAGTTTTTGTTTTATTGAATATTCCGCGTCTGGAAAATTATAATAAAGCGTCGTTTTTCGAGCAGCTCAAAGAAGTTATGCTCCACAAAGATTACGATATTTTATTAGAAAAATTTAATAAAAATTTAGCAAAAGGCGCTTCTTTTTCTCACGAGTTTGCGCTGAAAAATGCCGTAGAACGCAAGGTGGAAATCCGCATGACGGGCATTCCCGAGCAAGAGGACGGCAGCACTCTGGCGATTTACGGTCTGGTGCAGGAAGTCGGAAAAACCTTTTCGGTTGCCGATGCGGATAAAAATACGCTGTTGTCCAAATTTGCCATGGACAAAGCAAAAGGAATGATTTTTTGGATGGACGCCGCCGGATACATTAAGTATGTTAACGATGCGGTTTTACAACGTACCAAGTACAACCGAGTCGAGCTGGAGGATAAGCATATCGAAATTCTGAACGAGGAATGGGATAAGAAGAAATGGAGTGAATTTATTCCGAAAATCAGAGAAGAGAAACAGGTGACATTCAAGACGACGCACCGCAGTAAAAACGGAGAGGTTTATCCGGTAGAGATAGAGGGGACTTACCTGATGTTTGAAGGTGTAGAATATCTTTTGGCTAATGTCCGGGATATAGAAAGCAAAAACAACGAAGAACTACGTTTAAAACTCTACCGCGACACGGTCAAGGCGAGTCCGATTATGATAAGCTGGGTCGATAAATCGGGAAGAGTTTTTCACTCCAACCAAGCACTGCGTGATACCTTTGGTTATACGACCGAAGAGTTGAAAGGAATGCACGTTAACGAGTTCAGTCCGAAAGATATGACCGATGAAGAGTGGGCGGAAATGTGGGAACATTACAAAAACAGTTCGGACGAAGATACACAAGACGGGGAGGCATTAACCAAAGACGGCACCCTCATTCCGATAGAAGTAAAATCGAAATACATTACTTACGAAGACAAAGAATTTCTCTGCTTCTACTCTAACGATATTTCTAAAAGGAAAGAAGCCGAAGAAGACCTTAAAACTTCTCTGCAGGATAACATTCTGCTCAACGACCGACTGCGGGGCGAAAATCAAATGCTGCGTACCGATGTAAAATTGACCTCGGGCGTCAATAATATCATCACGCAAAATGCTAAGTATCGCAACGTGCTGCACCAACTGCAGCAGGTAGCCGACACCGAAGCCACCGTCTTAATCACGGGTGAAACCGGTACAGGTAAAGAACTGCTGGCAAAATCGGTGCATACGCTTAGTCGCCGCGCTGATAAGCCGATGATTAGCGTCAACTGTGCCGCCTTGCCCGAAAATCTCTTTGAAAGCGAGCTGTTCGGTCACGAACGCGGAGCCTTTACCGGTGCGCATCAGCAAAAACGCGGTCGCTTCGAGCTGGCGGACGGCGGTACTATTTTCTTGGATGAAATCGGGGAAATGCCGCTCAACCTACAGGCAAAACTCCTGCGGGTCTTGCAGGAAGGCACCTTCGAGCGCATCGGCGGCACGAAGACCATCTCGACCGATGTGCGGGTAGTCGTGGCGACTAACCGTGATTTGGAAGCGATGGTAGAAGACGGAAAATTTCGCGAGGACTTGTATTATCGTTTGAATGTCTTTCCGATACATAACCTGCCGCTGCGCGACCGCAAAGACGATATTCCGCTGTTGGTCGAGCACTTTCTGCGTAAATTTACCAAGAAAGTCGGTCGGGAAGTAAAAGAGATTTCTAAAACGGGTATGAAACGCCTGATGGCCTACGATTTTCCCGGTAATGTGCGGGAGTTGGAAAATATGGTGGAGCGTGCCTTGATTGTCTCGACGGGTAAAGTCCTGGAACTCGACCGCGTGGTGGCTTTGGAAGAGAAAAAGCAGAAAACCAAATCTTCCAAGCAGTTCAAAAGTATGGAAGACGCCACTCGCGACCACATCATCGCGGCACTGGAGCGCACCAACTGGCGTATCAGCGGCAAAGACGGTGCCGCCAAACTTCTGCAAATCAACGGCAAGACACTGTACTCACGGATGTCAAAATTAGGAATTAAGAAAAAATAGGAACACAACATTAGTTCCTCAACGCTACTATTCGACTTAATAGTGCAAGGGCAATCGGTTGACTTCGTGCAATCGGTGCCCTTTTTTTTTGCCCGCCGCCGCTCAATTCTTTTTCACCACCAACAAAAACCAATCATTGTCCAACTCCATATACCCTTGGTCGTACACAAAATTGTAAATCCGATTGTCTTTGGTGCGGTATTGACTGCTGAAATAATTAAAGTCAAAACCCTTAGCTAACATGCGGTCGCGGGGCATCTTCTTCTTACCGTCGGGGTTGAGTTCGGCGAGGATACGACGATTTTTACGCAAAATATTATTCACTTTGCGGATAAAATTATTGGCATCGCTGTTCAGTTTATTGTGGTGCGCACTGCGGCAAGAGTCCGAACAAAACTTCTTGTCGGCACGGCCGTGATACGTGTCGCCGCATTCGGGGCAGGTCTTTTTCATACTGCTTGGTTTTCGATAATCCGCCGCCCGTGAGGACAGCCGGTGTAGTTTGTTTTGAACCGATAATGAAGACGTAAAATTAACAAAAAGTTTATAAATATTGAAATAATAAACAAATAAAGTTTGGGGTTTTGAGGTGAGAGGTGTCAGGGGAGAGGAGAGAGGAATTTAGGCGAAGCCTGAGAGTAACACGCGCCTCTCCCCTCTCCCCTTTGTCTTTCTCCCCTTTCTCTCCTCTCCCCTAAAATCGTACCTTTGACCCAACTAAAATCAGACGCAATGAAAACGGCAAATATTCTCATCATTGACGACGAAGACGACATCAGAAAGTTGTTGGCGCGAATAATTCGGCTGGAGGGCTACACGGTTTTTCAGGCGGAAACCGGTGAGAAAGGATTAAAAATATTAGCGAAAGAAAAAATCCATGTTATCATTTGTGACGTAAAACTGCCCGATGCCTACGGCGTGGATTTGGTCGAGGATTTGAAGAAAATACAACCCGACGGCGAGGTGATTTTGCTGACCGCCTTCGGCACGATTGAAGACGGCGTGACGGCGATTAAGCGCGGCGCATTCGACTACATTACCAAAGGCGATGACAATAACCGCATCATTCCTTTAGTCAGCAAAGCTGCGGAAAAAGCTCTGTTGCAGTTTAAAATCAGGGAACTCGAAGCCCGTGTCGGCGGCAAATTTACCTTCGATGAAATCGTCGGCACTTCGCCGCAAACCACACAAGCCATTAAAATCGCCAAGCGCGTCGCCAAGACCGACACCACCGTGCTGCTCGGCGGCGAAACGGGCACGGGAAAAGAGGTTTTCTCCCAAGCCATTCACTACGAAAGCGAACGCAGCGGCGAGCGATTTGTGGCGGTAAATTGCAGCGCCCTCGGCAAGGATATTTTGGAAAGTGAAATGTTCGGTCACAAAAAGGGCGCGTTTACGGGCGCGGACAAAGATAAACGCGGTCTGTTTGAAGAAGCCGACGGCGGCACGGTTTTTTTGGACGAAATCGGCGAAATGGACTTAATCCTGCAAGCCAAACTGCTGCGCGTACTCGAAGACGGCACCTTCCTCAAAGTCGGCGACACCAAAGAAACCAAAGTAGATGTGCGCATTATCGCCGCCACCAACCGCGACCTGGAAAAAGAAAGCGAAGCCGGCAATTTCCGTTTAGACCTCTACTACCGCCTCTCCGTTTTCAAAATCCAACTGCCCGCCCTGCGCGAACGCCAAGGCGACATCCCCGCCCTCGCCGAGCATTTTATCAACCTCAGCACCCTCAAAATGGGGCGCAAACCGATGACGATGAGCGACGACTTTAAAAAAGCCCTGCTCAATCACGGCTGGAAAGGTAACATCCGCGAGCTGCGCAACGTCATCGAGCGCGCCGTCATTCTCGCCGACGAAGATGTGCTGACCGACGACTCGCTGCCCATCGAATTTCAAATGCAGAAAGCCGCTACGGGTGACAAAAACAGCCTCGCTCTGACGGCAATGGAAAACAAACACATCCGCAAAGTTTTGGCGTACACCGGCGGAAATAAAACGAAATCGGCGGAACTGTTGGGCATCGGCTTGACGACGCTGTATCGGAAAATGGAGGAGTACGGGATTGCGAAGTGAAAAAATGTTTGAATGGTTGGAGTGGTTGGAATCGTTTGAGTTGTTATGCACCATATTCCCTCCGGAGTTGTAGAGACATGACATTACCATGTCTAAGAGCGGCAATCACGCGTAAACAAAGAAACGCATATCGTGTGATAAAATCAGAATCGCGGATTTAGCGGATAAGG